>DGEB01000039.1:0-24940 GCA_002385735.1 Peptococcaceae bacterium UBA3937
TTCGATTCCGCCCCAAGGCACCAGTCTAACTTTAGAAAAGATCATCTCAACATGCTCTGAGTCATAGAGCTGACTTTTACCGGGGGTGATTAGCTCAGCTGGTTAGAGCGCATGCCTCACATGCATGAGGTCGGGGGTTCGAGTCCCTCATCGCCCACCAATCTTTTTTCTGCGCTTAATTAAATATTCTCTTATAGATTTGGTCGTGATTTTTAAACTGGATGAAAAAGATATTATGCGGGTGTGGTTCAATGGTAGAACTCCAGCTTCCCAAGCTGGCGGCGAGGGTTCGATTCCCTTCACCCGCTCCATTCCGAAAAAAGAAAGAACCCGGCAATAGGTCGGGTTTGTTGTTTATTCTTTATTGTGAAATAATGAAAATATATTAAAATAGAGATGTAGTAATAATTTTGGCAAGGTTTTTCTTAAAAACCAAGGAGGTGAACACAGCGCCTTTGCTGTGGGACTAAATGAGCAAAATCTTTCATGTGGGGATCGACATTGGTTCGACGACCGTGAAATTAGTGGTCCTCAACAGACAGCATGAAATCATCTATAGCAAATATGAACGTCATTACGCCGATATTCGGAAAAAGCTGTGGGAGATTCTGCAGGGCGCAGTCGATATCATCAAGGATGCGAAAGCAACCGTGATGATTACCGGCTCCGGGGGAATAGGGATTGCCCGCGACCTGGGGGTGCCCTTTACCCAGGAAGTGATTGCCTCCACCAAAGCGATTAAGACTTATTATCCGAAAACCGATGTGGCCATTGAATTAGGCGGAGAAGACGCCAAAATTACATACTTTAACGATGGGGTCGACCAACGGATGAACGGAACCTGTGCAGGAGGAACCGGTTCCTTTATCGACCAAATGGCCACGCTCATGAAGGTGGACGCCAGCGGCTTGAATGAGTTGGCCAGGAACCATAAGGTGATTTATCCCATCGCAGCCCGGTGTGGTGTTTTTGCGAAAACCGATGTGCAGCCCCTCTTGAACGAAGGAGTGGCAAGGGAAGATATTGCCGCCTCGGTGCTGCAGGCGGTTGTGATCCAAACGATCAGCGGTTTGGCCTGTGGCCGGCCGATTCGGGGCAACATTGCTTTTTTAGGGGGCCCCTTGTATTTTCTATCGGAATTAAGAAAAAGGTTCATTGAAACCTTGCAATTAACGCCGGAGCAAGCGATCTTCCCCGAAAACTCGCAACTTTTTGTGGCGCTGGGGGCGGCCTTGTCCTCGCTGAATGAGCAGCCGGTCCATTATAAAACTTTCCTGGCGGAATTGGACGCTTTCGGGAAGACGGCCATCAGGGAAACCAATACCCTGGAACCGCTCTTTTCAGAACCGGCGGAATATGCGCAATTTAAAGCAAGGCATCAAAAAAATACCGTCAAAAGAAGGGACCTGGCCGGTTTTACCGGTAACTGTTATTTAGGGATCGATGCCGGTTCGACCACCACCAAACTGGCTTTAATTAATGACGAGGGAGAACTTTTATACACCTATTACGGCAGTAATGAGGGCAGCCCCCTCAAATCCACCGTTAAAGCGTTAAAGGCCTTGTACCGGGCTTTGCCACCTACGGCGAAGATTGTTCATTCCACCGTCACCGGTTATGGGGAAGGGTTAATCAAAGCGGCCTTGAAGGTGGATGTGGGCGAAATCGAGACCCTGGCCCATTATAAAGCGGCCGAGTATTTCTGCCCGGGGGTGGATTTCATTCTGGATATCGGTGGGCAGGACATGAAGTGCCTCAAGATCAGGGACAGGGTGATTGACAGCATTCTCCTGAATGAAGCCTGTTCTTCCGGCTGCGGCTCCTTTTTGGATACCTTTGCGGCCTCATTAGACATGAAAATTGAGGATTTTGCCGCCGCCGCCTTGTATGCTCCCCATCCGTCCGACTTAGGTTCCCGGTGCACGGTTTTTATGAATTCCAAGGTAAAACAGGCGCAGAAGGAAGGAGCTTCCGTCGGCGATATTTCGGCGGGTTTGTCCTACTCCGTTATCAAAAATGCCCTGTTTAAGGTCATCAAATTGAAAAACGCCCAGGAGTTAGGGGGAAAAATTGTGGTCCAGGGCGGCACCTTCTATAATGATGCGGTGCTCAGGGCCTTTGAGATTCTTTCTGGCCGCGAAGTGATCAGACCGGATATTGCCGGGATTATGGGCGCTTTCGGCGCGGCCTTGATTGCCAGGGAAAGATACGTGGAAGGATCCGTTTCCCAATTGGTGACGGAAGCGCAGCTCAGGGATTTTCGCCTGGAGACCGCGGTTTCCCGTTGTAAGGGCTGTGCCAACAGTTGCATTTTAACCATCAACAAGTTTAGAAATGGCGAGCGTTTTGTTTCGGGCAACCGTTGCGAAAAAGGGGCCCGCGGCGAGAAGGAAAACAACCGCCTGCCTAATCTCTATCAAAAGAAATACGAGCGGCTTTTTGCCTATAAGCCTATTCCCGAGGAATACGCCCGCCGCGGGGTGATCGGGATCCCCCGGGTGTTAAACATCTATGAGAATTACCCCTTCTGGTTCACTTTCTTTACGCACCTGGGCTTTCGGGTGGTCTTGTCCGACCGGTCCTCCAACGAGATTTACGAAAAAGGAATCGAGACCATCCCTTCGGAATCCGTTTGTTATCCGGGAAAGATGGTGCACGGCCATATTATGGATTTAATTGAAAAAGGGGTCAAAGTGATCTTTTATCCCTGTGTCACTTATGAAAAAAAGGAGCAAAAGGAAGCCGACAATCACTTTAACTGCCCGATTGTGGTTTCCTATCCGGAAGTAATCAAGAATAATGTGGACGGGGTGCGAGAAGAGGAGCTCCTTTTCTTAAAGCCTTTCCTGTCTTTAAACGACGAAAAGAGTCTTCTGAAAGGTTTAACGAGTGCTCTCAAACCATTAAACATCGGGGAAAAAGAAATCCGGCGGAGCATCATTTTGGCCCAACAGGAGCAGGAGGCCTTTAAAAAGGAAATGCGGGAAGCCGGAGAAGCTGCCTTAAAGGAGATCCGGGAAAAAAGGATCAAAGGCATTGTCCTGGCCGGCCGGCCTTATCATATCGATCCCCAGATTAACCATGGGATCCCGGAGATGATCAATTCGCTGGGCATGGTCGTTTTAACGGAAGATTCGGTGGCCCATCTGGGAAAAGTGGAGCGGCCTTTAAGGGTTGTGGACCAATGGGCCTACCATTCGCGGCTTTATGCGGCGGCCAGCTTTGTAGCCACCCAGGATAACCTGGAACTGGTCCAGTTAAATTCTTTTGGCTGTGGTCTGGATGCGGTTACCACCGACCAGGTGCAGGAGATCCTGCAGGCCCACTCGAAGGTTTACACCGTCTTGAAAATTGACGAAGTGAACAACCTGGGGGCAGCCCGGATTAGGCTTCGTTCGTTGAAAGCGACGATTATGGAGCGGGAGAAAAACGGTTTTCAACGACACAAGCGCGGGGAGGCTGCTTTTAGAAAAATCGTCTTTACCGAAGAAATGCGCAAAAAGCATACGATTCTGGTGCCCCAGATGTCGCCGCTTCATTTTCAATTCCTGGAGGAGGCCTTCCGGCTGTCCGGCTATAATTTAGTGGTGTTACCCTCCATCGATTATCAGGCTATCAACGAAGGGTTGAAATACGTGAACAATGATGCCTGTTATCCGGCGATTATTGTCATTGGGCAATTAATTGAAGCCCTGAAGTCGGGGCAGTATGATTTGCAAAATACTTCGGTCATGATTTCGCAAACCGGCGGCGGCTGCCGGGCCAGCAATTACATCGGGTTGTTAAGGAAGGCTTTGCAGGATGCGGGACTTGGTCATGTTCCCGTTATCTCCCTTAACGCCAACGGTATGGAGAAAAACCCCGGGTTCAAAGTGTCCCTCGGTTTGTTGCACCGGGCGCTGATGGCGACAATTTACGGCGATGTGCTGATGAATGTGCTCTACCGGGTGCGCCCCTATGAAAAAAGCAAAGGTTCTGCCAACGCCCTGTACGAAAAGTGGGTGAAAATTGCCAAGGAGTCTTTGGCGAGCCCCAGTTGGCTTAAGTTCCGGAGAAACATTAAAGAAATTGTCCGGGACTTTGACCGGTTGGAAACAAAGGAGGAGCAAAAGCCGAAGGTGGGTTTGGTGGGGGAGATTTTAGTGAAATTTCATCCCACCGCGAATAATAATGTAGTAGAGGTAGTGGAGGCAGAAGGCGGGGAAGTCGTCATGCCCGCCCTGATCGATTTCTTGTCCTATTGTGCCCTTGATGGGGTATTCAAGGCCCGGTACCTGGCCAACAGAAAGCTTCCCGCCCTGGCGGGAGGGCTCGCCGTCCTGGTGCTGGATTTCTACCAGCGCATTTACCGGAAAGCTTTAAGCAAGAGCAAGCATAAAAAGTTCTTTATTCCCAAACCCATCTGGGAAATCGCCGAAGGGGCTTCTACCGTAATGTCTTTAGGGCATCAGAGCGGGGAAGGCTGGTTTTTGACCGGCGAGATGATTGAGCTTATCAAGAGTGGGGTTAAAAACATCATTTGCATGCAGCCTTTTGCCTGTTTGCCAAACCACGTCACGGGCAAAGGAATGATCAAGGAACTAAAGCGGGTTTATCCGGGCACCAATCTGGTGGCGATTGATTACGATCCGGGAGCCAGTGAGGTTAACCAGTTGAATCGAATTAAACTGATGATTGCCACCGCTTTTGAAAATTTAGAGCGGGTCGATACGGAAAGCAGGAAGCATTATCAACAGGCCGATCTGCCGGTGGAGCTTTCTTCGGATAAGGTAGGGCAGGTGAGCATCTAGGAAGATCGAATCTTTACCAAAGGGCCGGCCGATGATATAATTAAGGTCGTTCGGGGAAAAGGAGGCGGATGATGATGGAGAAAAAAGTACACATTCAAACGATTAACAAACAGAATTTAGTACAGACGGTGCAAAAAGGCGGCTGCGGCGAATGCGTCACATCTTGTCAGTCGGCATGTAAAACTTCCTGTACCGTTAGTAATCAGGATTGTCAAAAACAATAAAGCTTTCTATTCCGACCCGCAAGGGTCTCTTTTTTTGGAGGGAGAACATGGCAAAGACACAGCCTTATGATTTTTCACTGCTTCATAAATTTGCGATTGAAGATACCTACATCGTTTTGGACATTAACAGCGGGATCGTCCATAGCCTAAGCAAGGAGGCGTGGGATTTTCTGGAGGGCTGGGAACAGGCCGGGGGCGATTTGGAGCAAGCCACCGCCCTTCTTCAAACCACCCTTCCGCTGGGGGAACTGGAGGAAATCAGAAAGAGCTTTGAGGAATTAATCGCCACCGGCGCTTTGTTTAGCTCAAGTACCGTAGAGGAAAATTACGCGCCCCGGGATGAACAGATTGTGAAGGCGCTTTGCCTTCACGTGGCTCATGACTGTAACCTGCGGTGTAAATATTGCTTTGCCGGGACCGGACCCTTTGGCGCGGACCGGTCCCTGATGGATTTGGCCACCGGCCAAAAAGCCCTGGATTTCCTCTTTGCCGCTTCGGGACCCCGCCGGCATGTGGAAGTGGACTATTTTGGCGGGGAACCGCTTTTAAATTTTAACGTGGTCAAGGAATTAATCAAGTACGGCAAGGAAAAGGCCCGGGAGACCGGAAAAATCCTGAAGCAAACCCTGACCACCAATGCGGTGCTTTTGACTCCTGAGATCATTGATTATCTCAATCAGGAGGATGTGCAGCTGATCTTAAGTATCGACGGGCGGCCCCAGGTCCATGATCAGATGCGCCCCTTTATAAGCGGCAAGGGCAGCTTTGCCCTGGTGGACCAAAGGATTCGGGAATACCTAAGCAGGCAAAAAGCGGACACCTATTATGTCAGGGGCACCTATACCCACTTTAACCTGGATTTTTGCGAAGATGTGCTGTATTTGGTGGACCGGGGCATGAAGCGCGTTTCGCTGGAGCCGGTGGTGGCTTCTCCCGAGCAGGATTACGCTTTGCAGGAGGAGGATTTGCCGGTATTAAAGGAGCAATATGCCCGGCTGGCGGAAAAATGGCTGCAGTATTACCGGGAGGGGAAGCCTTTTCAGTTTTTCCACTTCAATATTGACCTGAATAAAGGGCCCTGCCTTTTGAAAAGGCTATCGGGCTGCGGGGCCGGCAACGAATATTTGGCGGTATCCCCCCTTGGAGATTTGTATCCCTGTCACCAGTTCATGGAAAACAAGGCCTTCTGTCTGGGCAATGTTTTTACCGGTATTCAAAACCAGGCACTCCGGGAGGACTTCCGGCAAGCCCATGTTTTTAACAAGCCTGAATGCCGGGGTTGTTGGGCGCGCTTTTTCTGTAGCGGCGGCTGCCACGCCAATGCCTATCATTTTCACCGGGATCTGCGGAAGCCCTACGAATTGGGTTGTGAATTGCAAAAAACCCGGCTGGAATACGGGATTTACCTGCAGGTCAAAGTATGGACCGACCGGCAGCAGGAACAACCGCAAGAAGCTTAGTATATACCTTGCCTTTTCGTGCTGGGGTTTAAAGTCAGCTTTATTGGAAAAAATAAACAAATAAACAAAAAATTAAAATTGGAAAATCTTTGGTTGAAACAAGTTGACGAAGTGTAGTATAATTATGATATTGTAGAAGATTTTAGCAAGTGACGGAAGGAGGGTGAAAACCCCGGAGGCTAAGGAGAATTGAGTTTTGCAACAAGGTGTCTTTGGGGCAAAATGGCAAATAAAATTATCTCTTACCTGAAAACGTATCACACGAGGGTAAAAATGTTTTTAAGCCTAAAAGTACTACCGAAAATAGCCGTTCTGGAAATTGGTAAGCCCGAAAGATCTGCCCAAAATAATTTAAAAAGCAACTGTTCAAAAACAGCTAAGAAGAATAAAGATATAAATAAAACGAATATTACGAAGAAAAAAAATCAGAAAAAGAAAAACAACAAAGCAATGGTTAACCATAAGCAAGTAATCGGTAAAGAGGCGGCGCCGGTGTTCCTGGCGCACCTACGCAAGGTGAAAAACCTGCAAAGCGTTAAAATCGGGGCGGCCTGCGCATTGGCGCTCAGCATCCTGGCCGGTGGGTTTTTCTATATGGCTTTCCAGCCGGTGATGCTTTTAGCGGATGGACAGGAAATCGGTCTGGTGCCCGGAGAAAAAGCGGTGGCCAAAGCGCTGGAGACAGCCCGCCAGGAGTTGTCCCAGGAGATTGGCATGGAGGTGGACGTGGCCACTTCCCAGCTATCCTTTGTGAAGGAAAAGTCCGGGACCGGGGAGATTATCAAAGAGGAGCAATTAGTTGCGGTTTTAAAGCAGCAGCTTCGTTGGCCAATCAATACCTGGGCCATTGCCATTAACGGGGAACAGAAAGTGTTTTTAGCTTCGGAGGCGGAGGCCAAGGAAGCGCTGGAGGCAGTAAAAGCCGCTTACATAGCTGAGGGAAACGGTGCTTCCAAGGACCAGGGACAAGGCACCGTGCAAATTGAGACCCTGGAATTTCAAGGAGAGGTTGCGGTTGTACCGGCCAAAACCACGGCCGGGGGGCTGCTGACCAAAGATGAAGCCGTGCAAGCCATGCTTACGGGCATGGAGAAAATTGTCCAGCACGAAGTAGCGGAAGGAGAATCCTTGTGGACAATTGCGCGGGACCATGATTTAACCGTAGCCCAACTTAAAGAAATGAACCCCTCCTTAAAGGGAGAACTGCTGCAAATCGGGCAACGCTTAAATTTGAAAAAGGCGGAACCCTTGGTTAATGTTGTAGCGGTCATGACCACCACGGTGGAAGAAAAGATTCCGCATCCGGTAGAATATGAAAATGACGATTCGCTTTGGAAAGGACAACAAAAAGTGAAGAAATCCGGTAGTGACGGCTTGAAACGGGTCACTTACCGGATTACGAAAACCAATGACCAGGTTGTCGAGAAGCAGACCCTGGAAGAGCTTGTCCTCAAAGAGCCGGTAACCGAAGTGGTGCGGAAAGGAACAAAATTAATTGTGGCCTCTCGTGATGGCGGAGGAAATGGTACTTTAGGCTGGCCGTTGCGAGGGAAGATTACTTCGTCCTACGGGACGTCCCGGGGCCGCTCCCGGCACACGGGAATTGATATTGACGGCGACCAGGGGGATCCGGTTTGTGCCGCCGGGGATGGAACCATAATTCGAGCTGCTTCGTTCGGCACTTATGGGAAATGTGTCGATATCAGTCATGGACAAGGGCTGGTAACCCGTTATGCCCACCTGAGCGCCATCGATGTTTCGGTGGGGCAGAAGGTTTCCCGGGGCGATCTGATCGGAAGAGTCGGGTCAACCGGGAGAAGCACAGGTTCGCACCTTCATTTTGAAACGATTCTTAACGGCAAGCATGTTTCGCCGAGACAATATTTGGATTAAAGGGTGCGGGAAGGGTTTATTGAACAAGTTTAGCAAAACCGGTAAGTATACATATTAAAAAGGTACAGGTGAAAGCTTGTACCTTTTCTCTAGTATTTTTCCCGGGTGCTGCAAGGAGGATGAAGGGAGGATCGGTGTGGGGATTTACGACATTGTGATTATCGGTGGCGGGCCGGCCGGGCTTACCGCGGCCATTTACGCCTGCCGGGCGGGTTGGAAAACGATCTTGATTGAACGAGGAACTTTTGGCGGGCAGGCGGCCATAACCGACCGGATCGAAAATTATCCCGGTTTTGCCGAGGGAATATCGGGCTTTGATTTAATGCAAGGCTTTTATCAGCAGGCTTTGCGTTTTGGCTGTAAGATGCTGGTGGCGGAAGTCACCGGGCTCAATATCCATCCCGGTCTGGGGAACACTGATTTCGGGCAGGGAGAACAAATCAAAACGGTGGAAACAACGGAGGGGTTGGTGCAGGGAAGAACGGTTTTGATCGCCACCGGCGCCCAAGCGCGGGAACTGGGCATCAAAGGTGAAAAAGAATTTGTGGGGCGCGGGGTCTCCTATTGCGCTACTTGTGACGGATTTTTCTTTAAAAAGAAAAAAGTGGCAGTAATCGGCGGCGGAGATGCGGCCGTTAAGGAAGCCATCTATTTGGCCAAGTTGGCGGAGGAAGTGCTGATTATTCACCGGCGTGATTCCTTCCGGGCCGACCAGTATTTAAGCCAGCAGGTGCTGACGCTCCCGAACGTTAAAATCCGTTGGAACACAGTGCCTTTGGAGATAAGGGGAGAGCAAAAAGTATCCGCCCTGCTGGTGCAAAACGTCAAAACCCAGGAAACCGGCACGGAGGAAGTGGATGGCGTATTCATCTATATCGGCCGGAAACCGAATACGGATTTTTTAGGCGCCGGCTTTACCAGGGACGAAGAGGGGTATTTGCTTACGGGGCAGGATCTGCAACTTGCCACGCCGGGTATTTTTGCGCTTGGGGATTGCCGGGTGAAAAGTGTGCGGCAGGTGGCCACCGCCGTTGGGGATGGCGCTCTGGTCATGGCTGCGGTGGATGAGTATTTACGTTCAAAGAAGGAGGGTTAAAGCGCGATGCGATTGACGAAAAGGCAAAAAGAGAAAATCAAAAGGGCCTTTGTGGTTGTGCTGGCGCTTTTATTAAGCGCAGGGCTTATTCTAACCACATTGGTATGGTATCTCTAGGGGGATATTACCAGCACAAGAAAAGGGAAGCTCTGCTATAATGGGATACGGAGCCCAATAACCAAACGAAAGCAGGCTGTATCCCATGCTTAATTTAGTCAGTGTTTCCAGAAAAGTAGAAAAAAACGAGCCATTCTCAATCAAAAACAGTGGCTTGACCATAATTGTTATGATTGCGCTTTTGGCGTGTATGCTGTCCACGGGAATATCCACTTACTTCCGCAAGATTGTCTACCGGGTTTTTCAACAGGGCGCCCTGGCAATGCTTGCTTACCAGACGAAGGATTATGAAAAATTAGCAAGCAACACCTTTATCCTCAAATATACCAAGGAAGATGAGGAGCTTGCCTCCATCGTCTTAACCCTTGCGGAAGAGTATTTGCAGGAGGCGGAGAAAATCCTTGGCCTTAAACACGCATCGCGCCAAATTCCTCTGGTTTTCTACCGGGACGAAGAAAGCTTAAAGCGGAGTTTTGGTTGGACCGGGGATAAAAGCGCGGTGGGCGTTTATTGGGCGGGTTCGATTCGGCTGGTTTCCCCCTATGGCTGGAACAGCCGGTCCCCGCAAAACAGCGCCGAAGCCAGGGAAATCTTCGCCAGGGAGGGACCGCTGGCCCATGAGTTAACCCATTTATTGGTAGACAAAGTGACCGGAGGGAATTATCCCCGCTGGCTGACGGAGGGGCTGGCTCAGGATGTGGAGGAAAGAATAACCGGTTTTACGCTGGATGAACCTTCCGCGGACCGTAAAGCAAAGGCGTATTCTTTTAAAAAATTGGACAAGGAGTTTGATGAACAGCCGGACCAGTATCTGGCTTATTGGCAGTCTTTCCACGCCGTTCGTCAACTGCTGGCTCGTGGGGGCAAGGAGCGGATGGGGGCTTTACTGCGGGCGTTAGGGAAGGGGCAGGAGTTTCACCGGGCTTTTGCCGAAACCTATGGGGTGGAGTTTGCCGATTTTGCCAGGGAGGTATTTGGGCTGGCTTCATGGTAACATTCGTAGTTAAAAAAACAAGGGAGCGGTAAAAACATGAAAGTATGGACGCTTTTTAGCGGTAGCTCGGGGAATGCTGTTTATGTGGAAACGGCGACCACCAGAGTGCTGATTGATGCCGGACAATCGGGAAAGACGATTAGTGCTGCCCTGGAGGAGGCTTGTGGCCGGTCGCTGCGGGATTTAGACGGACTTTTACTGACCCATGGGCACCGGGACCATATTACGGGAGTGGGGGTTTTGGCGCGAAGGTACCATCTCCCCGTTTATGCCACCGAGGGGACCTGGTGTGAGTTAGACCGCCTTCCCGGGACCATCGAAGAAGAACAAAAACACTACATCTGCGCGCAGCATTCTTTCCAAATCGGTGCTTTGAAGATTGAACCTTTTCCGGTTTCTCATGATGCCATGGAACCGGTTGGTTTTTTACTGTCCGAGGGGGGAGAAACACTTGGGATTGCCACGGACTCGGGGGTTTTTACCGCGCAAATGGAGCGGGCGCTGGCGAATGTTAACGCCCTGATCCTGGAGGCCAACCATGATCTGGAGATGCTCAAAAACGGCCCCTACCCCTGGCCGCTGAAGAAGCGGATTTCCGGAGTAAGGGGGCATTTATCCAACGACCGTGCGGCGCATGGTTTGTTGCGCATCCTGGGGAAAGCTACCCATAAGGTATTGCTGGCCCATTTAAGCGCGGAAAACAATGATCCAGCCCTGGCTTTACATACCGTGCGGGACATTTTAGAAAACAATCAGGTGAACCTGGAAGAGGTGGATGTGGTGGTGGCGCCGCGCTACAAACCAAGCGCCTGTATCGAAGTGTAAGCTGCTTTGGGAAAGCGTGGGTCGTTTAACGGAAGGGGTAAAAATGCAGATTCGGATGATTACCGTAGGAAAATTAAAAGAACAATACTGGAAGGACGCGGTCAAAGAGTATTGCAAAAGATTGGAGCCTTACACGAGGCTTGAAATCGTGGAAGTTGCAGAAGAAAGGTTGCCGGAAAATCCTTCCCGGGCCGAAATCAGGCAGGCTTTGGACAAAGAAGGGGAAAGCATCCGGCGGCAAATCCCGGCGGTTCCTTCGTGATCAGCCTGGCCATCCAGGGGAAGCAGTTGTCCTCGGAGGAACTGAGTGCCTTTATCAGCCGCCGTGCTTTGGAAGGGCAGAGCAAGCTTGCCTTTATTATTGGAAGCTCTTACGGGATTTCTCAGGAGCTTCTTGCCCAAAGCGATTTCCTGTTATCTTTTTCCCGCCTGACTTTTCCCCATCAAATGATGCGGGTAATCCTTTTGGAGCAACTGTACCGCAGTATGAAGATTGCCCAAGGTGAGCCCTATCATAAGTAAAGGGCTTCTGTTTCTGTCCAAGATGTGACGAAAAGATTACCCCGATCCCAGGAGAGATCGGGGTTTTTATTGGGTTTTTGGAGATAGAGCGGTTAAGGGTTTAGTAGTAAAGCCAAGTGACTAATCCGAACAGGGGCAGGAGAATGCAAATACTATAGAGCATATATCCAAAGAAGCTGGGCATTTTGATCCCTGATTCCTCCGCGATGCAACGAACCATAAAGTTGGGGGCATTGCCGATATAAGTCATGGCTCCGAAGAATACTGCTCCTGATGCAATGGCCTTTAGGTAAAGAGGATTCTCGGACAGCAAAAGCGGAACCGCAATCGATTCGGCCATATTCGGGTAGAATTGCCCCAGAGCGGCACTGAAGAAAGCAAGATAAGTGGGAGCATTATCCAGGAAACTGGAAAACATTCCGGTAACCCAGAAGTAATTGGCCGGTTCTTTTACCGCTGCGCTAATGAAACCTAAGGCTCCGGTTTCTCCGGCTTTCAGGATTAGTAACGCCGGCATCATGGTAATAAAGATGCCGAAGAAAAGATAAGTTACTTCTAAAATCGGGTTCCAGCAATACTCGTTTTCCTCGCGGATACATTTAGGAGTGATGAGTAAAGAAAGACCCATAATAGCCAGTAGTAAAACGTTACGGATTATATCTTGTAAAGCGATGTGAACTCCAAGAATAGATACTTCGCTCATTTTCACATTTCCACTAAATAAAATTGCACCGATGATTCCTGCCAAAAGAAAAAAGTTATAACAACCAAGAATTCGAAATTTCTCGCAGGAAGTGGTTGCAGCGACTTCCTGCAAAGTTGCTTTCCGTATAGCCGGGCTATTGGCCGCTTCTTTTTGTTCCTTGCGCAGGTAATAAAGATCAAAAACCACGTATATTACCAGCAAAGATAATAGCAGGAGAAGCATTGGTGAAAATAAACGCAGCGTCCAGAAGAAAGGAACTCCATGCAAGAAGCCCAGGAATAAAGGGGGATCCCCTAAAGGAGTTAAGGCTCCACCAATGTTTGCGACCATAAAAATAAAGAAGACGATCATAAATGCCTTGTATTTGCGTTCTTTGTTGACGCGCAGGAAGGGACGAATCAGCAGCATTGCCGCTCCGGTAGTACCCATCCAGGAAGCCAGTAAGGAGCCGACAGTAAGAAAACCGGCATTAACCAGGGTAGTACCTTTTAATGTAGTACGAACTAAGATGCCTCCCCCCACCGTATAAAGAGACGCTAATAGAATAATAAAGGGTATGTAGTCTGCGATGAGCACATGTAATAGTTCATGAAGTGCTACCTTGTTATAGGCAATAATTAAGGGAACAGCCGCGATTGTTGCCCATGCTAAGGAGATTTTACCAAAGTGGTGTTCCCAGAATTTTGGAATGAGGACAGGTCCTAAAGCGATTGATAATAACATCCCGATAAACGGCATGATGGAATACAGAGGTAACACGGTACCTAAAGATGAGGACACTTCTTCACCCCCCGCTCGTAGCCAGTGGCCTGGCTATTATTTGAAAAGTCTTTTCCTGAAAGAAATCCCAGAGGAGTCCTTCCCATATATTGTATTCTAACTTAAGGGAAAATAATAGTAAAGGAAAAATTCACAAAAAATTCATTGGTATAAACATTGGCAATTAACGGGGAAAAGATATCAGTTGACAAAAACATTAAAAAGCTTTATTATGTTAAAGTGGTAAAGCAAAAGTAACCAGAATATTAAAGTAGAGAAGGGGAGGAGTTTAGGAAAATGAAGAAAACAATGGGGAGATTGATTGCGCTGACCCTGGTTTTGGCGTTAGGGTTAGCCGGTTTGGCCGGATGCGGCCAGCAGGGAGAAAGCAAGAATGTCAAGACCGATCCTTTTGCCCAACTGCAGGACCGGGGTTATGTGGTGATGGGGATGGATGATACTTTCGCTCCCATGGGCTTTCGTGACAAAAACGGTGAACTGGTCGGTTTTGATATTGATCTGGCCAAAGAAGTATTTCAAAGGATTGGCCTCGAGGTAAGGTTTCAACCCATTGAGTGGACCATGAAGGAATCAGAATTGAACAACGGCAATATCGACCTGATTTGGAACGGCTATTCCATTACGGAAGAGCGTAAAGCCAAGGTCGCCTTCTCGGAACCCTATTTGGGCAACCGGCAAGTGATTATCACCTTAGCGGAGTCGCCGATTGCCGTGAAAGCCGATCTGGCAGGCAAGAAAGTGGCGATTCAGAATGAATCCAGCGCCGTCGAGGCCGTGAACAAGGAACCGGAATTAGTGGCCAGTTTGGACGGTGGGGAACCGGTTTTATTGGACACCAACAACGAATGCTTCATGGATTTAGAATCCAAGCGGGTTGACGCGGTAGTAGCCGATGAAGTGTTGGTCAAATACGTTATTAAAGAGAGAGGCCCCGAAAAATTCAAAATCCTGGAGGAAAACTTTGGGGAAGAAGAATACGGGATTGGCGTGAGGAAAGAAGATACGAAACTTTTGGCCGAGATTAATAAGGCCATGGACGAAATGAGAGAAGACGGCAAGTATGATGAGATTTACCAGAAGTGGTTTGCCAATTAATAGTCGCAGATTGTAGATTAAACATGAGTGTAGGATGATGTCGATGCTTGACTACCTTATCACACTAATGCCGGCCATGCTTTCCGGGCTAGAAGTAACCTTAAAGATTTTCTTTCTTACCCTGGTCTTCTCCATCCCTTTAGGGATTTTGGTGGCCGTCGGGAGATTATCCAAAATCAAACCGCTGGTGGCCGTAATTCAGGTCTATATCTGGATTATGCGGGGCACCCCCCTGCTGCTGCAGCTCATTTTTATCTATTTTGGTTTAGGCTTGCCGACGGTGGGGCTCCAGTTGGAACGGTTTACGGCAGCGTTGATTGCCTTTGTCCTCAATTATGCCGCTTATTTCGCCGAGATTTTCCGTGGGGGAATCGAATCGATTGACAAAGGACAGTATGAGGCGGCCAAAGTATTGGGTTTTTCCCCGGTGCAAACCTTTATGAGGATTGTTCTGCCGCAAGTGGTTAAAATTGTCTTGCCTTCTGTGGCCAATGAAGTGATCACACTGGTCAAAGATACCGCGTTGGTATACGTTGTGGGTTTAGGGGAATTATTGCGGGCCGGGCGTATCGCTTCCAACCGCGATGTTTCTCTGGTGCCCTTTGTGGTCGTAGGAGTGTTTTATCTGGCTTTGACCGCGATCTTAACGAAAGTCTTCCAGCAAATCGAAAAAAGGTATGCTTATTACCAGTAACCGGGCCGGTAACAGGGGGAATGAAGAATGGTCCTGAAAGTAGAAGGTTTGTGGAAATCTTTTAAAACAGAACAGGTGTTAAAAGACGTCGGTTTTTCCTTACAAACCGGGGAAATATTAGCAATCATCGGACGTTCCGGTTCCGGTAAAACCACTTTGCTGCGCTGTATCAATAACCTGGTGAAATGTGACCGGGGTTCCATCATGGTTGATGGGATATATCTGTGCCGGCAGGTTACCGATGCCAACGGAACAAAATGCGTCTATGCCAAGGGACCGGAACAGCTGCAAATCAGAAAAAGGCTGGGGATGGTTTTCCAAAGCTTTAATCTGTTTCCGCATATGTCGGTTCTGGAAAACATCATTGAAGCACCGGTAAGAGTGTTCCGGGTTCCCCGTCCCGAAGCGGAAGAAAAGGCGCGGCGGCTTCTGGCGATGTTAGAGCTTCAGGATAAAGAAGCGGCCTACCCCTTTGAATTGTCCGGCGGGCAAAAACAAAGGGTGGCGATTGCCCGGGCCTGTGCTTTAAACCCTTTGGTCATGTGTCTGGATGAACCCACTTCCGCTTTAGACCCCGAATTAAGGGAGGGTATTGCGCAAACCATTGAAAATTTGGCGGCCCAGGGAATGGGCGTTTTGTTAATCACCCATGACATGGTTTTTGCCAAACGGGTGGCCCATCGGGTTATTTTCATGGAAGAAGGGGAAATCCTGGCCGAAGGCAGTAAAGAGGAGTTTTTTGCCGACATCAACAATGAGCGGATTAAAAGCTTTATCGCGGGATGATTTGCTTTTAATAAAAAATTAACTTGACAGCAAGGCCGTTATATAATAGGGTATATAAATAAATAACAAATATAATAGAGAGGATAGAGGTGCGGTTCTCATCAGTACTAAGGCTGACCGGCGAGATGAGGTTTTAGGAAAGGGGGCGCCGCCGAAGCATTCAGCTTTTGCCAAAGGGCTGTTTGCTGGGGCCATGCAGAAGATGTATGGCACTGTCACAAGTATCGGAGAATATTTGTGGAGCACTATCTTTAAATAGGACGTTATGTCTGACCTTGAAGCGTGCTTTGAGGTCTTTTTTGTTATAAAAAACACAGGACAGCGCGACAGTGACAGCGATGAATAAAGAAAGGAAAAAAAAGAAGAAGGAGGGGCTGATAAGGGGGAAGATTTTCAAGTTTATTTTTGCTAGTAAGAATGCTATGATTTTTTCGAAGGCGACATCGCTTTCGGTAAAATCGGCAAGAGAGTAGTTGAGAAAGAAAGGTGAAAAGGTTAATGAGCGGTGAACTGAAAAAGGAACAGGTATTAAAAATCATTAAAAGCAAAGGAAAAGAAAAAGAACAGCTGCTGGCCATCTTACTGGAAATCCAGCAGGCTTCCGGCCAAAATTACGTCGATAAAAAATGGGCGCGGTTAGTCGCCGACGAATTGGGCTTGCCTTTAACGAAGGTCTATGATGCGCTTACTTTTTACGCGATGTTTTCCACGGAACCCCGCGGAAAATACATCATCGAGATTTGCCAAAGCGCTCCCTGCCATGTAATGAACAAAGCGGCGCTAGTGCAGATGTTTGAAAAGCAGTTAGGGATTAAAATGGGAGAAACCACGCCGGATGGGCTGTTTACTTTGCAATATTCCGCTTGCTTTGGCGCTTGTGACCTGGCTCCGGCGGTGAAGATAGGCGAGAAGGTTTACGGGAAACTGACCGCCCAAAAGGTGGCCGAAATTATTGCTAATTACCGGGGGGTGTCCGTATGTCCAAAGTAATGCCCTTGATTTCTAAAAATTGTGGCCAGATCCGTCCCACTTCGGTAGAAGATTACGTAAAGGCGGGTGGCTATGCCGCTTTAAAAAAGGCGCTTGGGATGAAGCCCCTGGAAATTATTGAGGAAATAAAAAAGGCCAGGCTGATGGGCCGGGGCGGAGCCGGCTATCCGGCCGGAGCCAAATGGCAGCAGATGTACGAAATTGAGCATACCCCGAAGTATATCGTCTGTAACGCCGATGAAGGGGAACCCGGCACTTTTAAAGATAAATTGCTCCTGGAGCAAGACCCCTTGAAAGTAATTGAGGGAATGACCATCGCCGGATACGTGTTTAATTCCCATGACGGGTATATCTACATCCGGGGTGAATACGCCGCCATTCAAAAGCTCTTCCAGGAGGCGATTGACAACGCCGTGCAGGCCGGTTATCTGGGGGACAATATCTTAGGCAGCAAGTATTCCTTCCATCTTCATGTCATGACCGGCGCCGGGGCTTACGTTTGCGGGGAAAACTCCGCCATGCTCAATTCTATTGAGGGCAAAGCCGGCCGGCCCAGAGTGAAGCCCCCGCATTTGGCCGAAGTAGGGCTTTTCCAAAAGCCGACCCTGGTGAACAATGTGGAGTCCTTCGCTAACGTCCCGGTCATCCTGGACATTGGTGCTGAAAAATACCTGAGCATCGGCACGGCCGAAAGCGGAGGAACAAAACTGGTTTGCCTCTCGGGGCACGTGGCCAAACCGGGTGTATATGAAGTTCCATTTGGGGTGACCCTCCGCGATATTATTTTTGATGAAGAAATCGGCGGCGGGATGAGTGGGCATCGGAAACTCAAGTTTTACCACCTGGGCGGGCAATCCGGTCCCTGTGGTTTCCTCCCGCAACTAGATACGGAATACTGTTACAAGGCTTTACGGGCCAACGGGCTTAGCGTTGGGTCCGGAGCGGTGGTTGTTTTAGATGAATCAGTTTGTGTCATTGATTACCTGAAATGTGTCACGGAGTTCTTTATTCATGAATCCTGTGGCAAATGCACGCCGTGCCGGGAAGGGAACAAGCAGCTGTATTTGATTCTGGATAAGTTCTCCCAAGGAACGGCGACGCAAGACGATTATCGCCAACTGGAGCGCCTGAGCAACTTGCTGGCGAAAGTATCCTTCTGTGGGTTAGGGCAGGCGGCGGCAACCGCGTTGAACACTTGTCTGAAAAATCTCCGTGCGGAATTTGACGCCCATTTGTCCGGTCAATGCCCGGCAGGAGTATGTTTCACTAATCAGGAAACGGAAAGTGGTGAATAGAAATGCAAAAAACGGGTAAAGCAGCGAAAAAAGTTACGGTATCCATCGACGGCCGGCCCGTTACGGTGCCGGAAGGGACGACGATCCTGGAAGCGGCCAGGCAGGCGGGGGTTAAAATCCCTACCTTGTGCCATCATACCGATCTGAAGCCCCGGGCCACCTGCCGTCTTTGTGTGGTGGAGGTTAAAGGGCAGCGCCGGTTTCAGACCGCCTGCAACACGCCGGTGGCTGACGGCAGTGAAATCCTGACCAACAGCAAGGCGATCCGGGAAGCGCGGAAAACGATTTTAGAACTGCTTTTGGCGGATCATCCCCAGGATTGCTTAAAATGTGTTCGCAATCAAAACTGTGAGCTCCAGAAGCTGGCGAATGAATATCAGATTAGGGAGGTTGCTTTTGAAAGAAGCGAAAAAGACCTGCCCCTTGAGAATACGAATCCTTCCATTGTCCGGGATATGAACAAATGCGTCAAGTGCGGCCGTTGCGTGGAGGTGTGTCAGGAAGTGCAACAGGTGGCGGCGATCAATACGGCGAACCGTTCGGTGGACTTTGGGGTTTCGACGGCTTATGGGGAGTCTTTGGCCGATTCGCCTTGTGTTTACTGCGGGCAATGTATCGCCGTTTGTCCGGTGGGCGCCTTGACGGAAAAGGACGACACCGCCCGAGTTTGGGAGGCCCTGGACAATCCTGAGCTGCACGTGGTAGTACAGACCGCGCCGGCGGTCAGGGTCGCCCTGGGCGAGGAATTCGGCTGGGCGCCGGGAACCATCAGCACCGGGAAAATGGTGGCCGCTTTAAGGAGATTGGGCTTTGCTAAGGTGTTTGACACCAACTTTACGGCGGACCTGACCATTATCGAGGAAGGCAATGAGTTGTTGCAGCGGATTAAAGAGGGCGGCGTCCTCCCGATGATTACTTCGTGCAGTCCGGGCTGGATTAACTATATTGAGAAATTCTATCCCGAACTTCTACCGCACGTTTCCACTTGCAAGTCACCTCAGCAGATGTTCGGCGCGCTGGCCAAAACCTATTATCCCGAAAAAGCCGGGATTCCGGCCGAGAAGATTTTTGTGGTTTCCATTATGCCTTGTACCGCCAAGAAGTATGAATGTACCCGCCCGGAAATGCAAAGCAGCGGCTATCAAGACGTGGACGTTGTCTTGACTACCAGGGAGTTAGCCCGCATGATCAAACAAGCCGGCATCGATGTAGAGGCCCTTAGTGAGGAGGAATACGATGCTCCCCTGGGGATTTCGACCGGAGCAGCGGTAATTTTCGGTGCGTCAGGCGGGGTTATGGAAGCAGCCTTGCGTACGGTTTATGAAGTCGTAACGGGGCAAGAGTTGAAGGATGTAGACTTTAAAGAAGTACGGGGCTTAACCGGCATTAAAGAAGCAACTGTAGATCTGGCCGGCACCAAAGTAAAAATCGCGGTAGCCAATGGCCTGGCCAATGCCAAAGTGTTGCTGGAGAAAATCAAAGCCGGCCAATGCGCGTATCACTTTATTGAAATCATGTGCTGCCCCGGCGGCTGTATCGGCGGTGGCGGGCAGCCCTTGGGCACCACTGTGGCGATTAAAGAGAAACGTTTGGAGGCCACTTACGATATTGACCGCGGCTTAAAATTAAGAAAATCCCATGAGAATCCTGCCGTGAAAACGCTTTATGAGGAGTTTTTAGAAAAACCCTTAGGGCACAAGTCACATGAACTGTTGCATACTGTTTATTCGAAGCGGAAGTATTGAGCTGAATAACTAAATACGGAGAAAAAAGACAGGAACGTTGCTTACAACGGCTTCCTGTCTTTTTTTGGAATATGTATTGCAGTGTTGGCGAAAGAACGCAAGGAGAATATAATGGGAATTAATCTTTTTACGAAAAAACAGGCAATACTGCAGGGTTTTCCCAAAAAGTATCGTCTATATTAAATAGGAGACAGGGAAGGAGGGGAGCTATGGATTCACTTGAGCTGCAAAAGTCAGTTTGGCGGTGCTGCAAAGGCGATCAAGAAGCTTTCGCCGAAATCGTCAATTTATACAAAGCGTACGTGTTTGCCGTTATTCTCAACTTTGTGCAAGAAAGAGATGAAGCTGAGAACATTGCCCAGGAAGTGTTTTTACAAGTGTATCGCTCCCTTCCCCGGTACCGTTCGCAAAATTTTAAAGCCTGGCTGGGAAAAATAGCGGTGAACAAGGCTCTTGATTTTCAAAGGAGAAAGGAGAAACAGTACCAAGAGGAATTCTTTAGAGAGGAAGAAGACTTATTTAAGGTCAAGAGTGCGCCGGTTTTACCAAGAAATGACCCGGAGATGCTCTTTTTAAAAAAAGAGCAGCAGGAACAGGTGGAAAAAGTATGTTTAGCTTTACCCGAAGTTTACCGACGAACCTTAAAAAAATATTATTTTGAGGAAAAAAGCTATCAGCAGATTGCCGCAGAAGAGAAGGTTACGGTCAAAACAGTTGAATCCCGCTTGTATCGGGCGAAAAAATTATTTCGTGCAAAATGGGAGGAGGGTGGATGATGAGGCATTATCGGCGTGAAGAGTTACAACAGTATAAAAATGGTTTGTCCGGTATGTCCGGGGAAGGCTTTAAAGACGACCGAAACACTGACATCGAGTCTCATTTAGCCAGTTGCGTTCAGTGTCAGGAGAAGTTTTTAACCTTGGTATCAGCCGAAGAAGTGAGTTGCGCGGCCGAATTACTCTCTCCCGATTTTACGGATAAAGTTCTGGCCCGTGTTGCTAAGGAACGCTCGCGGCAACACAGCGGGCAGCAACGTATGTCGCAAAAAACCGGGTCATATCAGCCCAATCAAAGTCGGGAAAAATGGCAGAGTATGGTGCTCTATTATGTTGGCGCTGCCGTTATTACGCTGGTTTTCGTGAGCAATGGTCTGTTCCAAAGAATTATTGATGTGAAGCCGCCAATGAGCTTTATAAGTTCCGTGGAAAGGATGAAGATGGTGGAAGCGGGGGAAAAAGAAATGGGTTTAGATTTACCTAGAAAAGCTGTAGAAGAGGCCGCACAATGGATCGATAATTTTGAAATGCCCAAAGGCAGGGAGGGGGAAGTAAGGTGAAGAAAAAAAGTAAGTTTGTGGCGTTTATCTTGTCATTTTTGCCGGGGTTGAGTCATCTTTATGTGGGCTACAAGGAAAGGGCCATAATCTTTTTTGTGCTTTTCATGGGTGCCATATTTTCGGTGACCGGGCTTAGTGCTATTGCCAATGACAGTAATTATTTTCTTTTGTTGCTTCTTATCTATCCATTGCTTTGGTTTATTTCCATGGTCGATGCCGTATCTTTAACGGACCGCTATTTCGGAGAGCAGGGCGGAAACGGTGAGGAGGGGTTGTTTAACGGCATCAATCATCCGGATGATCCTTCCTGGTTTAATCTCAGTAACAAAAAATTAATCACGGTTGTTTTATCTATGGTACCCGGCGCCGGGCATATGTATCTGGGACTGCAAAATCGGGGGCTTGCTTTGATGACACTCTTTTTCTTCTCGGCCTTTCTGATGGGATGGTTGCGAATGTCCGTTTTTATATTTGTTTTGCCGGTGATATGGTTTTACAGCCTTTTTGATGCTTACCACCGGGTTGAGAACTCCCCATGGCCGAAGGAGAATGGCTCGGGTTTTGAGGATCGTGAATTCCCGCTTTTCTCCTGGTTTAGTGAACATCCGCAATGGACCGGCTGGGCCTTGATTATCCTTGGTTGCCTGGTTGCTTTTGAAAGAATCATCTCGCCTTTGCTCACCTGGGAGGTAAAAAATTATCTCCAGACCGGAATTGTAGCGCTCATCCTTATCGGCGGAGGCATTAAACTGCTGCTTGGCAGCAGGCAGAATGAGAGTGAAATTGGTAAAAGCAGCGCCGGAATTGAAAGCAATGAAAACGGGGATTTAAAGGAAGAGTAAGAGGGGGGTTCGATTATGAAGCAAAGAAGAGTGGGGACTTTATCCATGGGGCTGCTTCTGATTATTGCCGGGGCCATGCTTGTTTATGCGCAAATCAATGCGCAAAATGCCCTGGAGCTGGTATTAACCTGGTGGCCGATTATTCTTTTTATGTTAGGGCTAGAGGTTCTCTGGGCCTATTATTCCGCGAAAGACGAAAAGCCGAAAATAAAATACGATCTGCTGAGTATTTTTATTATTCTGTTCATTATCTTCACCGCCGTGGGCATTTATACTTTAAATCAGGTGGGGGTTGCTTCATATTTCACGAAGATGATTGCGACGGAGCATTATACTGTGCCGCTTCCTACGCAAGAACTGGCCGTGGATGACTCCATCAAAAAAATCGTCGTTGATTCTTCCGGGTTGGAGCTTAATTTACGGACCGGCATGGCGAATATTATCGCTGCCCATGGCGATGCTTATGTGGCGGCGGATAGCCGGCAAACAGCCGAGGAAATGCTCCCGTCTTCGGTCATCGTTGACCGGAAAATTGGCGATACCCTGTACCTTTCGTTTAATTATAGGGGTTTAGGCAATGACCGGTATTATCACTCCGGAATAGACGATTTAACCTTAATTCTTCCCGCTGACCGGCAAATTGAGGTGGAAAGCCATAATTATTTAGAGGTCAATGCGGATAATCCGGCCAAGCGGCTCTCCATTAAGGGAGACGGGGTGGTGGAATTAAACATTCCCGCAACGGCAAATTGCCAGATTAAAGCGTATGTGGAGCATCCTTCCTATTTAAGCGGGAATGTGGAGTGGCAGCTTGACGGGAAAAACGAGCAGGATAGAACTGATAAGGAAAACAGGGAGAATTGGCAGGAGAGCCCTAAGGACATGGGAAATCCTGATATAGGAAAGCCTGCTGAGGATGTCCATAAGGGGGAGCGGGAGAAAGAATACCGGCAGGCCTTGCTGGGCAAAGTAACCTTTGGCGCAGGAGAGGCCCCAATTACCGTCATCGGCAGAAATGAAGTAAGGGTCAACCAAATTTAAAAGTATGTAGCGGGAAGTCGGGGTAAGCCCTTGGAAGTGTAGCCTTGGAAAGCGCATGGAAGTTCTGCTCATTTACCCGTGATATCTGTTATAATGGGAGGTGAGGAGGGACCAGCATAAATGCCTAAAATTATCAAAAGAGACGGACACACGCACACGCACTATTGCCTTCATGCCTCCGGAGAACACGCGGAAGAGTATGTCAGAAGGGCCATCGAAAAAGGTTTTACCATGTATTCTTTCACAGAACACTTGCCTTTTCCGGACAGCTTTTGGTCTTTCTTTCCTTATTCGGAAGGGACGAAGCGGCAGTTGGGCCTTCGCGATAACGATCTGGACGGGTATTTTCGGGAGATGTACGCTTTGAAGAAAAAATACCGGGACCGGATTGAGCTAAAGGTGGGGCTGGAAATCGACTTTCTTCCCACGGAGACTGCCTATTTAAGGAGGATGCTGAAGGAGTACGGAAAATTTCTGGAGGATGGGCTCCTTTCCGTGCATATTATCGAGGGTTGTGGTGGCTTCCGGTGTGTCGATGTGAGTCCGGCTGATTTTGAAGAAGGCGTGATTAAGCATTATGGCTCATACGAAGAAGCGCAAAAAGCTTATTTTCAAACAGTAAAAGAGGCCCTGCGGACGGATTTGGGTCCTTATAAACCCAAAAGGATTGGACATTTTACTCTTTGCAACAAGTTCCAGTGCTATTTTGGGCAGGAAGGGAAAATGAGCGAAGCAACCAGAAACCTGGTTGTTGATTTGCTGAAGGAGATGAAAGAACAGGGCTACAGCCTGGACGTTAATGTGGCTGGTTTATTTAAGGAGTATTGCCGGGAGATTTACCTCAGCCCGTGGATCGTGCAAGCCGCCAAGCAACTGGGCATACCCCTGGTGTACGGCTCGGATGCTCATGCGTCCAGTCAGGTGGGCCGGGCTTATGAGGAATATGAGCAAATCGTAGGCGAAAAAAACGGGGAAAGCTAAAAAGCTTTCCCCGTTTTGGTTCACTGACTCATCCAGAGCCAGCATCAATGGCTTACTTCCCTCCCCCGCCGGTAGTGCAGTCATTAGAGTTCGAAGCATTATTCCGTAAGGAATTGACATTAACGGTTGGAATATTAAAGATACCAGGATCAGGTGGCTGGAATCCATTCTGCGGATACATATTATTAACATTTTCTCTGACCCTGTTCGCCATCTCGGGATCCTGAATCTGGTAGCCTTTATCTTTCTTCGGAAGGGCAGAAGTATTGCTGAACGATTCTATGATGCCCAGTGTTTGCCCGGTTCCTTTACTTGAGGTATTGACAGTTGCTTTTGGTGTAGTCGTCTTTATTTGTGGGATAATTGAACTAAAATTCACGAATTCTTTCGGTGGATCTGGGACTAAACTGCCGTTTGGCGTATTAAAGGAAATGGTGGGAGCATAGTTGCCCGCTGCGTTGTTAATGGACATGGTGCCCGTACCATAAGTGCTGGTTGAATTGAAGCTGATCTGAGGAACGTAAGCACCTGCTCCACCAACGGAAATGTTCGGGTTGTAGGTATTATTGGNNCGAAGGATAAGGTTGGAACGTAGGAAGTTCCTCCGTTAACGGATACGTTTGGAGTGTAAGAGTTGGCTGAATTAAAGGAAATTTGAGGAGTGTATGTGTTTGCTCCGTTATAGGAGATGTTTGGAGTGTAAGTATTGGCTGAGGCGAAGGATAAGG
>DGEB01000039.1:25227-25978 GCA_002385735.1 Peptococcaceae bacterium UBA3937
GGCTGAGGCGAAGGATAAGGTTGGGACAAAACTGCCCGTACTTGTTGTATTATTGTTTGGGGTATAGGCGTAATAGTTTGAATCAGGTGGGTTAAAGCCTAGTTTATAGTTAGCCATTGCCGGGGAAGAGAACGTTACTAAAAAGAAGCAGATTAAGGCAAGAACAATCAGTTTCCGCCTTTTCATTTTTTTCACCCCCTTTATAAAGAATTTAAATTATTTAACAAATGATAAGACTAAGCTACAGGCTAACGCCTAAAAGGTATGTTAAAGGATTTTTTGAAACGGTCGATTCGTTTTTGAAAATAATCGTCTATTCCTTCAGGATCCATAAAACGGAACCAGGGAGAAAAGCGTCCCTGCCTTCTGGAGCCCGGGGAATTATTCCTGAAGCGGTCATTATAGTTATTATTGTTATAGTTATTACCCGATGAAGAAGTGTCATAATAGCCGGTCGGATTAGTAAAGGTCGGATTATAGGAAGAATCATTGGGTGATAAGAAAGTGAGCGTAGGTGTAAGGTTAAATGAAGGAGTCGTAAGCGTAGGTGTAAGAGTATTAGGTGAAGGAGTCGTAAAGGAAGGTGTATATTCATTAAATAAAGGAATCGTAAGCGTAGGCGTAAGGTTATTAAATGAAGGAGTCGTAAGCGTAGGTGTAAGAGTATTAGGTGAAGGAGTCGTAAAGGAAGGTGTATATTCATTAAATAAAGGAATCGTAAGCGTAGGCGTAAGGTTATTAAATGAAGGGA
>DGEB01000016.1 GCA_002385735.1 Peptococcaceae bacterium UBA3937
GGGCAGCCATCGTTGGCGGCGCCGACGGAGCCAGTTGTATTTTAGGGGCGAAACTGGCCGGAAGGGAACCGGCCGGAACGGTCCCCCACGCCATCTTTTTAATTATGGGTGATTCGGTGAAGGTGGCGCAGGCTTATCATGAAATTATGCCGCCCGGGGAGGCGCGGACGGTTTTAATTGACACCTTCAAAGATGAAGCGGAGGAGAGCGTCCGGGTTGCGGAAGCCTTAGGGGAAAACCTGCAGGGCGTGCGCCTGGATACCCCCAGTGAAAGAGGAGGGGTAACCCCGCATTTAGTGAGTGAAGTGCGGGCCCGTTTAGACCAAAAAGGTTTCTCTCATGTGAAAATTTTTGTTTCAGGCGGCCTGAATCCGGAGCGGATCCGGCTCCTTAGCGAGGCCGGGGCCGATGCCTTTGGAGTCGGCAGTTACATTTCGGCCGCGGCGCCGATCGAAATGACCATGGATATCAAGGAAGTGGAGGGGAAGCCGATTGCCAAACGGGGAAGGATTCCCGGCATCATTCCCAATGATCGCTTGATTAGAATGAGTTAAACCGGGACAATCCCGATTCCAGCGCTGGTTGCGAGGATGATGGAATGTGGCGAAAGAGAAAATAGTGGTGATTGATGATGACCATAAGATTCGAGCAATGCTCGTCCGCAGCTTAACCTATGCCGGATACACCGTTCTCGCGGCCGAAGATGGCCTGGCCGGTTGGGAATTAGTCGTCCGGGAAAAGCCGCACTTGGTCATTTTGGATATCATGTTGCCGGAGTTGGACGGCTTTGAAGTTTGTCGGCTCTTGAAGGAGCAAGTGGAGACCACGATTTTGATGCTTACCGCCAAGGACGATGTTAAGGACCGGGTCAAAGGGCTTGATTGCGGGGCGGACGATTATTTAATCAAGCCTTTTGCTTTGGAGGAATTGCTGGCCCGGGTGCGGGCCCTTTTGCGCCGCTATAAGGAAATGGCGGAAAGAGAGTTAGTTTATGAGGATTTGAAAATAAATTTGGACACCTATCAGGTCTGGCGTGGCGAAAGGGAAATAACTCTTACGGCCAAGGAATTTGAACTGCTGTCCTTTTTTATGAAAAACCCCCGGCAGATTCTGCCCCGGGAAAAAATCATGGATGCGGTATGGGGCTATGATTACGAGGGAGAATCCAATGTTTTGGAAGTATATATGGGCTATCTCCGTCAAAAACTGGAGGAGGCCGGGGAAAAGCGCCTGCTGCAAACCGTGCGGGGGGTGGGTTATGTCTTAAGGTGAAGGAAGGACGGAAAAGTGGGTGAGAACGGTGTCGATTCGTTGGCGTTTAACGGTTTTGTATACCGGCATCTTAATGGCAATTCTCATCATCCTGGGCAGTTTGGTCTATGTGTTACTGCATTTTTCTTTAATGAGCCAAATGGAAAGGGAATTACAGACCAAAGCCGACGAGGTTTTGAAGTCCACGAAGGTGGTAAGCACGCTGCCTTTTTTCCTCCGCCAAATCGTTCTGCCTGACGTGGAGGTTTTTGCGGCGCCGGATATTTATTTGCAAATTGTAATTAAAAGTGGGGAAATCGTGGCCCGCTCGCAAAACCTGGGCAGTTACAGCCTGCCCATTGACCCAAAGATCTTCCGGTCGGTTCTTCAGGGAAACAGTATCTTTCATACTTTTAATATCGATAATGAAGAGTTTCGCGTACTGGTCAAACCGGTCCGGGTGGACGAGGAAATCGTGGGCATTCTGCAGGTCGCCCGCCCCTTAAAGGGGGTGGATCTGGCCATGCGGCGCTTGCAAACGATTTTACTGGTGGGGGGTCTTTTGTCCCTCCTGCTTTCTTTGGTTTTGGGACGGTTCATGTCGGGGCGCGCCCTGGCGCCGATTAAGCATTTGACCGCCGAAGCCAAATCGATTGGCAAGGAAAGAGACTTTCAGAGAAGGGTCCGGTACAGTGGGCCTCCTGATGAACTTAATGAACTGGCGGTTACTTTTAATCAGATGTTGGCCGGCCTGGAAGAGGCCTACCAACGGTTGACTGATTCCTTGTCGCTGCAACAACGTTTTGTGGCGGATGCCTCCCATGAATTGCGCACTCCTTTGACCTCGATTCAAGGGAATGTGGATTTCCTGCTGCAATTAGACCAAAAGGACCCCAAGCTGCAAAAGGAAGTCCTGCTTGATATCTCCGCGGAAACCCAGCGTTTAAGCCGTTTGGTTAAAGAGCTGTTGACCCTGGCAAAGGCCGACTCCGGTTTGAAACTGAATCTAACGGAGTTAAAAATCGCTCCGGTGCTGGAGGAAGTAGTCCGTCAAGCTCGTTTTTTAGAGAAAGGACAAAACTTTATCCTTTCCCTCGAAGCAGCGGAAGGGGTGGTCTTGCGGGTCGATCCGGACTATTTCAAGCAAATGCTTTATATCTTCCTGGATAATGGTTTCAAATACACCCCCCCGGGTCAAAGCTTCTCTTTTCAGGTCAAACGGGAAGGAGAGGAGCTTGGCTTAATTTTTCAGGATGAAGGGCCGGGGATTCCGGAAAAGGACCTGCCGCACATTTTTGAACGTTTTTATCGTTCCGAAGCATCTAGAACCGGTGAAGGGGCCGGCCTGGGGCTGGCGATTGCCAAATGGATTATTGAACAACATGGTGGTAAAATAAAAGTGGAAAGTGAAGAAAATAAAGGGACAACTTTTTTCATTACTTTTCCGATGCACCAACAAAAATAAGGCTATTCGCGGCAAAATCCGTTCTCATTTTATTTTAAGCTTTGTGGGTTATAGTTTAATCAGAATGAAAAATTTCTGATGACATTTTTTAGGAGGAGGGGGCAGCCAAGATGAGACGTTTAAGAGTGAACAAACTGTTAGTCCTTTATACTTTACTGGTTTTCCTGGGGGGGATGTTCAGCGCCGCTTTTTATCTGACGATTAAAGGATATAATGTGCCGTGGAATCCTGCTCCTGCGCAAGAACAAACGGACGCCAACGGCCAGGTTGTGCCGGCGAGTATGAACACGCTCATCGAGTCCGGCGCGATTGATCAAATCGTGGAAAAGTGTGGACCGGCTGTGGTAATGATTGAAACTGTAACCAAGGAGCCCCGGAGCAGCCGGTATTTCAGGACTCCCTTTGATGACCCGTTTTTCCGGGATTTCTTCGATGGCTTCCGGTTTGAGCCGGAACTAAGGGAGCGGCAAGGCATGGGCTCCGGCTTTATTATCTCCAAAGACGGCTATATTCTGACCAACAACCATGTTATTGAGGGGGCCAGCGAAATCAACGTCACGCTAACCACCCGGAAGGAGGCCTATAAAGCCAAGGTCATCGGCACGGACGAAGAATTGGATTTGGCGGTGATTAAGATTGATGCGGGCAACAATTTGCCCCTGCTGAAACTAGGTGATTCCAACAAGGTTAAGGTCGGGAACTGGGTAATTGCCATCGGTAATCCCTTTGGGCTGGACCATACGGTAACCGTAGGCGTCATCAGTGCCAAAGGCCGGCCGGTAGCTATTGAGGGGAAAGAATTTAAGGACCTGCTTCAAACGGATGCTTCCATTAATCCCGGGAACAGCGGCGGCCCGCTTTTGAACTTACAGGGGGAAGTAATCGGAATCAATACGGCGATTAATGCGGAAGCCCAGGGGATTGGTTTTGCCATTTCCAGTTCTTCGGTGCAGCAAGTTCTCGAGGATTTGATGGAGAAAGGGAAAGTGGTTCGTCCCTGGCTGGGTGTGTATATGCAGCCGGTAACCGAAGAACTGGCGGACTATTTCGGGCTGGATAAACCCCAAGGGGTGTTGATTAGCGCCATCCAGAATGATTCTCCTGCCGAGAAAGCCGGTCTGGAGAGAGGCGATATCATTTTGGAATACAATAAACAACCGGTCCAGGAGCCCGAAGAACTGCAAAAACTGGTGCGGGAATCCAAGATCGGCGACAAGG
>DGEB01000068.1 GCA_002385735.1 Peptococcaceae bacterium UBA3937
GCTTCCGGAAGCTGAAAGCTATTCTTGGCGGAGTGGTCGTAAGGAGCGACAATGGTGGAATTAAGGCTTTGCTGGTCGGGCTCCGGGACGACTCCTTCAACGAGCAAAGAGAGAGGCAGGGGCAAAGAGAGAGGCAGGAGCAAAGAGAGAGGCAGGAGCATCAGGGGAGTCAGGAGCAACGGGAGAGACAGGAGCAGAAAGAAGGGCCGGAGCAAAAAAAGGGGCCTCCCTTGGAGGCTCCTTTGCGCTACGTGGGGAAGGTTTTCAGCGGGTTAAAAGCTCAGGATTTAGCGCAAATCAAGCAGCTCATCGCCGGTTTCGGGGAAGAGCAAACCCCTTTTATCAATCCCCCCGTTCCTGAAAAGGGTACGCGGCTAATTGGACTGCCCCCTTATCTGGCGCTTAACCTTCAATATTTGGAATGGAGCGAAAACGGTGTTTTAAGAAACCCGGTCTTTTTGGGTTTTACGGAGGATTGATAAAATACCAAATACGGATTAATAAATCCTGAATATTAAGGATTTCTCACTTTTTTGTTATATATTTATATCACAATTATTTTACAAATCAGGTTGCTTAAAAGGGGTAAATTATATAATATGGTAGTAGTGAATAAAATAATACATTCACAAATATTTAGTTTTTTCAGTGAGGAAAGCATGGAAAATTACGCAGCAATCGGGATTGACGCGGGGGGAACGAATATTAAGGCGGGCTTGGTTGATGCCCAGGGCAATTTGTTGTCGGTCCAGGTGGTTCCTACCCGTAAAGAGCAAGGTTCGGAGCAGGTGTTAGCGCTGATTGGAGAAATGATTGCTTCGCTTTGTGCGTCTTCTGCCCGTAAGGTGCTGGGAGTGAGTGTGGCTTTGCCGGGCGGGGTGGATGACCAGGCCGGAAAATGCCTGTATTGTCCCAATCTTGGCTGGAAAGAGCTTCCCGTCAGGGAGATCCTCACGGCCCTAACCGGTCTTTCCGTGCGACTTGTTAATGATGCCAACGCGGCCTGCCTGGGCGAATACTTTTACGGCAAGGGGCGGCAGGCGAGGGCTTTTCTCAGTATTACCCTGGGAACCGGCATTGGGTCGGCGCTTGTTTTGCAAAACCAGCTTTACACCGGTCCTTTCGGAGCAGGGGTTGAAGCCGGGCATATGGTGGTTGAGCCGGCGGGCGCTTTATGTAATTGCGGCCGGCGGGGATGTTGGGAAACCATCGTTTCGGCTTCGGGTATTGTGCGGCGGGCTAAAGAAAAAATGCACAAGGAGCTAAGCGCGAAGGAAGTATTTCAATTGGCCCGCGAAGGGGACCCCCAGGCGCAGGCGATTGTGGAAGAAACCATCTTTTATTTAGCGATAGGGCTGGCTAATTTGATTAACCTGTTTAGCCCGGAGGAAATCAGGATCGGAGGGGGTGTGGCTCAGGCGGAGGAATTGTTTTCGAAGGAGTTGTATGCCCGGGTCGAGGAGAATGTTTATCCTACTTTAAAAGGTAAGGTGAAGATAGAGCAGTCTTCGCTCGGTTATTATTCCGGCATCATTGGGGCTTCCACTTTGTGGTTCCATGATATAAACATAATATAACAATTTTCTCTTTTTCTATCTTAAAATGAATAATCTTAACCCCATTTTAGGCATTTTTCCTAGAAATTAGGCAATTAACAGCCATATTGACAATTATAAAAATTGTCCATAAAATTATTAGATGAAGGGGTGCATTAGTGTGCTGGACAGCGGACCAACTCCCTACGAAATATATCTTTTTCAGCAGGGTAAACTGTACAAAAGCTACGAAATGTTCGGCGCTTTTGAAGGCAGAGAAAAAGGGAAAAAAGGAGTGCGGTTTTCGGTCTGGGCCCCCAATGCCGTGGAAGTGCGCGTAATGGGACAATTTAATGGCTGGAACGGTTATTTAAACCCGATGAAAAAAATCCCCGACTCCGGCGTGTGGACTACTTTTATCCCCGGGGCGAAAAACGGGGATGCTTACAAGTACGAGATTATCACCTCTTCCGGTCAGGTCCTGCATAAAGCCGATCCCTATGCCTTTTGGGCGGAAGTACGACCCAGGTCGGCCTCCCGTGTTTTTAATTTACAGGGTTATCAGTGGGGCGACCAGGAATGGATGGAAAAAAGGCAGCAGCCGCAGGAGCTCTTTAACCGGCCCCATCTGATTTACGAGGTCCAGCTCGGTTCCTGGAAACTGAAGGAAGACGGCAGTTTTTATACATACCGTGAACTGGCCGAGGAATTGGTTGACTACGTAGCGGAGATGGGCTACACCCATATCGAACTGTTGCCGGTTTGCGAGCATCCTTTTGATGGTTCCTGGGGATATCAGATTACCGGCTATTATGCGGTGACGAGCCGTTATGGCACTCCTCATGATTTTATGTATTTTGTGGACCGGTGCCATCAAAAAGGCATAGGGGTGATTCTGGATTGGGTTCCGGGCCATTTTTGTAAAGATGCCCATGGTCTGGCCAGTTTTGACGGTCAGTACCTGTACGAGAGCGAAGAAATTCGCGACTGGGGGACCATGAAGTTTGATTTTGGCCGGCCGCAAGTGCAAAGTTTCCTGATTTCCAACGCCATTTTCTGGTTTGACCTTTATCATATTGACGGGCTGCGGGTGGATGCCGTTGCCAGTATGCTTTATTTGGACTACGGCAAGAAACCTGGTGAGTGGACCCCTAATCAATACGGGGGGAACGGCGACTTAAACGCCATCAGTTTTATCAAGAAGCTCAATGAAGTTTGTTTTTCTTATTTTCCCAATGCCCTGATGATTGCCGAAGAGTCCACCGAATGGCCTTTGGTAACCGGGCCGACCTATGCCGGGGGCTTGGGTTTCAATTACAAATGGAACATGGGTTGGATGAACGATTGCTTGGAATATATGTCGAAAGACCCTGTTTATAGAAAGTGGCATCATAATTTATTGACCTTTTCCTTTATGTATGCCTTTTCAGAGAATTTCATCCTGCCCTTGTCCCACGATGAAGTGGTGCATGGGAAAAGGCCCCTGATTGACAAAATGCCCGGGGATTACTGGCAGAAATTCGCTAATTATCGCACCTTCCTTGGTTATATGATGGCGCATCCCGGGAAAAAGCTCCTGTTCATGGGCGGCGAGTTTGCCCAGTTTATCGAATGGCGGTACTACGAAGGGCTGGAATGGCATCTGCTTAATTATGAAATGCACCGCAAAATCCATCATTATGTGAAAACTTTAAACTGGTTTTACCGGAAGGAGAACGCCTTCTGGGATCTGGACCACAGTTGGGAAGGTTTTCAATGGATTGACTGCCATAATAATGAACAAAGCATTCTCGTTTTTGTGCGCTGGAATAAGGATAAAGACAATTTCATCCTCGTGCTTTGCAATTTCACACCGCAGTACTACGAGAATTTCCGGATCGGCGTGCCTTGTCCGGGGGTTTATAAGGAAGTTTTCAACAGCGATTTGGAGTGCTACGGCGGATCCGGGAAAGGCAATGAAGGTCTCTTGCCGACGGAAGAGGTCGTGATGCATGGGCAACCAAATTCGTTAGTGATCAAAGTACCACCTTTGGCTTGCGTGTTTTTTAAGAAAGAACGAGAAATAAAGCCCAGTCTTTTAGGGGAAGATAATGAAGGGTAATCATTGAGCAGGAGGGTTTGCATGTTTACGGATAAAAACTCATTCAAAGAGGCTTACTTAAATAAATTCATCAAAACCTATGGCAAGCCGCTGGAAGAAGGTAGTATTCAAGAGAAATACGATGTTCTGGCTCGTTTGGTTCGTGATTATCTGACTGATTGCTGGTATGAAACCAATCAGTATTACAAGAGTAAAAAAGTAAAAGAAGTTTATTACTTCTCCATTGAGTTTTTGATAGGGCGCCTTTTGACCAACAATCTGGTGAATCTGGGGATCAAAAACATGGTCAAGGAAGGGCTGGAGGATTTAGGCATCAGCCTGACCGATTTGGAGAATGAGGAGCCGGAGGCCGGTTTAGGCAGCGGCGGGCTGGGGCGCCTGGCCGCCGATTTCATGGATTCCCTGGCTTCCCAGGGTTTGCCGGGGCATGGCTGTGGGATCCGCTACCGTTACGGCTTGTTTGACCAAAAGATTGAAAACGGCGAGCAGGTGGAAATACCGGATGATTGGCTGAAAAACGGTTACCTGTGGGAATTCCGGAGACCGGATAAAGCAGTCGAGGTCAGGTTTGGCGGCAAAGTCCGGGTCCAGTACGTGGATGCCCGGATGGTGTTCAGCCATGAAGAGTATGAGTCGGCCTTAGCGGTGCCTTATGACATCCCGATGGTCGGCTACCGGAACAATATTGTCAATACCTTGCGGTTATGGAGTGCGGAAGCTCCGGAAGAGGATTTTGATTTTTCTTCTTTTCAACGGGGAGATTACATGAAAGCCGTGGAAAGAAAGTATGCCGCAGAGTCTGTCTCGCAAATCCTCTATCCTGATGATACATATTACGAAGGAAGGAGGCTCAGGTTAAAACAACAATACTTTTTTGTCTCGGCAGGGCTGCAGAGCATTATCCGCCGGTATAAAAAGCGTTACTTGACCTTCCATAGCTTCCCCGACAAGGTGGCGATCCACATTAATGATACCCATCCGGCTCTGGTGATTCCCGAATTAATGCGTATTCTAATCGACGAAGAAGGAATGGGCTGGGATGAAGCCTGGCGCATTACGGTCGCTACCGTGTCCTATACGAACCACACGATTATGCCGGAAGCTTTGGAAAAATGGCCCATTGAAATGTTTAGGGAGCTGTTGCCCCGGATTTTCATGATCGTGGAAGAAATCAACGAACGGTTTTGCCAGGAATTATGGAACCGGTACGGTGATTTGGAAAAAGTCCGGGAAATGGCGATCGTCAGTGACGGTTATGTGCGGATGGCGCACCTAGCCATCGTAGGGAGCAACAGTGTCAACGGGGTTGCGAAGATCCATTCGGAAATTCTGAAGAAACAAGTAATGCATCCGTTCTATGAGTACTATCCTTATAAGTTTAATAATAAAACCAACGGCATTACCCACCGGAGATGGCTTTTGATGGCCAATTCCCGTTTGGCCCGTTTAATCACGGATACCATTGGCACGGGCTGGATTAAACATCCCAGTGATTTGATTAATCTCCTGCCCTATAAGGATGACCGGTTTTTCCAGGAGGAATTTGCCCAGATTAAACTGGCCAACAAGGAAAGACTGGCCAAATACATCAAGGAAAACACGGGTTGGGTCGTTGATCCCCATTCGATTTTTGATGTGCATATTAAAAGGATTCATGCTTACAAGCGGCAACTGATGAATGCCCTGCATATCCTGCATCTTTATAACAGGTTATTGGAGGATCCTCATTTGCAGATGAATCCGCGCACCTTTATTTTTGCCGGTAAGGCTGCTCCTGGGTATTATTTAGCGAAAAAGGTAATCAAGCTGATTAATGTATTAGCCAATAAAATCAATAATGACAAACGGATTGGAGGGAAGCTGAAGGTAGTCTTTTTGGAGAATTATAATGTCTCACTGGCAGAATTGATTATTCCGTCCGCCGAAGTGAGCGAGCAAATCTCGACGGCCAGCAAAGAGGCTTCGGGGACCGGCAACATGAAGTTCATCTTAAACGGCGCGGTCACCATCGGAACCCTGGACGGGGCCAATATCGAGATTTTTGAACGGGTCGGCCCGGAGAACTTCTTTGTCTTTGGTTTAACGGCCGGGGAAGTCTTGAATTATTACAAGTATGGTGGTTATTCTTCCTGGAGTATTTACAACCGGGAAGAAAAGGTAAAAAGGATAACCGATCAACTGATTAACGGTTTTTTAGGGCCGGACAAGGAAGAATTCATGGTGATTTACGACCATCTCTTAACCTATAATGACGAGTTCTTCGTATTGAAAGATTTTTGTTCCTATGTGGTGGCCCAGGAAAAAATCGATGAGTTATATAGTAACCGGCAGAAATGGTTACAAATGGGGATTACCAATGTTGCTCATGCCGGTGTCTTTTCCAGTGACCGGACGATTAACGAATATTCGGTGGGAATTTGGAATCTGAAACCGGTATAGCCGAGCATAAGGGGGAAGACTTGTATAAATAAAACCAGGAGATGAAAATATGAAAAGTAAAGAGTGTATTGCGATGCTTCTTGCTGGGGGGCAGGGAAGCCGGTTAAGGCTTCTCACCAAAAATCTAGCGAAGCCCGCGGTGCCTTTCGGAGGTAAATATAGGATTATTGATTTTAGCCTTAGTAATTGTGTAAACTCAGGCATCGACACCGTGGGCGTTTTAACACAGTACAAACCTCAGGTGCTTAATTCGTATATCGGGATCGGTGATGCCTGGGATTTCCATTGTTACGGTAGTCATGGCGGGGTTACCATTTTGCCGCCTTATGAACGGGAAGACGGCGGGGAGTTTTACAAGGGAACAGCCCATGCCATCTACCAGAATATCGACTTTATTGATAAGTATAACCCCGAGTATGTTTTAATTCTTTCCGGCGACCATATTTACAAAATGGATTATTCGCTAATGTTGGAAGAACATAAGAAAAACGATGCAGAAGTAACTATTTCGGTAATAGAAGTACCTTGGGAGGAAGCGTCACGTTTTGGGATTATGAATACTGACCAGGAGGGCCGGATTGTCCAGTTCGAAGAAAAACCCATCTGTCCGAAGAGTAATCTGGCTTCCATGGGTGTGTATATATTTAACTGGGGTGTTTTGAAAGAATACCTGATCAGAGATGCTGCGGATAAGGAGTCGGCCCATGACTTCGGAAAGAATGTTATCCCGCGGATGCTCCAGGACAGTTTGAAAATGTACGCCTATGCTTTTCAGGGATACTGGCGAGATGTGGGAACAGTGGAAAGTTACTGGGAAGCCAGTATGGATATTTTGGATGACCAGGGATGTCTGACCTTTTTCGATAATGATTGGCGGATTTATTCCGCACCTTCCTTACAGGCTCCTCATTATATCAGTAGCAAAGCGGAAATCGAAGATTCCTTAATCTCGGATGGCTGCGCCATCGAAGGGAAAGTTGAGCATTCTATCTTATTTCCAGGGGTATTTGTCGGACAAGAATCCCTGATTAAAGATTCCATCATCATGCCTGGCGTAAGAATCGGGCGCAGGGTGAAAATTGAAAAAGCGATTATCGGAGAAAACACGGTCGTCGGAGACGGTTCATATATCGGTGCCGATGGCATTACGGTGATTGAGGATAGCATTACTATGCCGGAGAATACGCAAGTGGGGCGACTGTTACGCCTGAAAAAGAAGACCAAAGAGGAGGAGGAGGATGTAAAGGAATTACTTGGTTAAGGAACATTGATCATTAATAAAAGGGGAATCAAGAAAATGAAAGAAGTAATGGGGCTAATTCATCATGTTAAGGATGAAAAGGCTTTTCGACAAATAACTAAAAATCGGTGTGTGGCAGCGATCCCGTTTGGGGGAAAATACCGGCTGGTCGATTTCCCTTTGTCCAATATGGTTAATGCCGGGATCTCCAATATTGGCATCATTACCTCTTTCAATATGCGCTCCTTGCTGGAGCATTTGGGCAGAGGGGAAGATTGGGGCTTAGACCGGAAAAAGGACGGGTTGTTTATCCTGCCTACAGCTTCCATTGACAGCGCCAACAACAAGCGGAAAGTAGACCTGGAGGATTTCTACGCTAATCTTGACTACTTGGAAAAGAGCAAGCAGGAGTATGTTTTAATTACCGGCAGTAATATTGTATGCAATCTTGATTTGCGCAAAGTAGGGGCTTTTCACAAAAAGAATGAAGCGGATGTTACCATTGTTTATCAAGACGGCTATCAGTTTTTGGATCTTGACATCAAGCGGGGCGTCTACCTGCAAAAAGACGACGATGGCCGGATTTTGGCCATTGAGGCAGGGGCTCCTTCCCCCGGCAACGTAGTATCGATGGATATGTATTTGCTGAAAAAATCCCTTTTAATGTCCTTCTTTGAAGAAGGAGAAATCAACGGCAAATGGGATCTGATTAGTGATTTTTTGACTTCCCGGGTGCGGGATCTTAGGATATATGGTTTTCCCTATCAAGGTTATCTGGCCATTGTTAATTCATGGCAAAGCTTGTTTAAACATCAACTGGAGCTCCTGGACAGCCGTGTCGTCCAAAAACTGTTTAATCCCAAGCGGATGATTTATACGAAAATTAAGGATGGACCGCCCACCAGATATTGCGGCGGTGCGGAGGTTTGTAACGTTTTAGCTTCCAACGGCTGTGTGATTGAGGGTAAAGTGGAAAATTGCATTATGTTTAGGAAAGTGAAAATTGGCCGGGGGGCCGTTATCCGTAACAGTATCCTCATGCCCAAAGTAGAGATTGGCGAAAATGTGGTTTTGGACAGGGTTATTTTAGATAAAGGTGTCAGTGTACACAAGGGCACGAAACTGATTAGTCAAAACGAGGATCCGATCATTATTCCTAAAAATATAAAGGTTAGGGAGGGTTCTGTTTAAAATGTTGAAAGTACTATATGTGGCATCAGAGTGCGCTCCTTTTGCGATAACAGGCGGGCTGGGCGATGTAATAGAAAGTTTGCCGCGGGCCATCCAAAAAAAGAAAGTGGACGCGAGAGTAATTCTGCCGAAGTACGGCAATATTCCCGCTGAATATAAAAAAGAAATGATGCATGTTAAGAGTTTTACCGTGCCGGTGGGCTGGCGCAACCAGTATGCCGGCCTCCAGGTGTTCGAGCATCAAGGAATTACTTACTATTTCATCGATAATGAAGGGTATTTTAAACGGGAAGGGATTTACGGCTATTTTGACGAAGCGGAGCGCTTTTCCTTCTTTTGCCGGGCCGTTTTGGAAAGCCTGCAATACATGGACGATTTTCAACCGGATATTTTGCACTGCAATGACTGGCAGACCGCTTTGGTCCCCGTCTTTTTGAAAGAATTTTATTGGGATAAGCCTTTATACCAGAAGATCAAGACTGTTTTCACGATTCATAATTTAAAGTATCAGGGCGTATTCTGGATGAATGTGGAAGATGTTTTAGGACTGTCTTCCTCGAAGCAATATGATGAGGCCTTTGAGTTCTATGGCGATATTAATTTCATGAAAGCAGGAATTTATTATGCTGATAAGATTACCACGGTCAGCAATACATACGCGGAGGAAATTAAGACCGCCTATTTTGGCGAGAACCTGGACGGAGTATTAAGAAAATTCGGGGATAAATTAGTGGGGATTATCAACGGGATTGACTATAACAAATACAATCCGGAAAGCGACCCGCACATTTATGCGAATTACCGGACGTCCCTGGCGAAAAAAGAGCAGAACAAACTGATGCTGCAGGAAGACATGGGCTTGCCGGTAAGGAATAATGTCCCCATGTTGGGGATGGTTTCCCGTTTAACCCGCCAGAAAGGGCTTGATTTGCTGGTTTATATTATTGACGAGTTGTTGTCCCTGGATGTGCAACTAGTGATCCTTGGGGTCGGCGAATATGGCTATGAGCATACTTTAAGGTATGCCGCTGAAAGACATCCGGCCAAAATGCAGCTGTTTTTGATGTTCAATGAAGCCATGGCCCGCAAGATTTATGCGGCTTCGGACCTGTATCTGATGCCTTCCCTTTTTGAACCTTGTGGCTTAAGCCACTTGATAGCCTTAAGGTATGGCACCTTACCGGTGGTGCGGGAAACGGGCGGCTTGAAAGATACCATCCAGTCCTACAATGAGTGCACCGGGGAAGGGAATGGCTTTAGTTTTACGAACTTTAACGCCCATGACTTTTTATTCACCATCAAACGGGCGCTGGATTTTTATCATAATCAGCCGGTTATTTGGAACAATATAGTCAAGAATGCCTTTAAAGCTAACTACAGTTGGCATACTTCCGCCCAGAGATATATCGATCTATACGAATCACTTCTTTCCGATTGAAGCGTAAAATAATGAAAAAACATCATGGAAGCTCACCCAAACAAAAAATAAATTAGAGAGGAAAAAAAGGGGAAGTAGTGGGAAAACATACAGAGGAGAAAAACCAAATGAGCTTAAGCTGGATTTATCATAATACGCATGACTTAAAGTGCCGTGAGCCTTTTGGCGCCGTTCCCAGCGGAGAAAAGGTTACTCTGCGCCTGGGATTGCAAGCGACTACAAAAATCGAAACGGTGCTTTTACGTTTATGGAGGAACCAGGATCGGGTGCAGGATGCCGAACTGCATTTAGAAAAGGGGGAAGGGAACAAAAAGTATTATCAAGTCGAAATTCCGACACCGGTGGTGGGACTTTACTGGTACTATTTTGTGGTGATCACCGGCGGCAAGGTTTATTATTATGGCAATAACAATGAAAGGTTGGGCGGGGAGGGCTTGCTCCGAGAACAAGTACCGCCCCCTTTTCAGATTACCGTATATCGTGATTTTACCGTCCCGGATTGGTTTTCCAGAAGCGTGATGTATCAAATTTTCGTGGATCGTTTTTACAACGGCAACGAAAACGGGGTCGTTAACAATCCGAAGAAGGGCTCGCTGCTTCACGGCTGTTGGGACGATACGCCGATTTACATCAAGGAGCCGGAAACCGGGGCCATCCTCCGGTGGGATTTCTTCGGCGGCAATTTGGAAGGGATCATCAAAAAGCTTCCCTACCTAAAGGAACTGGGGGTGGGTGTGCTCTATTTCAATCCGATTTTTGAATCCCCCAGTAATCATAAGTACGACACGGCGGATTACAAAAAGATTGATTCGATGTTTGGAAGCAATGAGGATTTTCGTCGTTTGTGCCAAAAAGCGCGGGAGTACAACATCCGCATTATCCTGGACGGAGTGTTCAGCCATACGGGAAGCGACAGTATTTATTTCAACAAGGAAGGCAATTATCCCGGTTTGGGGGCGTACCAGTCGCCCAGTTCGCCCTATTTCAGTTGGTACCGCTTCAACCGCTATCCCGATGAATACGAAAGCTGGTGGGGCTTCGGGAATTTACCGAACGTTGATGAGTTGAATCCCTCCTATTTAAAGTTTATCTTGGAGGACGAAGACAGTGTCGTCCGCTACTGGATAAAAATGGGGGCGGCCGGGTGGCGGCTGGATGTGGCCGATGAATTGCCGGACGAATTTATCAAAAAAATGCGGGCCGTGATGAAGGAAACCGACCCGGAATCGATTCTATTGGGTGAAGTCTGGGAGGATGCCTCCAATAAGGTCAGCTACGGGGAACAACGGGAGTACCTGTGGGGGGAAGAACTGGATTCGGTCATGAATTATCCCTTCCGCAATATCCTCCTGGGTTTTTTACTGGGGCATCTTGACGCTTGGCAGGTGCACCGGCGGCTGATGAATCTGGCCGAAAATTATCCCAAAGTCAGTTTTTACAGTGTGATGAATTTGCTGGGGAGCCACGATGTGCCCAGAGTGTTGACCATTTTAGGGGAGGCCCCGCCGGAGCAGCATGTGCATCCGAAAGACAAGGCGAAGTTTCGGCTTTCACCCCGGCAGCGGAGGCTGGGGATTCGCCGTCTGAAGCTGGCCGTTCTTTTCCAGATGTGTTTTCCCGGCGTACCGGCCATTTATTATGGAGACGAAGCCGGCATGGAGGGTTATACCGACCCCTATAACCGGGGTCCTTATCCCTGGGGAAGAGAAGATCAGGATCTGATAAACCACTATAAGAAGCTGATTGGCTTTAGGAATAATTTTTCCGCTTTGCACCAGGGCGAGTGGAAAACCGCTTACGCCCAGGGCGACGTTTACGGCTTTTTCCGGAAGGACGGAAAAGAGCAGTTTTTGATTTTGCTTAATCGGAGCAAAGATACGGAACACACGGTGACGGTGCCTTTGAGTGAGGACTCCCGGGGCGGATGGAGGGAAATCTTCCCGCAGGAAACAAAACTCCTTGAACAGCAGGAAAAGCGCGGAGGGAACGAGGCTTTAACCGTAAAACTGCCGCCTTTGGAAGGGAAGATCCTGGCTCGCGTCCGCCCGTAAGGCTAAAAAGGGTCATAACAAAAGAAGGCATTAGTTCTGAAGTAAGAAGAGGGAAAGGAGAACCGACGAAGGAACGGAGGTAGAACGTAAAGAATAACATAAAAGCAAAACGTAGTATGGAAAAGCTCAACCGTTAAGGAGCAAAGGAATTAGTAGATCAGGCAGATTAGGCAAGGGGGCATGGAAGTGCAATTAAACAGAGCCGGGGGAATATTACTTCATCCTACTTCCCTTCCTTCCAGATACGGGATTGGCGACTTAGGGCCGGAGGCGTATCAATTTATTGATTTTCTGGCCGCAAGCCACATCAAGCTGTGGCAGGTGCTGCCGCTTAATCCCATCGGGTTCGGAGATTCACCTTATCAAGCTTTTTCTGCTTTCGCCGGCAGTCCGTTGTTGATTAGTCCGGATCTTTTAGCGGAGGAAGGGCTTTTAGCGGCGAAGCAATTAAGGTCGGTGCCTGCATTTCCGGAAGAACGGGTGGACTACGCGCTTTGCGCTGTCTATAAAGAAAAACTGTGTCGTGAGGCTTACCGGAACTTTCAAGCGGGCGGAAACCGGGAACAGCAGTACCTGGACTTTGTGGAAAGCAAAGCGTACTGGCTTCCCGATTTTGCCTTGTTTATGGCGTTAAAAAGACATTTTCATAATGTTCCGTGGAATTACTGGGAAAAAGACATTGCTTTGCGCAAGCCGGAAGCTGTGGCAAGCTGGGAGGAAAAGCTGCGGGACGAGATTGACTACCAACTCTTTTTGCAATATCAGTTTTTCCGGCAGTGGCTTAGCTTGCGGGAATATGCCAACCGCAAAGGGATTAGCATTATTGGCGATCTGCCGATTTATGTGGCCTATGACAGCAGTGACACCTGGGTTAATCCCCGGTTCTTTGAGCTGGATGAGTTAGGGAATCCCCTTAAAGTGGGAGGGGTGCCCCCGGACTATTTCAGTGCCACGGGGCAGTTGTGGGGCAATCCCATTTACCGCTGGCCGGAAATGAAGCAGGACGATTATTTATGGTGGCGGGAGCGCATCGCCGTCCTTTTGGAACTGGTTGATGTGATCCGGGTAGACCATTTCCGGGGTTTTGAAGCCTACTGGGAGATTCCGGCGCAGGAGAAAACCGCGATCAACGGCAGGTGGGTCAAAGGCCCGGGGGAGGAGTTATTCCGCGTCCTTACGGATTACCTGGGGGAATTGCCGTTTATTGCGGAGGATTTAGGGGTGATTACCCCTGAGGTGCTGGAGCTTAAGAAAAAATTTGGTTTTCCGGGAATGAAGGTTCTGCAGTTTGTGGACCGGGAGTCTTTCGCCGACCGGCCGGTTTATCGTCAGGGTTCCGGATATGCGGCGGTAGTCAGTCAGGCCAGGGAACAGAGCGCGCAGGCCGGAAATTATATTTATTACACCGGCACCCATGACAACGACACCCTGCGGGGCTGGTATGAAAAGACCATCCTTGCTCAGCTCAGCGAGGCGCGCCGGAAAAGCTATGACCAAAAAAAACTGGAAAAAACCTGCTGGGGTTTCATCGATATTGTCAGCCAGAGCCCGGCCAGATGGTCGATTATACCCCTGCAGGATTTTCTGTGTCTTGATTCGGCAGCACGGATGAACACGCCAAATACGGTGGGCGGTAATTGGGAATGGCGGTATCGAAAAGGCGCCTTAACACCGGACCTGGCCCAAAGAATAAAAACGCTCATGCTTAAATATGGACGGTAGAAATCATTTCAGAGAACAGAGGTGGGATTGGACGATGGAAGGGCAAGCTTTATGGGAGAAATTTCAGGCGGGGCAATATATGAATGAGTCGTTGGGATTAGCCCTTGATTATAGCTGTATGGATTTTCCGACCGGCTTTTTTCAGGAAATGGAGCCCCGGTTCGAGCGGGCCTTCGCGGCCATGCGGGAGTTGGAAGAGGGGAAGATTGCCAACCCGGATGAGAACAGGATGGTGGGCCATTATTGGCTGAGGGACGCGGCCCTTGCTCCCAGCGCGCAGATCGGGGAAGAGATAAGGGCAACCATCGAAAAGATTCGTGCCTTCGGGCAGAAAATAAAGAGCGGGCAAATTGTCTCCGCGCAAGGCAAGGCTTTCCGCCGTTTTCTTTTGGTCGGGATCGGCGGTTCGGCCCTGGGACCCATGTTAATGTACGATGCTTTAGGGTCGAAAGAAGGGCTGCAGGGATATTTTCTGGATAACACCGATCCGGATGGGATCGGGCAGGTCCTGGAAAAATTACATGATTACCTGGGAGAAACCCTGGTCATCGTAATATCCAAAAGCGGCGGGACCGTGGAAACCCGGAACGGGATGGTGGAGGTTCAACAAGCTTTCCGCGCCCAGAACATCGCTTTTGCCCGTCAAGCCGTAACGATTACCACCGCCGGCAGTAAAATGGACAAGCTGGCGGCGGAGCAAGGCTGGTTGGGACGGTTCTACATGTGGGACTGGGTCGGCGGGCGTACCTCTGTCACTTCGGCCGTGGGCCTGTTGCCGGCGGCTTTGCAGGGGCTGGATATTGATGAGTTTTTGGCCGGCGCCCGGGTCTGTGATCAGCTGACGCGGTCCGGGGAGTTGCTTAATAATCCGGCCGCCCTTCTGGCGGCGGCCTGGTATTACAACGTGAAAAAGTGCGGCCGGGGGAACATGGTGGTTTTGCCCTACCGGGACAGCCTGCAGCTCTTGTCCCGTTACTTGCAGCAGTTGATCATGGAATCCCTGGGCAAAGAGAAGGATCTGGCGGACCGGACCGTGCACGAAGGGCTGACAGTGTTTGGCAACAAAGGTTCCACCGACCAGCACGCTTATGTGCAGCAACTGTTGGACGGTGTCTATGACTCCCTGGTAGTCTTCGTGGAAATCAAAAAGGACCGGCGGGTCACACCGGTCTACGTAGAAGAGGATATCACCAGCGGGGATTACCTGAAAGCCTTCCTGGAAGGGACCCGGCGCGCCTTAAAGCAAAAAGGACGGGTATCCCTGACCATCAGTCTGGAAGAACTAAACCCCCACTCCATGGGTGCTTTGATCGCCCTCTTTGAAAGAGCGGTAGGCTTATACGCCGCTTTAATCAATGTCAATGCCTATCACCAGCCCGGGGTGGAATTAGGAAAGAAGGGGGCCGGTTTTTACATTGAGTTGCAGCGGAAAGTCGTGCGGTCCTTAAGGGACGAAAAGGGCCAAAGCTTTACCGCGGAAGAACTGGCTCAGCGCATCGGCGCCCCGGAGGAAACGGAACTGGTCTTCAAGATTTTGGAGTATCTCTATCTCAATCAGCGGCACGACCTTAAAAAAGAAAAAGGAGCGACTCCTTTTTCCGCCCGGTATTTTATCTAACGATAAATTATCCCAGTGGAATTCTTCCACTGGGATTTTTGTGTCTTGGGCGGATGGTTTGCCCCGCTTGCTATTGCTTTGCCTTGAGCTTATGCCGCAGGGTGTTGTAATAGCCGTTTCATTTAACGGAGTTAATAAGCTCCAGGAAACCGTCTTTCAAAGCGGTCAGTTGCTGCTGGGCTTCTTCCGGGCTTTTTCCTTTGACGGCAAAGTAGATTTTAAGCTTGGGCTCCGTTCCGGACGGCCTGATGCAACACCAAGCGCCGGTGGTGAATAAATATTGCAGGACGTTGGAACAAGGCAGTTCAATAGGGGTTTTACTATCGCAGGCGCAATCAATTGCTTCGGAGAAGAGATAATCTTTGCGTACGGCGATTGGATAACCTTTGATTTCGGATAAAGGGTTGTCGCGGAAGTAGGACATCACTTTGCACAATTGTTTTTGCCCTTCCAGGCCGGGCATGGTGATATTGATCAGGTCTTCTTTAAAGTAGCCGTATTTTTGGTACAGCTGTTCAAGGCGTTCCGCAATATCGCTGCCTTGTTTTTTGTAATAGAGAGCCATTTCGGCAAGCAGCAGGCAGGTTTGCACCGCGTCTTTATCCCGGACATAGCTGCCGATGAGGTAGCCATAACTTTCTTCGTAGCCAAAGAGGAAGGTATGTTGTTTGGTTTCTTCGAATTCGGCGATTTTTTCCCCGATGTATTTAAAGCCGGTCAAAACATCCAGGTGTTTTACCCCGTAATCCTGAGCGATTCTTACCCCCATTTCGGAAGTGACGATGGTTTTGATGATAATGCTGTTTTCAGGGAGGATATTTTTCCTGGCCCTCATTTGGAGCAGGTAATCAATCAAGAGGGCGCCGGTCTGGTTACCGGTAAAACTCACGTAGTCGCCGCTTTTGGTCCTTACGGTAAAGGCCACCCGGTCCGCATCGGGGTCGGTAGCCAGGACGAGGTCCGCGTTAATCTTGCGGGCCAGGTCTATGGCCAGGGCACAAGCCGATCTTTCCTCGGGATTAGGGGAGACCACCGTAGGGAAGGCCGGGTCCGGGTCGGCTTGCTCTTTTACCACATGGACATCGGAAAAACCACATTCCTTTAAGAGCCTGGTGACTGGAATCAGGCCTGTCCCGTGCAAAGGCGTGTAAACAATCCGCAGGTCACCGGCTTCGGGCAGGAGTTCTTCATTTAAAAGGAGTTTTTTCGTCTCCTGAATATAGCGCCCCAGGATTTTATCATCGAGCCAAAGCAGGTATCCTTCTTTTTCGGCCGCCTCCTGGTCAGCAACCGGGATGGCGAATTCATTCTCCACCGCCTGGATTTCGGCCGTAACGGCATTGGAAAAGGCATCGGTAAGTTGGCCGCCGTGTTTGCCGTAGACTTTGTAGCCGTTATATTCTTTCGGATTATGACTGGCGGTGATGACGATGCCCGCGGTAGCTTGCAGTTGAACTACCGCGTAGGAAAGCAACGGGGTAGGGGCGATCTTTTCAAAGACATAGGTTTTGATCCGGTTATTGGCCAGCACCAGGGCTGCTTCCAGGGCGAAATCCCTTGATTTGTAGCGGGAGTCATAGGCGATGACCACTTTTTGCTCTTCAGCGGGAAAGGCCTTTTGGAGATAGTTCGCCAGACCCTGGGTTGCTTTGCGGATGGTGTAGATATTCATCCGGTTGGTCCCTGCGCCGATGACGCCGCGCATCCCGCCGGTACCGAACTCCAGGTATTTACAGAAACATTCCTCAATTTGACGGGGATCCGTTTCAATAGAAACGAGTTCGTTCGTTAATTCGTCATTATTTTGCACATTTTCCTTCCATTTTCGAAAAGATACTAAAAATTGTTCCATTGAAATACCCCTCCAGTGCGCAGTCAGTGAATTGGTAACATATAAAAAACCGCCCTTCGTGCGGCTTTTATTTGGCTCGTATGATTATTATATTATACTAGTGGAAAATAAATTCAAGGGGACAAGACGATATTTTCTACAATTTTTTGTGGTAGAATAGCCTATGGAACCCAGGAATTTTCCACCAAACAATTGGAGAAGGATTTCCAAAATGCAGCCTACGCTACTATCCGCAGCTTTGTTTTAAAACTGGAAAGCAAAGGCTTATTATCATCCCCAAAATATGGCAACCGGGTGCGAAAAATGTGGTATTATTTTTTATAAGGGAAAAGAACCCAAAGTTTACAAGGGAAGGACGGTAAGAATGGCAATTAATAAAAAAGAAAAGTGTTTCATCGGTGTATTAGTTTCTCTGAGTATAGGCAGCATCTTATACCTGATTTTTACGAAGTGGATCTTTATAGCGATCGGATTATTCTTTGCTCTTATCTTTTTGGTGAAGATAATAAAAGCAGACAAAAAAGAAACTGTCTAGGTTATTAGGCGTAAAACGGATAAAATGGTTTTTATAACGAAGGCCTTAGAATCGGCAGGCTAGTCGGAAAATAAGAAAAGAGCCTTTTGGCTCTAATTTTTGTTAGCAATCTGTTAGCAAATCACTTTTTCAGATTTCAAAAGTGGAGCTGGTGGTCGGATTTGAACCGACGACCTGCTGATTACGAATCAGCTGCTCTACCACTGAGCTACACCAGCATGAATATTTTAAGTTACAAATCAACATGCATATTCAATTATAAGAAGAACGTCCCCAAATGTCAATTTCCATTTTTCTAATGCTTAATTTTCGCACGTCTATTGTTATCCCTTTGTCGAGGCGATTTTCGCATAGTGTTTTTTCCATTATTCCCGGTTCGGGGAATGGGTTATTTTTTTGTGGTAGTGCGTTCCTCTGCGGGGAAAAGTGAGGCAAGAGCAATCCTGGTGTTTTGCGTGTCTAAACAGGATAAAACGTGAACCCACGCCTGTTGCAGTTCTTGTGCTTCCGCCACGGTAAATTCGGTAGTTTCTCCGGCTCTGATTTTTTTCAAGGCCGGTTCGATGGGAATGACCTCAAAATTAACCCGCCCATTTTTGATGTATCTCCGTGTCCAGATGGGGATATATTCGGCTTTTTCAAAAGAGGGCTTTCCCGTTATGGAATCCACAGTCAGATGCAGGTTGAGAATGATGCCGGCTTTGCGGGGCAGGCCGTTTTGGTCGGAAATGAAATTCCCTAAAGAGTAGCTGACGAAATGAGCGCGCTCCATAGTACCTGGTGTAGAATCTTCCTCGGGCAAAAGATAAATCCGGGCGGGCTGCAGAACGTGGGGATGGGTGCCCAGGATCAGGTCGGCTCCTGCCTGCAAACACTTTTTGACGAGCGCCGTCTGCAGTTTATTGGGCGTTTCCTGATATTCCTCCCCGAAATGCAGGCACAAAATGACCAGTTGCGCGCCGGATTCCTGCGCTTTTTTTATGTCGTTGATGATTTGGGCTTCATTAATATAGTTTACGGCAAAGGGGTATTCGGCCGGAGGTTCCAGGCCATTGGTTCCATATGTATAGGCCAGAACTGCGGTATTGATTCCTTCGATTTCGGTAATGACAAGCGCCTCTTTTTCTTCTTGACTGCGGGCGGTTCCTGCATGCAACAGCCCTGCCTCGTCCAAATGCTGCAGGGTGTTTTGCAGGCCGGAGATTCCTTTATCAAGGGCGTGGTTATTGGCGGTGGTGATTAGGTCCAATCCGGCCTCCTTCAGGTTATAAGCCAGGGCAGCCGGGCAGTTAAAGCGGGGATATCCTCCGTATTCTTTGGGGTCCGTGCCTAAGGTGGTTTCCAGGTTGCCGATGGCAAAAGAGGACTTTTCCAGGATTGGTTTCACGTACCGGAAAAACGCGGAAAAATCATAGCTGCCGGAAGCGGGTTGCCACCCCGCGGAGATTTGCGTATTGTGCATCATGATATCGCCCACGGCGGTGATCATGATGCTTTTTTGCTCCGGAGGAAGCGGGGGTACGGCCACCGGCTTGGTGCCGGGCGCTTCCACAGGCTGAGTCCCCAGGAGAGTACCCAGGACGAGGGTGCAAACAAGAAGCAAGAAGAGGAGGAATTTTCTCATTATTTTCCCTCCGCGTGTTCTTCGTTTTTTATTTATTAACAGTTGTATTATAGCAGTTTTGGATAGTTTTGTCGCGGAAAAGTGACGAAAAACCTTTCTCCGGCATAAGGTACAACAGGAAAAACTTCTGAAACCTTTTGGTCGGAGAAAGGAGCATGTGAGTTTATTCATGACAAAGGAAAAAGCGCCACCTACGATGGTTCGAAAGATTGTTTCTTTAAAGAATCCCGGTGAGGTGCATTTGCTCAAACAAAGTCTGGAGCAGGTCGGGGCCAGGCTCATCAAGGAATTACCGATCGTAAACGCCTATTTATGTGAGTTCCCTTCCGAGGAAAAGGCTCTGTTGACTTTCCGCAACAGGGAGGAGTTGTTTGAGGTCGAGGATGATATTGAGTTTAAACTCTGCTGGTTATTCGCCCCCTTTTTTCCTCTGCCGCCGCTTTTCCCACCACCTTTTCAAGCGCCTGCTAAACCCCAGCCTCAGCCGGTTTACGGCGGGGTCAGGGTTGGTTGGGGTCTAAAACGGATTGGCGCTCCGGAGGTTTGGGACAAATTACAGAAGAGGAGGGTGCGGGTAGGAATTATTGATACCGGGATAGACTATAAGCACCAGGATTTAAGGGAAAATATCAAGGATGGTATTTGCACCTTAGACGGACAGCGGGACTTTATGGATGATTATGGCCACGGCACCCATATTGCGGGCATTATTGGCTCGGCCGGAAACAGGTACCGGGGCATGATGGGGATCAATCCCTATGTTGACATTTATGCGGTGAAAGCGTTTAATAAAGAAGGCAAAGGAAAACTTTCGGACATTATTGAGGGCTTGGAATGGTTGGCCAGGCGGCAGGTCGAGCTCATCAACATGAGTTTTTCCACCTCCGAAAACAGCCGCGCTTTTGCCAGCGCCATCAGTTTTATGGAGGCGCAGGGCATTACGATGGTGGCGGCCTCCGGTAATGACGGAGTGGGACGCAGTGTAAAATTTCCGGCCCGTTTTCCGCAGGTCATCGCCGTTTCCGCCACCGACCGCTATGACCGGGTTGCTGCTTTTTCCAGCACCGGGCCGGAAGTGGACTTTTGCGCGCCCGGGACGGACATTCCTTCCGCCTGGTTGAATAACAGCTATGAAGAAAAGAGTGGGACTTCTTTTGCGGCTCCGCATATTACCGGAATTGCGGCGGACATCCAAAATGTATACGGGCCCATGCCGCCGTCCCGCTTGCGTGAAATCATGGCTTCGGGGGCGGTGCGCCTTGCCCAGTTGAGTGACGAACAGCAGGGAGCAGGGATGGTGGAGTTGCCACGTATCATCAAGTAAAATCGCGCATCATCAAGTGAATTCCGGACCGGTAAGGAGCGGGCAGTGGTATCTTTGGTCATACCCACAATGGGGGCAACAGAACAAATGAACACAATCGCGCTCTGAGTCAACGTCATCGACCAAATCCAGTATTTCATAAGGCAAGTAAGGGCTGTAGGGTTCATAAAAGCCTTCGAGCATCCCCTCGTCTTTCATTACGGTCTTACAGAAAGGACAAAGCATGGACGGGGTTGGTGATGGCTCAAGGCCGTTACATAAAGGACAAAGTCGCATGCAATATCCCCGCTTTCTTTTTCCTGTTTGCTTATTATTGTGCACATTTCCGTGCCGATTAATTTGTTTATTGCCGGCGCGGGTTCTTTGCAAAAATCGATGAAAAGGTTTGTCCAAGCAGTAGCAAATATCAACTTCTACCTTATAATGAAGTAAAGATATTCATTAGTGGGGGAATGAACCTTGTCGCAGGTTTATGTTACTCTTTCCAAAGAGATGCTCCAGGCCTTGTTGGCAAACCTTATCGATTTGAAGTTCCCTGCCAGTGATTTTTTAGTGGAAAACGAGACTGATGGAATGAATGAAATAACCCGTATTATTAACTTACTAAGCGGTGATGTGTTTGAACAGGCCGTTCAGAAGCAGGAAGCCTCACTCCATCCCAAAGGCGAATGTAAGATCTATGAATTTCCTCCTAAACTTTCGCCGGGTGAACCTTTTGATGATGCAGGCCACTCGGACGGTCACGGGAATCATGAGGAAGGGGGGAAGGATTATGGGAATAACGCCACTGCGCACGATCCTCCGAGAACTGATGAGAACAATAAAAAGGACGATCAGGAGCATACTAATGGCCATGCGGGCGGGAACGATCAGCCGGTCGCTCCTGGTCACGCGAATGAAAAATGCTTTCCGGGCAATCAGGAGAACGATTAACCGGCTGGTGGTATACTAAAAAAGCTTGAGCAAAAAGAATGAACGAAAAGGGGTTGTAAGCGTGTGGCTTGGAGCTCATGTTTCCATCGCGAAAGGTTTTGCCAATGCGGTAAAAATGACGATTAAGATGAAGGGAAACACCTTCCAGTTTTTTGTGCGTAATCCACGGGGCGGAAAAGCCCGTGCCCTCGAAGCGGCTGATCTCCTCGAAGCTCATGCGCTCATGCGCGAGCATCATTTTGGGGCGGTGGTCGCCCATGCCCCTTATGTGTACAACCTGGCCTCGACCAAAGAACAAATCCGCCGTTTCACGGTTCATGCCCTCAAGGAGGATTTGCAGAGGCTTAAACTGATGGGCGTTCCTTATCTGGTTGTTCATGTGGGCACCCACGGTGGACAAGGGGAAGAGCAAGGGCTGTCTCTTGTGGTGGAAGGATTAAAGGAAGTATTGGTGGAAATCCCGGCGCAGACCCAAATCCTCCTGGAGGGGATGGCCGGGGCAGGAACCGAGCTGGGCTATAGCTTTGAACAACTGGCGGAAATCCTGCGGCGTTGTGACGACCATCCGGGACTAGGCTTTTGCCTGGACAGCAGTCATCTGACCGGTGCCGGCTATGACCTGGCCGCTTTGGCCGCGGTCAAGCAAAAAATCAAGCAACTGCTGGACTGGTCGCGGGTAAAGGTATGGCATTTGAATGATTCGCGCTTCCCCCTGGGTTCGCGTAAAGATCGCCATGCCAAGCTGGGGGAAGGGTTCTTAGGGCTTGAGACCATTCGAAAAATCGTCTGCGACCGGGAACTGGAGCGGCTGCTTTTTCTTCTGGAGACCCCCAATGATGAGGCGGGATATGCGGCGGAAATCGCACTTGTGAAGGAATTGCGGAAGCAGGCAAAGATGTTGTAAAATTGCCTAAAATCAAGAAAAAACATAAATTTGTTGTTAAATCACTGTATTAATCCTTTAAAATGTAGTATATTATTCATAGGATAATATGAATATAACGAAGAAAGGGGAAGATTTCAGTAAATGAGTGCGTGGCTATGGCTCATCCTGGCAGTGGTATGCATGGTTGTTGAAGCGATAACCCTGGGTCTTACGTCGATTTGGTTTGCCATAGGTGCTTTAATAGCCTATGTCCTGGCCTCCTTTGATTTCACTTGGCAGGTACAGGTCGCTACGTTTTTGCTGACTTCCTTAATTTTGTTGTATTATACGGGCCCCATTGCGAGAAGGTATCTTAAAATTGGCTCAACGCCCACCAATGTGCAAGCCTTGATTGGCGAAGTGGCTGTTGTAGTCGAAAAGATCGAAAGGGGTAAAAAGGGGCAAGTGCAAGTAAAAGGGCAGATTTGGTTTGCCAGGACGAAGGACCGGCAGGAAGCGGATGTTGACGAGGAGGTCATTATTGACCAGATTGAAGGGAACACCCTGGTGGTTCGCCGGATTTAAAAGGCGAGCATTAAACATAATTTGGAGAGGATAACAAGGAAAATCAAAGGAGTGATGAGAAATGGTCCTGTTCATTATTTTAATATTAATAATTGTCTTAATTGCGACGAATGTCAGAGTAGTCCCGCAAGCAAGGGCCTTTATTGTGGAAAGATTGGGCGCCTATTATGCCACCTGGCACGTGGGGGTGCACGTGAAGTTTCCGTTACTGGACCGGATTGCCCAGGTGGTTGATTTAAGGGAACAGGTCATTGATTTCCGTCCCCAGCCGGTGATCACGAAAGATAACGTTACCATGTCGATTGATACGGTTGTTTTCTATCAAATCACCGATCCGAAATTATATACATACGGGGTAGAAAATCCCTTGCTGGCGATCGATAATCTCGCGACCACTTCTTTAAGAAACATCATTGGTGAATTGGAGTTAGACGAAACCTTGACCTCGCGTGACGTGATTAACACCAAAATGAGGAGTATTCTGGACCAGGCCACGGAGCCCTGGGGAATCAAAGTCCACCGGGTAGAGGTCAAAAACATTGTTCCTCCTGCGGAAATCCAGGATGCCATGGAACGGCAGATGAAGGCCGAAAGAGAAAGAAGAGAAGCGATTCTGCGGGCAGAAGGGGAAAAGCGCTCGGCGATTCTTTTGGCGGAAGGGCATAAACAATCGGCGATCTTGAATGCGGAAGCGGAAAAAGCAGCGGCGATTCTTTTAGCGGAAGCCCAAAAAGAAGCCGCAATCAAAGAAGCGCAAGGGGAAGCGGCTGCGATCCTGATCGTGCACGAGGCCACTTCGGAAGGATTGAAAATGCTGAAAGAAGCGGCACCCGACAATTCGGTCATTTCCTTGAAGAGCTTGGAAGCGCTGACCAAGGTTGCCGACGGCCAGGCCACGAAAATCATCATTCCGTCCGAGATCCAAAACCTTGCTTCATTGGCCGTGTCCCTTTCCGAAGTGGTCAAGGATAATGCCAAACCGAAAAGGACCAGGTTGGCGAAGCAAGCCGAGGAATAAACACGAAGCCGGGTTGATGCGCAGATGAATCAAAAGGGGAAAAGCCGGCAATAGAATAAAGAAGGGCCAAATGGTTTGTGGAAGCTTTGTAAAGGAGCGCCCAAACCATTTTTTTGTGGCCCGCGAGAATACTAATTCGGGATGAGCGCTGGTATGATATGATGGAGAAGAAAAGGAGCTGAAGCAAAGATGGAGAAGTGGTGGAAAAAAGTCGTAAATGAGTTGCAGCCTTTATCTTTAGAATCGATGCAAGAAGCAGAGGAAGTATTAAAGCAAAAACTAAAACCGGTGGGGAGTTTGGGCAAATTAGAGGAAATAGCCATTCGCCTGGCCGGAATCTATGGTCTGCCTTTTCCGGAAATCAACCAAAAGGCGATTGTGATGATGGCCGCAGACCACGGGATCTATGAGGAAGGATTTAACCGGTATCCTCAGGAAATCACCCGCCAGTTGGTGGAATTAGGCGATAAAGGTTTAATCGGGGTCAGTGTGTTGGCCCGTTTTGCCGGCGCCCGTTTGGTAATTGTGGACGTGGGAATCAAAGAAGAGGTGCAAGGGAAAGGGATCATCAAAAGAAAGGTCCGTCCGGGTACGGCAAATATCGCCCAGGGTCCGGCCATGTCCCGCGAAGATTTATTCCAGGCGCTGAAAGCCGGTTATGAGGTGACGAGTGCTTTAATCCGGGAAGGAGTCCAGGTTTTCGGGATGGGGGAAGTCGGCCTTTGCAATACGGCCACCAGTGCCGCCGTCCTTTCCGCCTTTGCCGGCTGTTCTCCGGAGGAGGTGGTGGGCAGCGGATCCGACGGTACCCGTGATGCCCGCCTCCGCGCCTTGAAGGTAAAAGCGGTGGAAAAGGCTTTGGCAGTGAACAGGCCTAATCCGGAGGACCCTTTAGATGTACTGGCCAAAGTCGGTGGTCTGGAGATTGCCGCACTGGTGGGGTGCTGCTTTGCCGCGGCCCATGCCCGCAAAGCGGTGGTGCTCGACGGCTTTATCGCGGGGGTAGCTGCTTTGGCCGCAACAAGAATCAATCCCTTGCTGAGGGAGTATTTGCTTCCTTCCCATCTTTCTGCGGAAAAAGGCGCAGGCTTGGTCCTGGACGCTTTGGGGATGGAACCGATGCTTCTTATGAAAATGCGTTTGGGCGAGGGTACCGGTGCGGCCCTGGCCTTTCCGCTCCTGGATGCCGCGCTCAAGGTTTATCAGGAAATGGGTTCTTTTGCTGACCTGTGATATAATTAAGGCAACTCTTGTGGGCGGCCGGTGAAAGATAAAAAATAACTGAAAGAAAAGGGAAAGGGAAAAGAAAAAATGGGAAAAATCCGGACCATACGGTGGCTCGCTTTGCTCTTGCTACTGTTTCTGGGTGTGGGTATACTGGGTTATTGGGCTTACCCCAGGGTGGTGGCAGCCCATTATGATATTATTATCTACGGCGGCGGTTTTGCCGGTTGTGCTTCGGCGCGCAGCGCCGCTTCCTTAGCACCTGATAAAAAAGTGCTCTTAATAGTGCCCGATCCTGTACCGGCTCTTGGGGGTCTGGGGACCATCGGCGGACAGAATTTTGCGGATATTCGCTACTGGCAGGAGCGTTTGGTGACCCGCGGTTCCTTTGCCTTCTGGTTTGACCAGAGTGGGCAGTTTTATAACACCGGGGAGATGGCGGAAATCCTGCGGCGCGATTTGGCCCGGTTCCCCAATTTGGAGATTCTTTATCAGCATGATCTCAAAGGGGTTTTAACGTGGAAAAAGGCGGTTCGGGTCCTGAGCTTAGCACCCATAAAACGGGACGGGGACGGAACCGTGGCCTGGCAAAAAGGCTGGCGGGCCGTTTGGGGCAAGGTGTTCATTGATGCTTCCGATGAGGGAAGGTTGGTTCGTTTAGCAGGCAACCAGGTAACCGTAGGCCGGCAGGACTGGCCGGCGGAGCATCTGGAAGCTTTTAATGAGGGGCGGCCCGCATCAAAAGCGCAAGACCCGGCCGGCAGCGTCCCGTCTTCCTGGGCCCGGCAGCAAGCCGCGACGCTCATGTTTAAGGTCAAAGGGGTAAAAACACCTGTCCAACCCGGCCAGTACGGGGACTTCTACTTTGCCCTTGATTTCAAGGGCAGTTGGGGTTTGGTCGGCGGGCAAGGGATTTGGCAAAATGACGGGACGGTTCGTAATTTTAACGAGTCCTTCCGCGCAAAGGGCTTTGCGATCAAACCGATTAATGCCGCGCAGAACGGAGCCGGCAGCGCGGAATGGTGGGTCAATATGCTGCTTGTTTTTGATGTGGACGGGCGGGCCAGCGAAAAGGACCGGGGCAGCAGTCGTTTTCCTGTGCTCGGGGAAGGGCAGAAAACGGTGGACCAGGCTTGGCAAGAGGCAAGAGCGCTTTTGGAGCGGCCGGAGTTTTTGCAGGCCTTGCGCCGTTTCACCGTAGCGGTAGATGGCGAGGAATATGGCTTTGGTGAGGCGGATTTGGTCAGGGATCAGGAAAACAAGCCCGTGGTGGGGCAGGTGATGTATCTGCGGGAGACCGTGCATGGTCTTTGCCGGGGAGAAGCCGGCGGCGTTTTTGTGGATGATGGTGCGGCCGGGAAGGCCGAAAAATACTTTGCTTTGACTACGGAAGAAGCGCAAAAAGCCGGAGCCGGAAGCGGCTTCGGCGCGGAGCAAAAGATTGTGTGGGGAGCCGACCGGGACAATTTCACGGACCGGATCGGGCTGGGCTATTATATGATGGATATTAATGCCTACCGGCCTGAGGATTTGCAACATAAAGGGCAATATGTCTGGCCGGTAACCGGCTACCTGCGTCCTGATTGGCAGGCGGCCGGGGGGCAACCGGTGAACCCGGTTTATTTGCCTTATGCAATGCTTTTGCCTTCCGACAGTGTTAATCTGCTTGTGCCCGGGTATGCCACCAGTTGTACTTCGCTGGCCTGGTCGGAAATCAGGGTGTTGCCGAATCTTACGGTCTTAGGGGATGCTGCCGGCACGGCTGCCGCACGGGCGGTTTTGTTCGGGGAAAATCCGGCTGATTTTGGTCCCGCCCAGTGGCAGTGGATGCAGGAGCAGTTGCGGAAAAACGGCGCTTGTTTGGACAAGTAGGAAGAGGGTTTGTTTAGTCATCGCTGAGCCTAATACTGGGGGCGGAAGCCTTCGCCGAGGACTTCGTACGCGTTGCTGATAATGACAAAAGCATGGGGATCAATCTCCCGGATGATTTTTTTCAAAGCCAGTACTTCTTGCTTGTTCACTACCACGTAAAGGACGCTTTTTTCTTTACCGGTATAAGCGCCCTGCCCCTTGATAATCGTTGCCCCGCGATCTAAGTTGTTAATAATCGCCGTGGCAATCGCCTGGTTGACGTTGGAGATAATCGTCACCGCCCGTGCTTCGTCAACCCCTTCAATCAGACGGTCAATGACCCGGCTGGAGATATACAGGGCCACCAGGGTGTAAAGGGCTTTTTCCGGTCCCAACAGGGCGCCCACCGCAGCAATGATGAAAAGGTCAAAAACAAAAATCGTTTTACCCATACTGAATCCGGTCTTTTCGTAGATCAGCCGGGCGATAATATCAACTCCGCCGGTGGTAGCTCCGGAACGGAGGACCAGGCCGAGGCCCAATCCTGATAGAGTGCCGCCGTATAGGGCGACCAAAAGGAGATCATCTGATTTAAACTGAAAGCTCCCGGTTAAATCAATGGCCACGGAGACACTTAAAACGCCCAGCATGGTCTTGAACAGAAACTGTTTCCCCCAGCATTTCCAGCCAATCAGAAACAGCGGAATGTTCAGCGTTAATAAAACAGAGCCGATCGGCCATTTGGTAAGATAATGGATAAGGAGCGCCAGTCCGGTAAAACCGCCTTCGGCCAGATTATTGGCGACAATAAAAAAATTGAGGCCGAGGGCAAAAATAAGGGCGCCCAAGGCAATTCCCAGGTAAGGGAGTAGCTTCTTCAGATATGGTAGTATTTTCTTCATTGTGTTCACTCCAAACATTAGCCTTAACTTTCAGCATTAACCTTCAGTATTACTAAGGACTTCAGTATTTCTATTATGTGGTTATTCCAATATTATAGCATATAATATATAATTATTTTTCATCGGACATAGTGTAAAATTGTTGTA
>DGEB01000046.1:0-14793 GCA_002385735.1 Peptococcaceae bacterium UBA3937
AGATGTGTATAAGAGACAGGTGCCAGTCCGATACAATGCCTTGCCGAGTGAATCGTCGAGGCAGAGTGACTGATCGCCCTGGCCGCCGCCTGGGCGACAGGATTCGTAGCTGCTTCGCGGGCGGCGGCATGACACTCCAGGATTGCCGCTTTGGCTTGGGGCAGCTTTATCGCGCCTGCCAGCCATTGACGAGCGGCAGCCAATGCCTTTTGCGGGTGCAGGTCGGCAGGATAGTATTTGCTCCATAGCGGCAGCATCACTTGCTCGGCATAATCTACTGCCCAGTTCGCCAGCGTGACCTTGCTCTGGGTCTCAATTAATCGCATCAGGGCTTGAAGATATGGGGCGTCCCAATTATTGAGCATCTTTCGTGCTTTCGGCACCTTCATTCTCCTTCGAACAATTATTCTTTACTTTACCCTTTTAAATTACAGATACTAAAAAGCCATGGGGGAATCACCCCATGGTCAATTAGTAGTATTCCCAAATATTTGTAACATGCGGCAAATTATCAATTATTCTACAGAAATTTTCTTTACTTAGTTTCTTCTTTCCAGAATAAGTTATTTTCCCATCTGTAGTCCTCGCGGGGTGTTCAAGCAAACCTATTCGATCTCTTTTTGAGGCTTTTCGAAAGATATTATTATCATATTCAGGTATAGTTACACACATTAAGTCCGTAATGTTGTCAACTTTTTTGTCCACAAGATGAAAGGTAATCCAGCCAATCGGGTAGCTCGAGGCCTTTAAATAAACCTCGTCATATAAGGAATAATAATCCTGCGGATTGAATTGACCTTCTGGATTGATAAAAATATGTAAACTCAGCATATCATAAATATCGTTTTCATCAGGCGTATAAATTTTATATCCCATATATTTATGGTCAAATCCATACGAATCTATATGACCATCCGAAGCATACGCCAGTTCGATGAAAACATCATCAGGAAGCGAAAGTTCAGACAAAAATTTTTGCGTGATTTCGTAATTCCTTTTACCTAATTCATGAAAATCACTTATTGCGTCTCCCAGCAGATACACCTGGAAATGGATCTTGCCATTACTAAACAATACTATCGTAGGACGATAACCAGACAGTATTAGGGAGCCTAACGGTCGATAATCGACAACCTTAAATTCATTGCCGTACTTATTTTTAACATACTTTTCTATGCTTACTTTATGATAATAACCTTTAATAACACAAACAAAATCTTTATAAAAAAAGGCATGACACTCCAGGATTGCCGCAATCACCAAAACCAAGAAAATACTTAATATTATTTTCACTATTTTCGTAGAATCAGCCTTTCACACCCTAATATTTTAACGTGTCTGGCATGTTCAAATAACTTATCTAAATGATTTCCATGCGTAACTTTTTCATTAGATCAGCTTTTTTACATTATACTCAAGAATAATACGATATTCAATCAATTCGATGGATATAAGAAACAAGCTGATAAACTTAATAGAATCGAAGCAAAGCGAAGCTTAGTGCGCGCGACGAATTCATTTTCTGGCATATCAAATAAAGCCATAATAACCTAATATAAAATGATCACCCGCTACGGCGGGTTCGCTACGGCGGGTTTTTATACTGTTATTTCTCATTAGTTTTTTCAAGATTCTTTTCAGTATTTGTTAATAAATTGTAATACTTGCACATTTTTCACAACACTCCTTAACATTTCGTCCAAAATATGATACTATCTTCTTGAATCTGGCAAAAATATTTTTAATTTACATAGGTTAGAGTTTTTGCGGCTTTCTCTTAATATAAATGCCGCCAAATATCAATATAAATCATAAGGAGGTTGGTTTTCATGGCAGTTATTCCTAATAAAGTTAAAACAAGGCTCATGGCCGGAATTAAAAAGTTTCAGCCCATTTTGAATACTGCAAAGGCCAAAGATATAAATGAGTCAGATACGATAGTAATAATTACTGATATGCTTAGCGAATTATTTGGTTTTGATAAATATTCAGAGATAACTTCAGAATATGCAATTAAAAAGACTTATTGTGATCTTGCAATTAAAGTTGATGGAAAATTAAGATTCCTCTTAGAAGCAAAAGCAATAGGCTTAGAGCTAAAAGATGATTATATTAAACAAGCTCTTGATTATGGTGCCAACGCCGGAGTAGACTGGGTAATCTTATCGAATGGATACATATGGAGAATCTATAAAATATCCTTTACGAAACCTATTGAGAATGAACTAGTATATGAAATTGATTTACTAAATATTAATCCTAAAAAGCAATCTGATATTGAGTTGCTTTATTGTATTTCAAAAGAAGGTTTAGGAAAATCATTATTAGAAGAATATCATCTTCAAAAACAGGCATCGAGCCGTTTTTTAATCGGGCAAATAATCTTATCTGATACCGTTATAAACTCTATAAAAAAGACACTTAAAAAAGTGTTACCCGATGCCAAAATAACGGATGATGAGATTAGTGCTGTACTATTCAATGAAGTACTAAAACGTGAAGTCCTTGAAGGTGAAAAAGCAAAAGAAGCAAAGAGAAAAATAAATAAAGCATTGAAAGCCACCGTTAAAAAAGCGGCATCCAAACCAGCCTCTCAAGAAAAAAACAGTGAAACCGCGAAAAAACAACTCTAAACCCGCTTCATTTTAGGAGGTATCGAAAATATGAAAAAGTTTATTGCTGGTTTGCTATTTGGCTTCTTACTTGCTACTACCAGTTCATCTTTAGCAGGCACCAATATCATCCGTCTTTATGTGAATGGCCAGGAAATAATCCCCGATGTACCACCGCAAAATATAAACGGGCGAGTAATGGTTCCGGCCAGATTCATAGCAGAACCACTAGGGGCATCAGTTGAATGGGATGCTGCAACAAATGCAGTTAAGATTACAAGCCAGGTCAGCAAAGAATCTTCTCCTACCCCCAAAAAGGAACAAGCAGATGAACAAAAGCAATCAGATAAATTATTAAACATGGGCGAAAAGTTTCAAACTAATGGTCTAACTGTAACCATCAAAAAAATTGACTATACCGATGACGGCTTCAATGTTTATTTCAGCGTAATCAATAATACTGATAAGCCATTGGAAAATCCCGGTTCACTCTCTTTTAAACTAACTGAACCTATGTATGAAGAAGAAATAAATAGGATTGGATGTGGGATATGTTTTGATAAGACGGGTTATATCTATCCAGGTGAATCCTGTTCCGGCCACTATCAATATAGGTACAAAAGACCAATTCAATTTGAAAGTGTGACATATTCATTGAATCATAGTGGAATTGCTGGTGCTCCATTAGCCACTTGGAAAGTACGTTAATAACCTCCCGCCCTCTCCCCTTTAAGTTATTCGCTACAAAAAGATTTTAAAACATACTTAACTCGCATGATTGTACTTTTCATGTCAGGTGTTTTTGTTTTAATCGTCGAACTTACGTTTGTAAAATATGATCATTGTGGTATACTATCACAAAAAGGGGGGGGTGTTACATGGCATCTTCGTCCAAAATTGAATGGACTGAAGCAACCTGAAACCCTTTAACCGGTTGTTCCAAAATATTTGCCGGCTGTGTTAATTGTTATGCTTGCAGAATGGCCAAAAGGTTAAAAGCCATGGGAAGCCCTCGTTATAGTAATGGTTTTGAAGTCACCCTTCACGAAGATTTAATCGATTTGCATTTGCTTGGAAAAAGCCAAGAAGACCTATAAAAATATAACCCGCTGCGGCGGGTTTTTTAATTTTAATTATTGTCCTTCATCAGTTTTTCCAGGGCCCTCTTTTCAATACGGGAAACATAAGAACGGGAAATGCCCAAGAGCTTGGCAATTTCGCGCTGGGTTTTACGCAGGCCGTTCACCAATCCGAACCGCATTTCCACAACCTTTCTTTCCCTTTTACTGAGGTATTTGATCTTCGAAAGCATCTGCTGGAATTCCACATTGGTTTGCACCACGTCGGGCACAACATCCGGATGAGTGCCCAGCACATCAATTAAAGTAATAGCGTTGCCTTCCTTGTCTACTCCGATCGGGTCATAAAGGAAAACCTCGCCTTTGTTTTTCTTGGTGGTCCGTAAATGCATCAAAATTTCGTTTTCGATACAGCGGGCCGCATAGGTGGCTAGTTTAGTGCCTTTTTCGGCATCAAAAGTGTTGATCGCTTTGATCAGACCGATTGTTCCAATGGAAATAATATCATCTTTATCGTCCCCGGCACCCTCGAACTTTTTCCCGATATGGGCCACAAGACGGAGATTATGCTCAATTAGAATATTGCGGGCATTGATGTCCCCCTCCCGCACCTTCTTTAAATACATGCTCTCCTCTTCTTCCGATAGTGGTTGGGGGAAGGCGTTGTTGTTCAAATAATAAGCAAGGAGCAGCAAACCATTAACCAAGGTCACAACCGTAATGATAATCGTCCCTAATCCGCTCACACAGCCACCTCCTATTAAGTCATTCTTAATAATATGGCGAAAGACGCCAAAAAGTGCCTGGCTTAAAATTTTTTTGAAATAAATAAACTGGTAATACTGTAAAAAACTAATAGGCATATCCTTGCTAAAATTACAAAAGATATGAATGAACTACCAAACAAATACTTTGACTTTAAAGGAGGACAAAGATCATGCCTAGAAATACGAATAAACCTGCCGTACAAGGAGCAGAGAACTTTCTTAATAACATGAAATATGAAATGGCCAACGAATTGGGCATTGCCAACTACAACAACATCGACAAAGGGAGCCTGACCTCACGCCAGAATGGTTACATTGGTGGCTATATGACCAGAAAACTCGTCCAATTCGCAGAAGAACAATTAAAAGGAAACAGTCAGTAAAGCCCACTACCTCGCTTGCGATAGAAACAAAAAAACCGTGTTTTTTTTTCAAAACAACACGGTTTTTTGTGTGCTTTATTATTCCCTGACGGCAATTTTACGCCTGCTGCCCTCGTTATGCCGTTCTACTGCTTTTATCCGTCGCTTCGGCGTGGCATTCACCTTTCGCGGGGCAATGAGCTTCGCATTTGGGCTCATCCTTGACCTGTTTGGTGCCGGAAGGTGAATGGTGATCGGTACAATAGAACCCAGAACATTTATAAACAACATTAATGTTTTTGCCAATCAAACGATTAACTGGGGATCCGCAGGTCGGACACTCAGTTAAGGCTTTTTCGGTAATTCTCTGGGAAATTGTAAATTTACCACATTTCGGGCAGCGATAGTCATATGATGGCATATTCCCACCTCCTTGTCTCATCCGTTACAGAAAATAGGTTTTCGCTTTTATTCCACTAAAAAATAATTTTACTTTAGCATGACAAAGCCTGTCAAGCCGGATTACAGGAAGCGACTCCCCCTGGCCCGGCGTCCCCGGAGAATAGCCGACTAAATATGGGGTTTTTTTTCCTCCAAATGCGGCAACAGCAGGCAAGCCAAGTACCCGGTTGCCAAGCCGGTGGGTATCCCCGCCAGCAGCAAAACCGGCAGGTAATAGAAAATATACGGGGTTTGAATCAAAAGGGATGCCATCACCAACTGTCCCAGGTTATGCGTTACGGCCCCCGCCATACTAACCCCCATCACGCTCAAAACCGGAAAAGCTTTGATGCACAAGGCCATGACCAGCGTGCTTAAGACCGCCCCCGTCAGGCTTAAATAAAAACCCACGGAAAGAAACGTGCCAACCAACAAAGATGTAAAGAGCACTCTTAATGCGGCAATGGCCAGCCCATCCCGCAAGCCATACAGATAAAGCGCCAGAATGGTGATAGTATTCGCCAATCCTAATTTTACTCCCGGCAGAGGAAAAGGATTCGGCAACATGGCTTCAAAAACACCCAGGGCTGTAGCCAAGGTTATAAAAAAGGCATAATAGACTATTTTTCTGGTTTTGGTCATAAGCAATTCCCCTTGCTTAACGCGTAATCCCATCCAGACCGGAATCATCATTATCCTGAAAATAAATCACTAGTTCATTGGGCACACAAACAATCGATTGCCCGGGGCCACTGATCCAACCCTGTTTCACACAAAGCTGGTCGGGGCAGAACGCTTCCAAAACCCGCATCCGCCCCTTTTGGACTTCAATGGTCGTAGGCCGGGTTTTCCCCCAGATGGTCATGCGCGTGGCGGTATCTTCCGCCACATCGAACTGCCGGACAATCTTCCCGCTTACTTCCACGACGGCCTGTTTTTCCGCCGAAGCGTAGCCGGCCGAAATCTTAATCATGACGTAAGCAACAAGGCTCAACAATATGACCGCGATTAACAAGCGCGTATCCGCTTTAGTCAGCCATCTTTTTCGCATAAGCATATTCCTCTCCCGGGGTAAGCTCAATTTTCCCTTCCAGTCCTGATGTATAGAAAATCTTTTTATCGTCCGTAACCAGAAACATTTCCGTATCCGGTATTTGCTCCACCAGCGCCAAAGCCTGCTGCGGCTCCATCAGAAAAAGAGCCGTCGACAACAGGTCCGCCCGCCCCGAATCCGGGGTCACCACCGTGACACTGATGTTCTCCTCGGCCGGATAGCCGGTGAGGGGTGAAATGATATGGTGATAACTTTTCCCATCAATCTCTTTTACCCGCTGGTAATCGCCGGAAGTAACCGCCGACTCGTCGGTTAAGGATAAAATCCCTATTAAGGCTTCCGGATTACGCGGGTCCTGAATCCCCACTTTCCAGGGCTGCTCCTCCTTTTTTCCCAGCACCCGGATATTGCCGCCGGCGTTAATGATGGCCTGCTTTACACCGGCTTTCTCTAAGATCTGGGCAGCCTTTTCCACGGCATAGCCTTTCGCTACCGCGCCCAAATCAAGGGACATCCCCTTTTTCTTTAAAAAAACGCTTTGGCTTTCTTCATCTAAAATCATATCCTTACTATCCACCAAAGACAAGGCGGCCTGTAATTCTTCCGGCGCGGGGACCTGCTTACGCTCTTGCCCAAAACCCCACAAGTCCATGACCGGCCCAATCGTCACATCAAAAGCCCCCTGGGTTAGTTGATGGTACTCTTGCGCCATTTGCAGCATCGTAAAGACATCCTTGTCCACCCGGACCGGCTTAATTCCCGCCATGGCGTTAATCCGGGCAACGGCGCTTTCTCCCGTCGGCACCGTGTCCAAATCAACATTATGCCGGTCTCTTCCTTCACTTCCGGGAGCTTGTTCCTTATTCGAAGCATTGGCCTTATCCGGATTATGCGGCTCACCGGTTGCACGTTCAGGAGCTACGGTGGCAAAGCGGTCCGTCAACTCCGCAATCCGGCGCATCTCCTGAAAAGCTTGCCGGGTAGCTTCTCTTAAAAGAGCAGTATCAGTACCATAAGTACTGATACTCACGAAAGTATCCATTAAAAACTCTTCACCGGTGTAATTCTGTAGTATGGCGCGCTGGGTGAACAACGGATAGCCCACCAACAAGAGCACAGCCACTATGCCCATTACGACCAGTAATGTCGAGTAGCGCTTCTTCATCGCTTCACTCCTCTAACAAGGCACTCCCAATTCCATAGAACGCTTGTTACTGACAAAGGCCACACTTCTGGCAAGCATGAGGGGCATTAGGATTAACCGGCTGCTCCATCTTCTGGGCCGCATTAATCGGAAGGATGATTTCCAAAGCATTGGTGGGGCATTTCGTCACACAAATCCCACAACTGGTGCACTTATCGTAGTCAATCACGGCGATGCTGTTGCCGGCATCTCCCACAACCGCAATAGCTCCTTCCGGACAATTCTTCTCACAGAGCTTGCACTTAATGCAGGCTACCTCACAAACGGCTTTGGCGTCTTTGCCCTTTTCTTTATTGCTGCAACGGACATGAACCAGCTTCGAAACGCCCACCAGTTTCAAAACATGTTGGGGACAATGTTCCACACAAACGCCGCAACCGGTACACAGATTATAATCAACCTCCGGCAACTGGTCCGCCCCCATCTTGATGGCCCCGAATGGACAGACCTTGACACAACTGCCCAGGCCGATACAGCCATAACCGCAAGCCTTCGGACTTTTAAACATGGTAGCGGCCACATGGCAATCATCAACGCCCTCGTATTCATACTGCAAAACGGCCCGGTCCTTCCCACCGTTACACATCAACTGGGCAACCTTGGCTTCCTGGGCCTCTCCCGCCTCTTCGCCCATAATAGCGGCGATTTTCTGGCGAACTTCATCTTTTCCCGGCGTACAAGCATTTAAAGGAGCGTTTCCCGCCACAATCGCCTCGGCATAACCGGAACAACCGGGAAAACCACAACTGCCGCAGTTGGCCCCCGGCAACACATTAACGATTTCTTCAATCCGCGGGTCAGCCTCGACCTTGAATTTTTTATCTGCAATCCCTAAGACAATCCCAAAGATTGCCCCTAGCGCCGCTAGACAAATAATTGCATAGATCATCGTTTTAACCTCCGTACTTTTTTATATAAGACCCGAAAAACCTAAAAAGGCGATCGACATCAAAGCAGCAGTAATCAAAGCAATTGGTGTGCCCTGCATACTCTTAGGAATATCGGCGTCTTCCAGTCTTTCCCGGATTCCGGCAAAAAGAATCAACGCTAAGGTAAAAGACAAACCGTTGGCAAAACCATTAAACAACGTATTGATAAAACCATAGGACTTTTGGATATTAATAATCGCCACGCCCAATACGGCGCAGTTGGTGGTGATGAGAGGAAGATAGACTCCCAATGCTTTATACAAATCCGGGCTATGTTTTTTAATCACCATTTCCACAAACTGCACCAGGGAAGCAATAACCAGAATAAAAGCAATAGTTTGCAAGTACCCAATGTCAAATCGTTCGAGCAGATAGACCTGCACCAACCAGGTAATTACGGAAGCCAGGGTCAGAACAAAGGTAACCGCCATGCCCATTCCGATCGCGGAAGAAAGTTTCTTGGAAACGCCTAAAAAGGGGCAGCAGCCTAAGAATTGCGCCAAAACAATATTATTGACAAAGATGGCGCCTATCACGATAAAGATTATCTCATGTAAATCCAACATCTCTCCGGCCTCCTCCTTTAATTACTACTCAACTGTTGTTGAGCGACTTGTTGACCTACCATGGTTCTTTTAGCCGCTTTCATGCTTTGCATCTTATTGATAAAGGCCAGAATGCAACCGAGCGTAATAAATGCTCCCGGGGGAAGAATCATAATCAGCGCCGATTGGAATGAATCGCCGAAAACCGGCATGCCCAGGAACGTTCCGGCTCCTAATACTTCCCGAAAGGTTGATATCGTGACAAGGGCAAAAGTAAAACCTAGCCCCATCCCTAAGGCATCGAGAATTGAACGGGTTAACCCGTTTTTACTGGCAAAGGCTTCCGCCCGCCCGAGGATGATACAGTTAACAACAATTAACGGAATAAAAACGCCTAAGCTTTTAAAAAGTGCCGGTGAATAGGCATGTAGCAGCATTTCCACCATTGTAACAAAAGTAGCGATAATCACAATATAGCTGGGGATACGAATGCTGTTGGGAATTACTTTCCTCAACATCGAAATGACGATATTGGAAGCTAACAGCACTCCGGTAAAGGCCACGCCCATTCCGATCCCATTTGCCACCGAGGTGGTGATGGCCAGGGAAGGACACATCCCTAATACCAGTACGAACAGGGGATTTTCCCGCAAAACCCCTTTGGTGAACTCTTTCCACAGACTCATCGTCCCAAATTACCTCCTCCATCAAGATTACATCTCTTCTATATGACTATATGACAAGACACACTTTCTGAACTATATAAGCAGCTTCGCACTTATCTTATTGCAGGAAATTTTCCATAAAATGCTCCCGCGCCGCGTTGACACCGTTGGCCACCGCCTTTGAGGTAATGGTGGCGGAAGTAATGGCCAGTACCTGATTGTCGTCGACCGGCTCCTTCTTTACAATCTCCAGTGGCTTTTCCACTGTTTTACCTTTAAAGCGCTCGGTAAAGAAGCTTTCCTGCGCATTGGAGCCTAAGCCCGGAGTTTCCGTCTGACTTAAGACTTTGATGCCCGTCATTTTTTTCGTAGCGATGTCAAAGCCGGCCATTAACTGAATTTTGCCGCTGTAACCATCCGGCTCGACCAGGTAAATCACCCCTACCGGATCGTCGCCCTGATAAGCCACCTTGACCTGGGTCACTATGGAGCCTGTATTTTCATCAAGATATTGCTCGCTCTCGTCCACAACGTTTTCCGCCTCGGCGTACACTTCCTTGAGACTGGCTAATTGTTCTTCCTCTTGCTGCGCTGCGATCAAAGGCTGCGTCAGTTCATTCACGTAAGCGATGCCCAAACCGGCAATCCCGGCGATCAACAGGAGAAACAAGCCCAGCTTTAATGTATTACGCATGCTTTTTCACACCTCCAAACACCCGACCTCTGGTATAGCGGTCGATTAAAGGAGTAGCCAGGTTCATTAACAGAATGGAATAGCATACCCCTTCCGGATAACCGCCCCACATCCGAATAATTACCGTTAACAAACCACAACCAATCCCAAAGATGATGCGCCCTTTCTTGGTAATCGGACTGGTTACCCAGTCGGTAGCCATGAAGAAGGCACCCAACATCAGACCGCCGGCTAAGAGATGGAAAACCGGATCCGCTCCGATTAACCATGTAAACACGAACACGGTCCCCAGATAAGAGAACGGAATCCGCCAATCAATATGGCCGCGGAACAGCAAATACAGCGCGCCGACCAGAAGGGCCAAAGCGCTGGTTTCGCCCAAACACCCCGCGATATTACCCATGAATAATTGCCCGTACGACGGCAGTCCCTGCGCCAAACCGCCTTTTAAAATAGCCAAAGGAGTGGCAGTGGTAATGCTATCAACCGAAGTAGCCGCGCTAACACCATCTAAACCCAACGGAGCTACCCAGGTGGTCATCGCTACCGGCCATGAAGCCACCAGAAACGCCCGTCCGATCAAGGCCGGATTAAAGATATTGCAACCCAAGCCCCCGAAAAAATGTTTGCCGATCACAATCGCCACCGCGGCGCCAATTGCGGCAATCCACAAAGGAATCGTCGGTGGCAGGCAAAAGGCTAAAAGCAAACCGGTAACCACAGCACTGCCATCACTGATGGTCACTTCCCGATGCATGATCTTTTGAGCAATGGCTTCGGAAAGCACGGCGGTAATCACACAAGTAAGGACCACCGTCACCGCGTCCATGCCAAAGAAATAGATAGCCGCAAATAATGCCGGCAAAAGAGCGATTACAACGTCCCGCATCGTCGTAGCGACGCAATTCTCACTGTGCAAATGTGGAGAAGATGAAACAATCAAAAGATTACCCTGCGTATTCATTATTTCTTACCCCCATCACTTTTGGCTTTTGCCTTCATCGCGACAATTTCCTGCTTCGCCCGTCTGAGGTACTGGACCAGCGGAATTCTGGCCGGACAACTGTACTGACAGGAACCGCACTCAATACAACTGAAGGCATTCATCTGTTCCGCTTCCTTAAAGAGATTACGTTTAACCAGCTTGGCAATCGTGGTTGGTTCTAAGAAGAGCGGACAGGCGTCAATACATTTGGCACAACGGACACAGTTGTATTCCCTGGCTTTCGACGCCGTTTTTTTCTTTAACACCACGATGCCGGAACTGCCTTTGATTACCGGTACATCGGCGGTAAACACCGTTTTCCCCATCATCAGACCACCGGCGATGATCTTTTCCGGTTCACCCTGATAGCCGCCGCTTTCCTCGATTAAGGCGCTGAACAGCGTCCCCAGCCTGACCAGATAATTGGCGGGCTTTTGGATCCCGTCGCCGCTTAAGGTCAACACCCGCTGGATTAAAGGAATGCCCAACTCCACTGCGTCCGCAATAGCGGCAGCGGTACCGACATTGTGGACAATCACGCCGGCGTCAATCGGCAAGCCCCCCACGGGGACTTCCCTTTTGGTGCAAGCATAGATTAATTGTTTTTCCGACCCTTGCGGGTATTTTTCTCGCAGCGCCTGCACCCGGATGCCCTTTTCCTTCACCACAAGCTTTTTAAAGAGCGCAATGGCGTCCGGTTTATTCTCTTCAATGGCGATAATTCCTTTTTTACAAGCGGTACTTTTTAAGATATATTTCAGTCCGGCAATGATCCGTTCCGGTTTTTCCAACATCAAACGATGGTCGGCGGTAATGTAGGGCTCACATTCCACCCCGTTTAGAATGATGTAGTCGGCTTTTTTCCCTTCCACCGGAGCTAATTTCACATGGGACGGGAAAGTAGCGCCTCCCATGCCCACGATACCGGCCTCGAAAATGATTTTTCTAATATCATCGGGCGAAAGCTCTTCCGGATTGGGATGCGGTTTTACCGTATCGGCCCATTCTTCTTTAAAATCATTCTCAATCACAATACAATTCACAAAATTACCACCAGGATGCGGCCTCTTTTCAATGGCGATAACCTTGCCGCTGACACTGGCGTGAATCGGCGCGGTGACGAAACCTTTCCCCTCCGCAATTTTCTGCCCCTTCTTGACCTCATCACCTACCTGCACGATAGGTTCACAAGGCGCACCCAGGTGCTGGGAAACAGGAAGATATACGATGCCTGGAACTTTGGCTTCCACAATGGGCAAGCCTTGGGTCCCTTCCTTGTACCCAGCCAGGTGAACTCCACCTTTGAAGGTACGAATACTCATCTTTCTTTCACTCCCACTCCACTATAATATAATTTATTTTAAGGTTTTCAATCACATATTCATATTTTATCACGCTCAGGCAAAGAAATCACGAAAATCCTTAATATTTAGCAAAAATTTTTTCAATAACCCCAATAATAACTCTCTTCTTGACAAAAAAATTAGCTGGAGGGTTTTTTCTACATTAATCCGACAATCGAAATATTTCCTCGGCAATTGTCCGAAAAACCGGCGCTGCTTCTTCTCCTCCCCGCAAACCTTTGGAAGCGCCGGATTTTTTTTCTTCCACCATCACGGCAATGGCCAAACGAGGGTTTTCCACCGGCGTAAAGCCGGCGTACCAGGCAATCACCCGCCCCGCTTGATTGGCTTGGGCCGTGCCGGTTTTACCTGCCGCCCCTTTTCCCTCGAGCCAGGCTTGCCGGCCGGTCCCTTCTCGGGTCGCCGCGGTCAAACATTCCTTGAGATAGGCGCAAGTTGAAGGAAGAAGCACCTGCTCCCCATACTTTACCGGAAAATCCTGAATCACTTCGCCCTGATAATTGCGGATTTGGGCCACCAGCCGGTAGGGCCGGTATACTCCGTTTCTTCCGATAGTAGCATACAAATTAGCGATCTGCAAGGGACTAACTAAAACCCCCTGCTGGCCGATGGAGGCATTGGCCAATAAAGCCGGGGGCGAATCGGCGCCCAGGGCCACTTTAAGGCCTAGTTTGTTTGCATACCGGGTCAGTTTTTCCCTTCCTAACCGTAATCCTAATTCCACAAAGGCCGTATTACAGGATTTTACCAGCGCTTCCTTTAAATCAAGCGCGCCATGTTCCCGGGTACAATTAATCTGCGTCTCGTCGGGGAACACATATTTGCCCGCACAGCTTAGCGGTTCCCCCTTCAAGTTTTCTTCCAAAACCCCGGCCGCCACCACCACTTTAAACACCGAGCCGGGATAAAAAGCCACCCGTTCCGAGCGGTCCAACAATTCATCATAGCCCGAAAGATATTTTTCAATCAGGTTCTGGTCAAAATTGGGACGGCTGGCAATCGCCAGCACGTCCCCGCTGGGAATATCGATTACGGCCACCGCCCCCCGCGCAATCTCCTCATCCATAATCTTTTCCACGATGGCCTGGTAATCCCGGTCAATGGTGAGCACCAAATGGTTTCTCCACCGGTCCGCTTCCTGCCGGCTGATTTTATAGCCCAGACCGTCCAAAAGGCGGCCCTGGCCGTCCGCAATCCCCCGGATGTTGTTTTCCGGCCGCGAACCTCTTAGTACTTCCTCGTACTTCCCTTCCAGCCCCGCCACCCCAATCTTATCCGTAATCCGGTAGGCGGTGGGCAGATAATTATTCGTATCCGCCGTCTTCTTTTCCCGGGAAAATTTCTGCCATACTTCCGGGCTGATGCTGTTCACATACCCCACCAAATGCCGGGCCAGGGAGTTTTCCCCGTACCTGGTTTTGACAGGGACCACCGCCGTGCCTCTGATCTTTTTTTGCTTAATCCGGCCGACTTCCTCAGCCGTAAGGTTCACTTTAAGAATCACCGGCTCGCGGCGGCCATAGGTTTCGGTGCTCCTTTGAATCGCGACAGCCAGTTTTTCCGGCGGAACAGCGACGATTGCCGCCAACTCCCGGCAGGCTGCCGGCACATCGGCCATGCTGCCCGGAAAGGCCACCAGGGTGGGTCTGATCCTGCTGTCGGTAAGAGAGCGCATTTTACGGTCCAGGATTTCCCCCCGGTAGTGTTCTTCTGCGGCTAAGGTCTGGCTGCGCATCTTGACCGCCCTGTCCACCAAATTGGACTCGGCATACCCGCCGTAGCTCTGCAGCACCTGTAAAGAAAAAAGGCGGCCGGTAATTAAGCCAAAAGGAAGCAAGAGCATAAACATAAAAACAGTGATCCTTTTTTCCAACAAAAAACCCCTCCCAGCAGTATCTTTGCCAAGAGAGGCCTTTTTATTCTTTATGATCCCATTTCCAGGGATACTTGTGTTCGTCCTTTTATTTTCTCAGCGCTTCCTCCGGTTCCTGCTTCGTATATTCATAATACCGCACCGTGTTATCCGTGATCTGGGAAACGGTAAGCTGTTTACTGCTTTTTCGGGCCAGGATAATCGTATCCCCGTTCCGGT
>DGEB01000046.1:14949-15112 GCA_002385735.1 Peptococcaceae bacterium UBA3937
GGATAATCGTATCCCCGTTCCGGTCGCGGCACATGAGGGTATGGTCCGGCAGATACTGAAAACCGGAAAAATCGTATTCGGAATCATGGATATACAATTTGTTATTGAGGTAGGTGAAGGTCAAGGTCCGGTTGCTGTTAACCCAAATGCCTTCATATAATTC
>DGEB01000066.1:0-189 GCA_002385735.1 Peptococcaceae bacterium UBA3937
GGGAGGACGGGGAGGTGTTCGTCCAGGCCGGGATTATGAAACTCCATGTGAAAGTAAAGGATTTGCGGAAAATCGATGAAGACCAGCAGGAACAGGCAGGAGGGAGCCGGGGTAAAACCGGAATTGGCGGAATTGTGTCTTCCAAAGCGAAAGAAATAAAGAACCAGTTGCATTTGCGCGGTATGACCG
>DGEB01000066.1:326-5376 GCA_002385735.1 Peptococcaceae bacterium UBA3937
AGTTGCATTTGCGCGGTATGACCGTGGACGAAGCGGTGCTGGAAGCGGAAAAATACCTGGATGACGCTTTTCTTGCCGGACTGCCCCAGGTTTACCTGATTCACGGGAAAGGGACCGGGACTTTGCGCAAGGCGATTACCGCACTGCTGAAAAGGCACCGTTTTGTGGCTTCCTATCGGCTGGGAGACTATCATGAAGGTGGAGCAGGCGTTACGGTCGTGGAATTGAAAAAATAAGCTTGAAAAAGCAGGCTTCGGAAAACCGTAAAGCAACCGTAAAAGTGAAAAAGGGAATGTCCCGCAAAATTCTTCGGGGCACTCCCTTGTTTCTTATGTTGATGTTTTTGCGCATTATTTAACGGGTTCAGCAAAGTAGTTGCGCATTTTTAAGTAATGTTTAGCCCTGTTTTGCTCAGAGCATCGCTGCCGCCTCGTTGGAAACGGGGCTGGTATCATTGGTCATTAAATCGATGCCGATGATTTTGTAATAATAGGTTTTGTCATCTTCAACGTCCGTGTCGATCCATTCCGTGTCCAGGATGTTTTCATTGCTGGCGATTTGGTGGGCGCTGTCGGGTTCAAAAGCAGGGCTTTCGGAACGGTACAGGTAGTATACGATCGGGCGTTCATCGGAAACCGAAGTCCAGGTAAGCCTTACCGCCGGACGATTACGGACGCGGATTCTTTCCGCACGCAAATAGGGAGCTTTGAGCCGTGCCACCTGGGGCATCAGATTAATGGTAATTTCATTGGAAGTAATCGAGCTGTTATCACGGTTGCGGGCCACAACACGGTAGTAGATGTGCTCGGCTGAAGCAGGTAGATTCTGGTCTTGCCAGTTGTTGCTACTGCTTACTTCGGCGATGCGGTTTTCGGAGACCAGGGACACCGGTGAGGAGCTAGAACGGTAGATTTCATAATAGGTGTCCGGCCCCACATCGGAGAATTGCCAGCTCAGGTGGACCGAACGCACATTTCCGCGTTGGTCTGTTTCCGTGGTGCTATGCAGGAATAGTGGTGTGTCGGGATTAGCAATGACACTGCCGCCATGAATCGGGCAATGTTCCCGGGGGACTTCTTCGGCCGCATCACTGGGCGGGATGTTCCCCGTCCAGGGAACCGGTCTTTTGAGATAAATCCCGGTGACCGGGAAAGGACAGCGGTCGGTAAGCAGTTTTCCTGATTCGGCGCAAACGGGTGTTTCTACCCAGACGTTGGAGACTTCCGTGGGCAAATAGGCGCTGTTGAATTTCTCCGCCACCCGGTATTTGGCCGGGGTATAAGCTGAAGGCAACAAGCCGGATTTGTAATCAACCACCACGGTGCTAATGTTATCCGGCACTTTGAAGCTGCTGGGGGGGAGGTCACGGTGGGCGACTTCCATGACTTTTTTCCAGATGGGGGCGCCGTAATTGCCGCCATAAACGCTGCTCATGTTTTCTTTCTTATCGTAGCCTAGCCATACGCTGCAGACCAGATCGGGCGTATAGCCCACAAACCAGGCGTCCACGTTATAGGAAGTGGTGCCCGTTTTCCCGGCTACCGGGCGGTCGGGCATTTTGGCCCTGGTTCCGGTTCCGGAGTTAACCACCGTTTGGAGCATATCATTCATTAAATAGGCGGTTTGCGGGCTCATGACCACTTTTTTGCTAATTTTGTTTTCATAGATGATATTGCCGTCTTTATCCTCAATGCGGCGAATCGCGTAGGGCTTGACATAAATTCCCTCATTGGCAAAGGCTCCATAAGCGGCCGTTAGTTCCAAGGGGGAAACCCCTTTCGTTAATCCGCCTAAAGCGAGGGAGAGGGTCATGTCGTTGGCCGGGCCGCTTTCCACTAAGCTGGTAATGCCCAGGGACTTGGCAAAATTGAAGCCTTCGGCAACGCCGATGCGTTGCAGCATTTTCACGGCTACCGTGTTGACGGAATACTGAATAGCTGTGCGCATACTGATTAAACCACGGTAGTAGTTGTCATAGTTGACAAAGGTTTTGCTCCCTTGGCCACTATCATACTGTTCCGGGTAATCATCAAGGACCGTTGCCGGACCATACCCTTTTTCCAGCGCCGGGCCATAGACGGCAACTGGTTTCATCGCAGAGCCGGGTTGACGAGTGGCGTGGACAGCCCGGTTGAATTGTCTTTCCCCTTGCTGGTTCCGACCGCCGATCAGGGACCGGATGCCACCGGTATGCGGGTCTAAGACCACCAAGGCGGATTGCACGATTTTACCGTCCTTTCCGGACGGGAAGTTTTTGTCGTCCGCATAGACGGCTTCGGCTGTTTCCTGAGTTTTGGTGTCCATGGTGGTGTAGATGCGGTAACCGGCGGTATACAATACCGATAAATCATCGTCATCTAATTTTAATTTTTCGGCGGCTTCTTCAATAACGTAGTCGACGAAGGATTGGAAACGGTAGTCGTTGGGCTTAAGTCCCACCAGGTTGAAGGGTTCTTCTTTTGCTTGCTCAGCTTCTTCTTTGGTAATAAAGCTCATTTTGACCATTTCGTTCAGGACGAGAGCCCGCCGTTGCTTCGCCTTCTCGGGATTAGTATATGGTGAATACCGTCCCGGAGCGTTAACCACCCCGGCCAACATGGCTGCTTCGGCGAGGGTAAGGTCTTTGGCATCTTTGCCGAAATAAAGCTGGGAGGCGGTTTGCAAGCTCCAGGTGCCATGGCCGTAACAAATGTTGTTTAGATAAAAGGCGAGGATCTGTTCTTTCGAATACTTGGCTTCTAATTGCAGGGCGATATAAAGCTCCTGGATTTTCCGTCGCATTTTCTTTTCCGGGTTTTTCAAAATCGCGTTTTTCACTAGTTGTTGCGTGATAGTACTGGCTCCTTCGGAACCATAACCTTCCTTTATATTCGCGATAATCGCGCCGCCCAAACGGTACAAATCAACGCCGATGTGTTTTTCAAACCGTTGGTCTTCAATGGCGATAATTGCCTGCTTCATTACTTCGGGGATTTCGGTTTGACTCAGTTCAATGCGCTTTTTTTCGGTCCGGAGCGCCATTACTTCTTTGTCATCTTTATCGTAAATTTGGCTGGATAGCTCACCGGTAATATTGTCCAAATCGTAGCTGGGCAGGGTTCGCAGAGCGCCAAATACAAATCCGAAACCGGCACCAATGATAATGAAGGAAAGGATCAGAAAAAGTAGTTGGAACAGGCGAAGATATTTTAACTTGGTACGGTGTTTTCGTTCTGCCATAAAGCCACCTCCAGTTTCTACTTGCCCTATTATAACATATTCGTATGATAATTTTAAATATACAATAGTGTAGCAGGGCTGAGGATAAAGGAGCAGTTTTCCCGAAATAATTCGGCAGGCACTTTTTTTAATAGTTGCTCATATACTTTCTTAAGTAATGAAGCTAGATTCAATGATGGGAAGCAAATAATTCTGTAGTTCAGCAGGGCGGTGGGATCCGTTAAACGCAGCAGAGGAGTATTCGGAATGTTTGTTAATGTTTTTTGAGGAGAAAGCTATTTTAAGTGAGGATGGAGAGAAGTGAGACTTATGTCACCGGTGTATAAACGATGGTATAAAACAAGAGGCGGGTTAAAACGGGGGCTCATCGTTATTCCCCGGGGATTTTTGCTTGTTTTGTGCTTGTTGTTGGGTATCCTGTATTGTTTTTGGACCATCGACCGGAATTTAAAACCCACCATTATTCAGATTGCCGATGCGCGAGCTCACTTAATTGCGACGGAAGCGATCAACCAAGCTTTATATGAAAAAGTCCTGTATAATACCGATTACGAGGATTTGGTGACGATTCACAAAGATGCTGACCAAAAGGTCACCCTGATGCAGGCTAACACGATGAAGATCAGCCGGATTGTTTCCGAAGCGAGTATGGCGATTAAAGAAATTTTACGGAATTTAGAAGGAGAAGTATTTAAAATCCCGTTAGGGCAAGCCTTAGGAAGCGCTCTTCTCGCAAACTACGGCCCTAAAATCAACGTCAAGATCTTGCCGGTAGGGGCGGTGAAGGTGTCTTTTGACGATCGTTTTCTGGAAGCAGGCATTAATCAAGTCCGCCATCTGCTCTATTTGGATATCCAAACAACGGTGAAAGTAGTTGTTCCGTTAGTTTCCGAACATGTGGCCGTCAAACATCAAATCCCGATCGCCGAAACCATTATTGTCGGTGCTGTGCCGGATACTTATGTGGGGCTTAATAAGGATACTTTAATAGGAGAAAATGATTAAAAAACTAATGAGCCAAGGATTCCTTGACTCATTTCATCGATATAGACAGTTTATTCTAAGTTCAGACCGTAGTATCATTATTATTGATATAATTAATTATATATTTAGCGATGATATGTATCGCAACGATCAATTATGATAAGTGTGGGATGATGAGATGTCGGAGTATACCGTTGTGGCTTTAGGCGATTCGATCACTTATGGCTTTCCCTTTACCCCGCAGGAATCCTGGGTGGAGATCCTCCGCAAGGAAACAGGCTGGACGGTAATTAACGCCGGTGTTTCCGGGGATACTTTGGGGGATATGGCGGCTCGTTTGCCCGAAGACGTATTGGCCTGTCATCCTGATGTGGTCATCCTGCTGGGGGGAACCAATGATGTCTACCAGGGCATCAGCATGGCCCGTATGGAGCAAAACTTTTTACGGATTTTGGAGGCCCTGGATAAACAGCAAATTAAAGTCTGGCTCGGTTTGCCCTTGCCGGTAGACGACTATGCGGAAAGGCAGCTCTCCGTCTGGCGGGAGTGGTTAAGGGCTTTTGGTCAACTAAAGAAGCTGATGGTCATTGACTTTTATCAGGATTTTTTGACGGAAGGTGGTGCCGTGCGGAGCAACCTCTTCCTGGACGGCGTTCACCCCACCAGGGAAGGGTACCAAGTCATGGGGCAACGGATCCTGAAAAACATTGCACCATCAATCGGTTAAAAAGCTATTGACAGCCCGAAGCAGGGTATGCTAATATAAAAAAGCTGTCGAATGAAGCGATGCAAAGCACTATCCACACAAGAGGGAAACAGGAACGAAAAATTCCAAAAGAAACCTGGT
>DGEB01000015.1 GCA_002385735.1 Peptococcaceae bacterium UBA3937
TGACAAGGTTTTTTGACGGTCTGATCCGTTATCATGGCGATAACGGATTTTTGTATCATGATGAAAAAAATATTTAGGTGTTTAAAATTAAATGCAGTTGTGGTAGACTTTTGATTGACTATGTTTGAGAAATCGCAACAAAAACAAGAAGGGCAGTGGTGTTGGGGTTGAAGGAAAAGCTGACGCTGTACGGTTTTAACAATCTAACAAAATCCCTCAGTTTTAACATTTACGACGTATGTTATGCCGGAACAGAAAGGGAGAAGAGTGATTATATTGAGTATATAGATGAGCAGTATAATTCAGAAAGACTTACCAGTATTCTCTGCAGGGTTGCTGATATTATCGGAGCTAATATCTTGAATATTTCCAAACAGGATTATGAGCCTCAGGGAGCTTCCGTAAACTTATTGATCGCCGAAGAGCCACTGCCTCCTTATGTCATAGATGAATCCTGTAACCAAGGTAAAGTGAACGGCATACTTTTACAGAGCGAAACCGTGCATGCCCATTTAGACAAAAGCCACATCACCGTACATACCTATCCGGAGCATCATCCTGAAAATGCTATTTCCACCTTCCGGGTAGACATCGACGTAGCGACCTGTGGCATGATTTCTCCTTTAAATGCGTTAAACTTCCTAATCGACAGCTTTGATTCGGATATAATAACAATAGATTACCGGGTGCGGGGATTCACCCGGGACATCCGGGGAAAAAAACATTTTATGGATCATAATATCAAATCAATCAGGGATCATATTGATGAACAAACTTTGAAAAAATACGACGCTGTTGATGTGAATGTATATCAGACCAATACCTTCCATACTAAAATGCTTATCAAGGAAATAGAATTACAAAACTATCTTTTCAACCATGATGTATACGAATTACCTCCCCAAAAGAGGCTGGAAATCGTGGACAATCTTCGGAAAGAAATGATCGATATCTTCATTGGGATGAATGTTTCCGATTTGTAGTAGTGTTGGCAGTTGAAACCATTAAAGTAATTACGGGAAAGAAGATTTGGCTAAGGAGGGGTTAACATGGAATTTATGGAATTGTGGTATACGGAAGAACATACGGATTATGTTCGTTTTTCCATTAAGGTTGAGAAGCCGGTAATAAGCGTGAAAAGTGAGTTTCAACGGATTGATGTATTGGATACCTATGAATTTGGCCGGATGTTAGTAGTGGACGGGTGGCTGATGCTTACTGAAAAGGACGAGTTTATCTACCATGAGATGATCACCCATGTGCCGATGGCGGTAAACCCGGAAGTCCGTGATGTCCTTGTGATTGGGGCAGGCGACGGCGGTGTGGTCAGGGAGCTTACCAGATATGATTCCATCGAACGGATTGATATGGTGGAGATCGATAAACTTGTCGTAGACGTCTGCAAGGAGTATTTGCCTCAAACCTCGTGTAAGCTTGATGACCCGCGGGTTCATATTTATTACGAGGATGGGATTAAATTTGTAGCCAGAAAAAATAACGAATATGATTTAATCATCGTTGACTCGACCGATCCCTTTTTTGGGCCAGGGGAAAGCCTGTTCACCAAGGAGTTTTACGGAAATTGCTTCAACGCATTAAAGGATTCGGGCATTATGGTCAATCAGCATGAATGTCCTTATTACCAAGATGAAGCCGAATACATGCAAAGAGCACATAAGTATATTAAATCGGTTTTTCCGGTCGCCAAACTCTACCAGGCCCATATACCGACTTATGCGTCGGGGCATTGGCTTTTTGGCTTTGCTTCCAAAGGGCTTGACCCCATCGCTGATTTAAATCCCAAATGGGAGTCCCTGGGCTTAAAGACCAGATACTACAATACTGAGCTCCATAAAGGTTGCTTTGCATTGCCGAATTATGTAAAAGAACTGCTGGAAAAGGCTTGATGGGAAAGCGACAATACACCCCGCAATAAGCAAGGGGCTGTGTGATCTCAGGATTTCACACAGCCCCATTATTTTATTTTGCCATTCTCCCAATAAGGTAAAGGGGGATATTACGGACGTTTTTTTCACCGGATAAAGGTTTCAGCGAAGTTTTTACCGTATATTTAGGTGCATACCGCTTGCAATATTCCGCCAGTGATCTTGAGCGATCATTGGTGGCGGATTTTACTTCGATGGGGACAATTTCCGTACCGATTTGGGTAATAAAATCTACCTCTGCTTTATTCTGCGATTTCCAATAATACGGGGTTTCACCGGATGAAGCGATGAGCTCGGTTAGGACAAAGTTTTCCGTTAAGGCGCTTTTAAATTCTTTGTATGTTTCTGACCGGTCAAAAATTACGTTGGCAGGTAGTTTGGCCATTCTGCTCAATAGTCCGACGTCCACCAGATAGAGCTTGAAAAAGGTCTGATCTGCATATGCTGAAAGCGGCAGAAAGGGCTTTTCGATTTTACAGACTTTATAGACCAGACCTGCGCTGGTCAGCCATTCCAGGGCATCCTCCAAATCTTTGGCGCGCCAGCCTTTTTTCACTTGACTGAAGATAAATTTGCTATTCTCCTTGGAAAGCTGCCTGGGGATGGAACGCCAAATTGCGGATAGTTTTGGGAAATCATGATGGGGGGCGTGCTTGGCGAAATCCAGCTCATAACTGTCTAATATTTTTTGTTGTACTGTTTGTACCCTTTCAATATCTTGGGTATCGCGCCAGACCCGCACAACTTCCGGCATACCGCCGGTTAAGAAATAGTTTTTTAGACACGTAATTAATTTCTCATGAATCAGTTGGGAAACTTTTGCGTTTGGTTTAAGCTCGGCCAGGTATTCACCAAGGAGTTCCTCTCCGTTTGCCAATAAGAATTCATAAAAATTCATCGGGCGCAAAGTAAGAAAATCTACCTTTCCCACGGGGAAAGAAAGAGGCTTGGCAAGGGCAACTCCAAGCAGCGAACCGGCGCAAACGAGATGATACTCTCCGGCGTTTTCCTGGAAATATTTTAGCGCTGTAATGTTTATATGATAAGCATTTTTGATATTTATTCTACACAAATAAGCAGAAATTGTCAATTTCCCCGCCCTCACCATATTCGCAAAAGGGTAGTGGTGAATAGCGAGGACTGAAGACTAAGGCTTGCGAGTTTCGCAAGCCTATTTTCTGCGGCAATTTTCTCTTTCCAGCGCCAACAGCCATTCTTTTAAAAACAGCCCGGCGCCATAACCCACCAGGGAGCCGTCCGCTCCGATCACCCGGTGGCAGGGGATGATGATGGAGATGGGGTTATGGTTATTGGCCATGCCTACGGCGCGACAAGCGCCCGGCTTGCCAATCATCTCCGCGATTTGTTTATAGCTTCTGGTTTCGCCGTAAGGGATGCTTTGCAGAGCAGCCCAGACCAGTTTTTGAAAGGGGGTGCCGGTTGTTTCCAGGGCCAGTGCAAACTGTTGGCGTTTCCCGGCGAAATATTCCTCAAGCTGGAACGCTGCCCGGTCGGTGAGCTCGCTGTGGCGGCACTCTCCACAGATTTTTTTCACCCCGAAGTATACCCCGAGGAGGGTGCTTGGCTTGCCGACAATCGTCAGTCTCCCTACCGGGGAATCATAAACATAATATGTAATAACGTTTTCTGTCGCACTGTCAGGTTGCAGCTTTGCTGCTTTGTTTTCCCTCATTTTTATTTCCCCTTGTTTTACCTAAATTATTATTTGTATTATAGCACAGGAAGCGGGAGGAGATAATATCCTATAAAAGTAATTCCCCCTTGTTTCATCCCGCCAATTAAAGTATGCTTATATTATGGTGCTTATTGTACAGAGAACTAGGGAGACAACGAGGGAGTGGTCATTTCCGGTGAAACAACGAGATAGAAGGTTTATCCCGGCGGTAAGAAGTGCCGGTTTTGATAACCATAATCATTTTTATCCAAGCTTACACCATTGGTGGAATGATTATCGGCTGAGCGTTTTGCCTTGCGGTTTGTGTTTTGTGTTTCTCTTTGGCAAGCTGGCGGCAGAGCTCTTAAAAAATGAACTATTGTATTTTGATCAATTGATCATCAGTTATATTAGCCTCCTGAATGGCCCGGTTATGACCGAGCTGATGAAAGGGATTACGGTAATGGGGTCGGCTACGGTGTTGATTTTCCTGGCTTTGCTCACGGTAATTTACTTATCCCGTGCCCTGCATCGCTATGACGAATCCAACATGGTCATTGTGGCTTTGGCGGGAAGCTGGCTCGCCAATGAGTTTTTAAAATGGCTTTTTCAGCGGAGCAGGCCGGACGAAATGTTTCGACTGGTTGAAGTATCCGGATATAGCTTCCCCAGTGGGCATGCCATGGTTTCTTTCGCTTTTTACGGTTTATTGCTGTATCTTTTATGGGTCAATCTTCAAACAAAAAAACGGAAGTATTTTTGGGCGGCGGTGTTGGGCCTTCTTGTCCTGGCCATCGGGCTGAGCCGGATTTATTTGGGTGTTCATTACCCCAGTGATGTCTTAGCCGGCTTTGCTGCCGGCGGGGTCTGGCTGGTTGGCTGTATCCTGGGCTTGCAGGCTGCCGAATCCTCCCGGAGACCCCGATTTTGAAAGAGCAAACGATTTGACTTCTCAGGTTGTTTTATAATATAATTTCTAATGTAATTTATGGTATTGATTCAAGTTCATCTGCTAAAGACGATGAGAGGATTCTAGATCAGGGTGATATTACAGAGAGCTGCCGGCGGGTGCAAGGCGGTATATTCCTGGTTGAACTCATCCTGGAGTTATAAGGAGAAAATCCTTATCGGCAGGAACCCCGTTATCGGCCAGCAAGTGGATAATTGTGCATGATTATCAATAAGGGTGGTACCGCGAGAACAGCCTCTCGTCCCTTCCAGGGATTTGGAGGTCTTTTTTTTGGATGGAAAGTAAAACTTGGCCAGTGCTTAGAAGTTGGAACCGAGCGATTTTCAGTAAGGAGGAAAAGGCAGTGCAGGAAAAGTACAACTATCATGACATCGAAAGGAAATGGCAGGCCAGATGGGAAGAAAGCTCATTGTACCGTGTCACCGAAGATCCCCATAAAAAGAAGTATTATTGTCTGGAGATGTTTCCCTATCCTTCGGGGAACTTGCATATGGGGCATGTGCGTAATTATTCCATTGGGGATGTGGTGGCTCGTTTCAAGACCATGCAGGGTTTTAATGTTCTTCACCCGATGGGCTGGGACGCTTTTGGCCTTCCGGCCGAAAACGCGGCCATTAAGCACGGGATTCCTCCGTATAAGTGGACCGTTGATAACATCGCCAATATGAAAAGACAGCTGAAATCAATGGGGTTGAGTTATGATTGGAAGCGGGAAGCGACTACCTCCTTTCCGGATTATTATAAATGGACCCAGTGGCTTTTTCTGCAGCTTTACAAAAGAGGTTTAGCCTATAAAAAACAGGGCTATGTGAACTGGTGCCCCAGTTGTGCCACGGTTTTAGCCAATGAGCAAGTGGTGGACGGGGCTTGTGAACGCTGTGAAACGCCGGTGGAGAAAAAGGCTTTGGAACAGTGGTATTTTCGCACTACCGCTTATGCCCAGGAGTTGTTGGATAGTCTTGTGGATTTGCCGGGTTGGCCGGAAAAAGTCAAAATCATGCAGGAGAACTGGATCGGACGCAGCGAGGGCGCGGAAATATATTTTACAGAGGAAAAAAGCGGGGAAAAGATTGCGGTTTATACCACTCGTCCCGATACGACCTTTGGCGTAAGCTATGTGGTTTTGGCACCGGAACATCCTTTGGTGGAAAAACTCATTGCCAATACCAGCTATGAAAAACCGGTGAAAGCTTTTGTGAAAAAGGTCCAGAAAATGAGCGAGATTGTGCGGACCTCTGCCGAAACCGAAAAAGAAGGCATGTTTATCGGCGTATATGTGATTAATCCGGTCAACCAGGAGAAAGTGCCGGTTTGGGTGGCCAATTATGTCTTGTACGAGTACGGCACCGGAGCGGTGATGGGGGTGCCGGCCCATGATGAAAGAGACTTTATGTTCGCCCAAAAGTACAATCTGCCGATCCGGGTGGTTATCCAGCCCCATCCGGCGGCCGATGGCCCAGCTAATGAGTTATCCGCTTCTGAGATGACGGAAGCTTATGTGGGCGACGGAAAGATGGTTAATTCCGGAAAATATAGCGGGATGCCCAATCGGGAAGGGGGCCGTACGCTTGCGGAGGACTTGGCGAAGGAAGGCGCAGGTCAAGTTAAGGTTAATTACCGCTTGCGGGACTGGCTGATTTCCCGTCAGCGTTTTTGGGGCGCGCCGATCCCCATTGTCTATTGTGAGAAATGCGGTGCCGTGCCGGTACCGGATGACCAATTGCCGGTGCTTTTGCCTTTGCAAGTGGAATTCCGGCCCACCGGGGAGTCCCCGCTTAATTCGATTCCCGAATTTCTGCATACCAGTTGTCCGCAGTGTGGCGGCCCGGCCAAACGGGAAACCGATACGATGGATACTTTCGTATGTTCTTCCTGGTATTTTCTGCGGTATACGGATCCGAAAAATACGGCCCAGGCTTTTGCTAAGGAGAAAGCGGATTACTGGATGAATGTTGACCAGTACATCGGCGGGGTGGAACACGCCATCCTGCATCTGATGTACGCCCGTTTCTTTACGAAGGTTTTGGCGGATATTGGTTTGGTTTCCGTGCGGGAACCTTTCCAAAACCTGCTCACTCAGGGAATGGTGCTTAAGGATGGCGCGAAAATGTCCAAATCCAAGGGTAATGTGGTAAGTCCTGAAGAGATCATTGAGCAATATGGGGCGGACACCGCCCGGCTCTTTATCCTTTTTGCCGCTCCCCCCGAAAGAGACCTGGAATGGAGCGACCAGGGCGTAGAGGGCTGCTTTAGGTTTTTGAACCGGGTCTGGCGTTTGGTCTATCACTATCTGGAAGATGTACGGCAGCAAAAGGAACTCTTGGTGGAGACGGAGCAGCTTTCCCAGGATGATAAAGCTATACGCCGCTTATTGCACGGGACCATCAAAAAGGTCTCCGAGGATATTGAGCAGCGCTTTAACTTTAATACCGCCATCAGCGCGATTATGGAACTGGTGAACGGGCTTTATCACTACCGGGAAAAGGCCGGGCAAAACAAAAAGCTCCTCCGGGAATGCATGGAAACCTTGATTGTTCTTTTGGCGCCTTTTGTGCCCCATTTGAGTGAGGAATTATGGGAGTGTCTTCATACCGGGACCGGTAAGGGGGAAAGCGTTCACCGGCAGCCTTGGCCCCAATACGAGCCGGCAGCTTTAGAGGCCGAAGAAATCGAGATTGTTCTGCAGATTAACGGCAAAGTCAGGGAGCATCTCCTTGTTCCGGCCGGAATCAGCCGTGAAGAACTGGAAAAGCGGGCTTTGGCCACCGGGAAAGTCCAGGGGGCGCTTGAGGGCAAGCAGTTGGTGAAAGTGATTACGGTGCCCGACAAATTGGTCAATGTTGTAATCAAATGATTCTTGACAAGACAATATTAGGTAAAGGTGGGATTGTGCGTGAAAAAGGTATATGAAGGCAAAACCAAAACCGTCTATGATTTGGAAGATGGTCATTACCTGTTGCAATTTAAGGATGACGTTACCGGCGAAGGGGATGTCATTGACCCCGGGGCCAATACGGTGATTGGCAAGGTCGAGGGGAAAGGAAACGCCTCTTTGAAAATGTCCAAGTATTTTTTTGAGTTAATACAGACTGCCGGTATTCCCACACATTACGTTAGCGCCGATTTGGAGAACAGTACGATGGTGGTCAAAAAAGCAGAGTGTTTTGGCGCCGGTCTGGAATTTGTGTGCCGTTTGCAGGCCACGGGCAGCTTTGTTCGTAGGTACGGCAAATATGTGCAGGAGGGACAGCCCTTAGATTACCTGGTGGAGATCACCTTGAAGGATGACTTGCGGGGCGATCCCCTGGTCAATGATGAAACCCTGGTTCAGTTAAAGCTGATGACGGCGGAGGAAATCGAAGAAGTAAAAGCGGCCACCAAGAGAATCACCGGAATCATCAAGGAAAAATGTGATGAACTGGGCTTGGAGTTGGTTGACATTAAGTTGGAATTTGGCCGGATTGATGGAAAAATAGCTTTGATTGACGAAATCTCCGGGGACAACATGCGGGTGAAAGAGGACAGTCGCATCCTCTTGCAGAAAAAGCTTTGTGAAAAGATTTGTGGATAGAACAAGCGAGCGCAAGCCCAGCTAGTGAAGCCCTCCATCGATGGAAGATGGGGGCTTTAATGGTGTCGGGCGGCTTGAGATGGTGTCTCCTGCTGGATTTTGCTAAAGAAAGGATTACAATTCTACCCGATTCTTTGATACAATGAAAGAGCTGAGTTTAGCACTAATTATGACGAAAGCAGACAGGACGGTGAGAAAGATATGAAGTATCAAGCTGTAATTTTCGATTTAGACGGAACATTGCTCAACTCATTGGAAGATTTGGCGGATTCGACCAACGCCGTATTGGCCAGGAGGGGACATCCCTGTCACGCCTCGGAAAAGTACAATTACTTTGTCGGGGATGGGATGATGAATCTATTGCGGCGGGCTTTGCCGGCCGATTGTCAGGATAATGACTATATTGAACAATGCGTTTTGGAAATGAAAGAAGAGTACGGCAAGCGCTGGTGTGAGAAAACCAGGCCTTATCCCGGGGTTATGGAACTTTTGCCAAAATTGCGGGAGAAAGGGTTGAAACTGGCCGTGCTGTCCAACAAGCCCCATGAATTCACTCAGGTGGTCGTGGAAAAGTACTTCCCGGGTCAATTTGATTTGGCCTTCGGGGAGCGGCTGGGGGTCCCCCGCAAGCCCGATCCCCAAGGGGCGCTGGATATTGCGAAAAGCCTGCAGGTCAGCCCTGCCGAAATATTGTATCTGGGGGATACCAATACCGACATGCGGACGGCGGTCGGCGCCGGGATGTTCCCCGTAGGGGTCCTGTGGGGGTTCCGGCCGGCCGAGGAGATTTTGGAGGCCGGCGCCCGGGTTTTGATCAAACATCCTTTGGAGTTGCTGGAACTCGAGGGATTGCAGTAAAGTATTTAAGCCATCTTTACACTTTATCGTGTAGAGATGGCTTTATTTCACTTGGCGATATATTTTCTTTGCTGTGCTTCACGGAAAGCTTTAAATCCTTTAGATGTTAAGCCCGTTTTTCAGCAGGATGCAAAATTCATCAAGCAGTTGTTTCGGGTCGGAATAGTTTTCGGTGGTGGCGATTAGATAAACCAGTTCGTTTAAAAAGCCGGAAATGAGTAAGGTAAGGCATTGGACATCACAAGGACGGATTTTGTTTTCCTCCCTTGCCGAATTGAGGATATCCGAGATAATATCCGTAAGCTGGGTAAAATCGCCTAAAGACCGAATGGCGTAACGGTGCGCGTTCATCCTTTCCGCTAAAAGGATGGTCGCCACATCCGGTTCTTTCAGAAATTCTTGCAGGTGGTAATTGAGAATGCCGTTAATTTTCAAAAACCAGTCCATGCGCCAGTTTTTCATATTTTGATAAAAGTCATATCTTTTTTGAAATTCCACGGCAAAGATATAATCCAGGATCTCTTCTTTGGAGGAGAAATAATTATACAAGGTGCCCACAGCTACTTTGGCTTCCGCGGCAATTTTGTCGGTGGTGGCATTGAAAAAGCCGTCACGGGCGATGATTTTAACGGCAGCTGCTCTGATTTGCTCTTTTTTCGACATTGTTTTGCGAAAACCTCCTCTGAATTGAGTGATTTCACTTGTCTCCATGTATTGATATCATTTTACCACAGGATATGAATTACTGCATTTTTTTCCATTAAGATTGTGCTGATTGCGAACAGTCTTTTTCTTCATTTTAAACGTAAGGCAGCATAGAAAAGGGCGATTTTTTGCTACATGATGTTAAAATTGTTTGTTTAGTCCAGGGGAAACATAAATTAATTATAAAAAAAGGATAATTAGGCAGGAATAACCAAAAACATCACGAATAATGGGAAAAGATGTTTGATTCTGTGATTGAGAAATGGGGTTGAAAGGTTGATGGAGCGGGTTCCTTTTAAAGTTCAAATTATCACTTCTATTTTTGTTGCCGTGCTCCTTTTTTGGGGCGGAGCAAAATATCAGGAGCTGCGGTTACAGAGTCTGCATAGTCAGACCGGGTTTATTGGCGCCTCCACCACCCCGGGTTTCTTAACCGACGGTGGGCAGGGGAACTTGGATAAGGCTGATCCGGAGCAGGAGGCGGCGGAGCCCAACCCCTCCCGGCAGTTGTTTATCCATGTGGTGGGCGCGGTAGAGAAACCAGGTGTGTACCAGTTTGAGGAAGGGGAGCGGGTTAATGAGGCAATTCGGCAGGCGGTCCCCCTTCCCGAAGCTGATTTAAGCCAATTGAATCTGGCTTTGCCACTTCAGGACGGGAAACAAATCGATGTGCCCTTTCAGTTAACGGAAGGGGCAAGTGGCAGTGGGAACCAAGGTGATTCCCGCACCACTGTGGCCAAGAAAAGCACAAAGCAGCGTGCTGCAGGGCACACTTCCGGGCAAACTTCAGCGCAAAATACCGCTTTATCTTCTGCTTCCGGACAAGGGGCTATTTCTTCCACCTCGGCCGATGGCTTTGGCCAGGTGACACCGGCGGATCAAATCGGGTTAATTGAATCTAATCCTCAAGCCCCCTCGACTCCCGGGGAAATCAATATTAATACAGCTTCGCAAGCCGAACTGGAGAGCCTGCACGGGATTGGGCCGGCCCTGGCGCAACGGATTATTGCCTATCGCCAAAAGAAAGGGTCCTTTTCCACCGTCGAAGAGTTGCTCGAGGTTTCCGGGATCGGGCCGGCTACTTTAGCCAAGTTTAGAGAGCAGGTCACGGTGGAGTAGACATAGAAACGGCATAAAAAGAAGGAATAGGAAGAGTAGGGATGGATCGTCCGCTATTGACAGGATGCCTTATTTTTATCACCGGGATTATCTTGGCACGACTTTTTACATCGTGGGTAACGCTTTGGCTGGTGCTGGCCGGAGCGTCTTTTTTTGCTGCCCTGGTAAGTCTGTTTCTCCGAAAAAAAACGGAAAAAGAAAATCCGGAAGAGAAAAAAGCAGGGGAGAAGATCATCAATGAGATGTTCATCGTCGGGAAAGAAACGGAAGAAAGCAAAAAACCGGAAGAAAACGAGTTGGGAAGATGGCTTACCGGCTTTTTGCTTCTTTGCATCTTGTTCCTGGGCGGCTTATGGTATAGCCTGAGTCGTTATCCGGAGTGCTTCGTATCCCCGGAAACGGACGGCAAACAGGTGTACGGGGAAGGAACCATCACCACTTACCCTAAAGAAAATACGTTCGGGGTGTCTTTTGAGCTGTCCCTTGACCGGATGGGTCAGCAAAGGGCCGATCGGAGGCCGTTAAACGATCATGACGGTGCAAAGCCCGTGGACAAGCCCTTGCTGAAACAAGTATTGATAAAAGGGCCGCCGGGGCTTGGAAGGATGCTTGCTCCCGGGGACAGAGTCTATTTTGAAGGGGTAATTGCTTTACCAAGGCAGGCTCGTAATCCCGGCGAGTTTAATTACCGGGAGTACCTGGCCAACCGGGGCGTCTTCCTCATCGTGAATTGCCAAAAAGGCGAACTTAGGCTTTTGGAAAAGGCAAGAGGGATTAGCGCTTTAGTTGCGGCGGGGAGAAAAAAGGTGGTCCAGCAGCTCGATTTCCTTTTGCCGCAACGGGAAAAAGGCCTGATTTTAGGCACGCTTTTTGGCGATACCACCCTGATGGAAGAGGAAGAATGGGAGGCCTATCAACGGACCGGGGTCGTCCATCTTTTTTCCGTCTCCGGGCTGCATGTGGGAATCGTATTAGGGGTGGTCTGGTTCCTGCTCTCTTTTTGGAAGCCGAATCCTTTCGTGCGGCTCTGTTGCGGTTCGGTTGTCCTCTTCGGCTACGTGCTGATGGTAGGATGGAATTCACCGGTTATCCGGGCGTCTTTGATGGCGGCACTGGCGATGCTGGCCCTGGCGCTGGGGCGGAAATATGACTTCTATAATTCTTTGGGGGCCGCCGCCTGGGTGGTTTTATTGCTTTCCCCGGGCGAGTTGTTTCAGGCGGGGTTTCAGTTTTCTTTCGTCACTACGGCGGGGATGGTTTATTTAACCCCCTGGCTCCTCCGAAAAGGCTGTGGGAAGTTTCTCTCTCCGGCTTTAGCGGCCCATTTGGTCAGTGCTCCGATCAGTGCCTATCATTTTAATCAGCTTTCTTTAATCGCGCCGTTCGTCAATCTTTTTGCTGTGGCAGGGGGCAGTGTGGCCACGGTCCTTTCCTTTATGGCCACTTTATTCTCCTGCTTTTTACCCTGGCTGGCCGCGCCGCTTTTTGTCGTGGCCGGGGCCCTTCTTTATTGTTTAAGTGAGCTAATCATCTGGTGTGCCGACTTTAATGGGGCGAGCATCTGGGTGGTCGGTCCGTCCCCCCTCTTAATTTGTTTTCTCTATATGCTGCTTTGGTTTATCCCCATCTATCCTTATTACCGGTATATCCTGAGGGAGATTCCCTTCCAAATCAGGGTAGGGCTTCTGAGCATCATTGCCGCGTTGTTTTTGCTGGCCTGTTGGCCGGCGCCGAAAGGGTTGGAAGTGGTCTTTTTGGATGTGGGCCAGGGCGACAGCATTTTTATCAGAACACCCGGTGGGAAGATCGTTCTCGTAGACGGAGGAGGCACCCCTAATTCCACCTATTCGGTGGGAAAATCAATCCTGCTTCCTTTTTTGGCTCATTATGGGGTAAATAAAATTGATTACATGATTATGTCCCACAACCATGAGGACCACAGCGAAGGCTTATTGGAAATTTTGCCGTATTTTCGGGTAGGAACCTTTTGGCAACCGCCGGCGGAAAAGCAAAACGAAATGGAAGAGGCACTCCGAAAAAGATGTGCCGAAAAGCGGATTGCCCTGCGGCAACTGACCGCCGGGCAAAAACTAATGCTCGAGCCTGGTGTTTTCCTCGAAGTGCTGCATCCTGATGAAAAGACGCTTTTTACCGGTAACAACCGTTCTTTAGTGCTAAGGCTAAGTTATGGCCGCCATAGCTGGCTGTTCACCGGTGATATTGAAAAGGAAGCAGTGCAAAAGCTTTTGAGTCAGGAGCTTTCGCTCCGGGCGAGTGTTTTAAAAATCCCGCACCATGGCAGTAGTAGTTCTTACGATCCAGCTTTTTATCAACAAGTGCAACCAGGGGCCGTGGTAGTTTCCGTCGGCGAAAAGAACCTTTTCGGGCATCCTGCCCCGGAGGTTTGTGCATATTTTGAGAGCCGCGGCATTCCTGTTTACCTGACGAAGGAAAAAGGAGCGGTAATGGCCAGGAGTGACGGCGAGAAAATCGCCATCCGGACCTTTTTACCATAAAAAAATAATTATTTTTTCGCCGTAAATCGCTGCAGGGTTTCTGCAGGAAGGCAATTTTTTGAGCAAGACCAGTCGCCTTTTTATGATATAATAAAAAAGGTATTGCAAATGACCGATGATTAGATAGGGTGAGGTACATAATGGGGAAAAAGGGTGTTCTGATCGCGCTTGTTGTGATGCTTTTTTGCGGTAAGGGTCAGCCGGTTTGGGCCGTACCTTCCCTTGAGATAAATGGTAAAGCCGCTGTCCTGCTTGATGCCAATACGAAACAGGTTTTGTACGAGAAAAACAAGGATGAAAAGTTGCCCCCCGCCAGCATTACCAAGATTCTCACTGTGATTATCGCGATTGAAAGCGGGAAGATGAATGATACGGTAACCGTCAGCGCCAATCCGCCTCTTTTGGATGGCACAAGGGTGTATCTGGAAGAAGGCGAAAAGGTAAAAGTAGGCAGACTGGCCATTGCGGCGCTGGTTCATTCCGCCAATGATGCGGCTTTGGCCATAGCGGAATATTTAGGGGGTACGGAGGAGAATTTTGCCCGCATTATGAACGAGAAGGCGCGGGAAATTGGGGCTCAAAACAGCAATTTTGTGAATGCCCACGGTCTTCATGCGGACGATCATTATACAACGGCCTATGATATCGGTTTAATCGCTTGTTACGCCATGCAAAACGAGACCTTCCGGAAAATTGCCCAGATGAAAACATATGATTGGAACGGCCAGGCCTGGCAGACCAGACTGATTAATAAGAACCAGTTGTTGTGGTCTTATGACGGGTGTACCGGAATAAAAACCGGTTATACGAAGGAAGCAAAATGCACGATTGCGGCCTCCGCGGAGCGTGACCAGCGGTCCCTGATTGCCGTCTCTCTTGCGTGTGTGGGGAATAATTCCTGGACGGATGCCAAAACTTTACTGGATTACGGATTTAACAATTTCCAAAACCTCGAAATAGCTAATCCTGAGCAGGTAGCCGCTCGCGTGCAGGTAGAGGAAGACAAGGAATTGCTTTTGGTGCCGGAGCGTGCGTTGGCCATCTCTGTGCCGCAGGGATCCTATCAGAAAGTGGAATCGCGGGTAATGCTTGAGCCGTTTAACAAGCAGGTCAATAAGGGACAGGTTAGCGGGAAAATGGAGTTTTATTTAGATGGGGAGCGGGTAGGCGCAGTTAATTTAATCGCTCAGAATTCCCTAACCGTATCTTCCCGTTCCATTTTTGAGTACTTCCTTTTTGGGATCGCCGGAATCTATCTATGCCAGATTACCTGGCGCCTTTATCGACGGTATCGTCCCCGGAAAAGGGGGATGTTCAGTCGGGGGCGGCATTCGCGGGCATTGTTCCGGTAGAGTGAGGCGGAGGGTTTTCATTGATGCAATACGAAAGAATTTTGAACAGCTTGAAACGGGGGGTTGTTGCTCCGGTTTATCTCCTTTATGGGGAGGAGGAATACCTTCAGGAAAAAATAATTAACGCTTTTAAGGAGACTATCCTTACTCCTGAGATGGCGGCTTTCAACTGTGATGTGGTCGAAGGGGAAAAATACACGCCGGCGCAGTTGGTGGATCTGTCCAATACTTTACCTGCTTTTGCGGAGAAAAGGCTGGTGATTGTAAAGGATTTCCCCTTGCTCCAAGCCCGGAACAGCAAGGAGGAGGCCGAAGAGGAGGAAGCGGAAGCCATCGGTGCTGCTTCTCAGACCCCGGGAAGTAAAAGTTCATCGAACGAAAACGGTTTATCCGTACAAAACGGTCGCCAGGGGGAACATGAGCAAAACGGAAAAAACAGGAGAAACGGGAAAAGCGATAAAAACCAGGAAGAGGCTAAAGTGTTACTTCAGTATTTAGAAAAACCTTCCCCGTCGACTTGCCTTGTTTTTTGGCAAAAAGGGAAGGTTAAAAAAAACACGAAACTCTATAAAGCGATTGCCGCGGCCGGACAGGCTTTGGAAATAGGGCAGCTCAAAGGGGCCAATTTAAGTAATTGGCTTCTTTCAGAAGCGAAAAAAAGGGGAAAGAGGCTGGAGCGCCCGGCGCTGGAATATATGATTATCAATTGCGGCAATCAGTTACGCCAGTTGTATAATGAGTTGGAGAAAGTGGCTATATATTGTGCCGACGCAGGCGCCATTACCTTGGATGCTGTGCGCCAAGTGGTCACCATCTCCAAAGAAGGTAATATGTTTAATTTTGTGGACAGCATTGGCTTAGGAAAAAGAGAGGCCGCCTTGCAGGAACTCCGTAGCCTGCTTGCTAACGGGGAGCTTCCGGTCATGATTATTGCGATGATTGCCCGCCAGTTTAGGCTTTTGTTGCAGGTGAAAGAAGCCTTGCAAAAGGGTTGGACCGAAAAACAGATGGTTGCGGAGTTAAATCTGCATCCTTTTGTGGTCAGCAAAATGGCGCGGCAGGCCCGTAATTTTTCTATTGAGCGTTTGGAAAGGAACCTGGAACTGGTTTTGGAAGCCGATGTGGGGATGAAGACCGGCTTGAGGACGGATTTAGCCTTGGAAAAGCTGGTTTTTGATTTAATCCCTGCTCCTTAACAAAGCAAAAATGCTTAAGTCCTTGGTAAAGCCAGGGCTTAAGCATTTTAATTTTTGGCGCCATTTTTCTCAAATTACGTTAATTGAGAGCATTATCCAGTAACATTAGCTGGCGACCGCGCGATTCAATTTCCGAGTTAAACGGGATTTTTTGCGAGCCGCTTTATTTTTCGAAATAACACCTTTGCCGGCAATCTTATCTACTAGTTTAATTACTTTGTGCAGCTTTTCCTTTGCCAGTTCCAGTTGACCTTCCTGGAGGGCAGTCTCGAAATTACGGATAGCTGTCTTAATCATGGATTTATAAGCAGCATTCCTGATCGTACGAATGCGGGCGATCTGTGCTCTTTTTAATGCTGATTTGATGTTTGCCAATGTTAGCTCACCTCCTTCAAGTGTTTCCTGCTCACTCCTTATCACATAAACTAAATTTTATCATTGATATTGAAAAAAGGCAAGGAAAGATTAGGCTGGGGTGAACATATTTTTATCAATTTTTTGTATAAATAATTAAAAAAAAGCGTAAGATATAAGTAATCAACGAAAGGAAGGTGAAGGGTTTGTTAGGTCTTATCGTTCGATTCCTTATTTCTGCGCTTGTTTTATTGGTCGTAAGTTGGTTGGTGCCGGGTTTGTCGGTAGCCGGATTTACAGGCGCGATTATTGCTGCGGTGGTCATTGCTTTCCTGGGTTGGGTGGCGGAAAAACTGCTTGGGAAGAACGTCACCCCTCGGTCCCGCGGTTTGATTGGTTTCATCAGTGCAGCGGTAGTCATATACTTAGCTCAGTTTATTGTTCCGCAGTCAATTGACGTCAATATCTTTGGCGCCTTGTTAGCATCTTTAATTATTGGGGTAATTGACGCTTTTGTCCCTACGGAAATAAGATAAGCAAAAATACAATTGCGGTTCTAAAAGCTACTCCCCATCACATATAAATTATGGGAAAGGATGGGGAGTATGTTTTTCAGATACCGATTGCACAGAGTGCGGCTTTATTATTTTAATATCAACAAATTTTTTTTATTCTCCATTTTATTGTTCATGGGGAGTCTTTTGCTTGTTTTCCCTTTGCGGGGCAGTTGCTTGCAACTGGCTTTTGCCGTGCTGGGGGGAATGGACGGGGATCCCACGGTAATTCTTAGCCAAGGGCTGACCGGGATTGAAACAGGCTATACTCGAGGCAATGCCGGCAATCCTGCGCCGGGAACTGCAACTGTAAGCCCAGCAGTTGCGAAAACACCGTCTGCTTGGTCCGTCGTAGTTACGCAGCTGATCAGGGACTTAACCGGTGTGGACACCACCGATGCGGTGGCCATCCTGTATCGTGAATTGAATGTGGGGCAAGCGGCAGGGACGAAGGAGGGTGTTTTCCACGCCTGGGGCGGCTTCCCATCGCGGGCGGCCTTTACTGTGCAGCCTGAAGAAGGGGGCGAAGAGGATTTTTATCTGCCGGAGCTCGAAGAAGATTTGGAAAAGTGGATCGTCATCCCGGAAGATGAGTTCCCGCCCGTCCAGTTGCATGGGGAACCCATGGTGTTGATTTACACCACCCATAACGCCGAATCCTATAAACCCAGCCAGGGCATGGCCAAACTGGAGGGAAAAAACGGCGGAGTGGCCGCGGTTAGCAGCACGTTCGCCAAAGCCCTCGAAAGTAAGCATGGCATTAAGACAATATACAGTGACGCCATCCACGATTATCCTGATTTCACCAAGTCCTATCTTAATTCGATGAAAACCGTGAAAAAATACTTGCAGCAGTATCCGAGAATCCAGGCGGTCTTGGATATTCACCGCGATGCCGGGTTGAAATCCCGCCGTGATACCCTGGTCAAAATCCAGGGCAAAGACTGTGCCAAAGTGATGATCGTGGTGGGAACCGAACACCCCCGTTACAAAGAGAATTTAGCCTTTGCCGAGCGCCTGGAGAAAAAGGCGAACGAGCTTTATCCCGGTTTAATCAAATGCGTACGGCTTTACAAGGATCGCCGCTATAATCAGAATTTACATACACGGGCTTTGCTTTTGGAATTCGGCAGTGATTTGAATAAAGAGGAAGAAGCGGCGGAAGCGGCCAAGCTTATGGCTGATGTCCTGGCCGCTGTTTTGAAGCAGGAGTGACCGACCGGTTCGATACCGCATAAAAATAGGAAAAGATAATGGTAATGATTAATAGATGTGTACGATGTTCGTGGTAAAGGTGGAAACAACTGATGGGTTATTACGGAGTAAAACTGGCTTTGGTCATCATTTTAATTTTCGCCCTGACGATTTCGGGGCTTAGTGCCGTTTCCCACAAGATGCGGCAAATCACCCGGTACGAAGGACCGACCATTCTCGAAGCCTTTAAAGAAGGAATCAACCAGGGACTTTCCACAGGAAAAGCGACTATGGACTATTTAATCGACAAAGCTAAAGTGATAAAATAAGGTAGCGAAAGTTATAAAGTAGTTGTAAAGAAAAGGGGTCAGTCCAGATGTCGTCAACAGGTACCAAAGTAGCGAAAGCCGCCGGCATAATCATGGTGGCCATGGTTCTGTCGCGGATTCTCGGATATGCAAGGGACATGGTTATCTATGCCGCTTTTGGTCAAAACCATCTTACCGATGCATATAACGCGGCTTTTTCAATTCCCGATTTTCTATATTACTTATTGGTAGGTGGGGCTTTGAGCTCGGCCTTTATTCCTGTTTTCTCCGGTTATATTGCGAAAAATCAGGAAGAGGAAGGTTGGCGGGTAGCCAGCACGGTTTTTAATCTTGTGCTCATCCTCATGCTGGGGGGGATTGTTTTAGGCGTTATCTTTACCCCGGCGTTGGTACATTTGCTTGTTCCCGGGTTTAGCCCGGAAAATCAGGCCCTTACCGTAACGATGACGCGGATCATGTTTCTGCAAACTTTATTCATGGCCTTAAACGGGATCTCCATGGGGATTCTTAATTCCTATCAAAAGTTTTTGGCTCCCGCCTTAGGGTCGGTGTGCTATAATCTCGGGATTATTCTGGTCGGGGTGCTCCTCTTCCATTATTATGGTCCGGAACTGGGCATCATCAGTTTTGCCATTGGCGTAGTTGCCGGGGCCATTTTTAATTTTGCGGTCCAGGTTCCCGCTTTACGGAAGGTTGGCTTGCATTACCATCCGGTCATTGATTTAAAACATCCCGGGGTCAGAAAGATCGGTGCGCTGATTATCCCGGTCTTAATCGGCTTGTCCGTGACCCACTTTAACCTTTTTGTGAATCAATATTTAGGTTCGACCTTGCCGGATGGGATGATCTCCGCCTTGCGGGCGGCGCAAAGAATCATGCAGTTACCGATCGGTGTTTTTGCCATCGCGGTAGCGGTGGCGGTATTCCCCACCCTTACCGGACAGGCTGCCCGGGAGGAAAGGGACCAGTTTAAAGCGACCATGTCGCTGGGCATTAGGACGATTATTTTTATTACGGTTCCTTCCGCAATCGGCTTGATCGTCTTAAAGGAACCCATTGTCAGGTTACTTTTTCAGCAGGGGCAGTTTACCCCTGAGGACACCAGTGCCACTGCCTTTGCGCTGTTGTTTTATTGTTTCGGACTTTTTGCCTATGCGGTTCTGCAATTGTTGAACCGGGTCTTTTATGCCTTACAGGATACGCGGACCCCGGTAACCGTAGGCATAGTGACGATCCTCGTGAATATTGCCTTGAACTTTATATTGATTAAGCCGTTGGGGCATGGGGGATTAGCCTTGGCCTATTCCCTGGCGGGTATTTTTAATATGTTAATACTGCTCTATATATTCCGTATAAAAGCCGGGGCGTTCGATGGACGAAGAATTCTGCATTCATTTCTGCTGACCCTGGGTATTTCTTTCTTGATGGGACTTGCCGCCTATGGAACAGCCAATATTGTGGCCTCCGTTGTCGATACGGCTACCAAAACGGGACAGATAATCCAGGTAGGTAGCGGCGTTACGGTGGGGGTCATTATCTTTGGGTTACTTGCCCTCTTGCTGAAAATGGAAGAAGTAGAACAGGTGAAGCATATTTTATTGCGTCGTTTTGGCAGGGAAAAATTGCGTAAGGCGAGAATAATATAAATAGCTTTAAAACAAGTCGAAAATTCTATGAAAAGAAATAATATAATGGGAAAAAATAGCATTTTAGCATTAAGGAGGTTAGCACCTTTAATGCAAAAGAAAAGATGGCTGTACATATGCTCACGGAAGACGAAGTATTACAAAAATATGAGTCCGAAAAATATTTCTTTTTACCCCCGGATTCTTAAAAACCATTAAAGCTTCGGAGATTGTGGAATTTGGCAAATGCATTGAGATGGCACATCAGTTCAGGGACAAATAATCCAAAACCTTGCTGATGTGCTTTTTTTCCGATATACTTATAGAATTGGATGGTGTTGACAAGCGATCTTTAAGGAGGCAATACAAGATTGGAGCAAAAATATATCCGTAATTTTTGCATAATTGCTCATATCGACCACGGCAAATCAACGCTGGCCGACCGTTTGCTGGAAGCTACAGGCGCCTTGACCGCCCGGGAGATGACGGAACAGGTCCTGGATAAAATGGACCTGGAACGGGAAAGGGGCATTACCATCAAACTAAAAGCGGTGCGCATGAATTACACGGCGGATAACGGCGAAACCTATATGCTTAATCTCATTGACACACCGGGTCATGTGGATTTTACCTATGAGGTTTCCCGGAGCCTGGCGGCCTGTGAAGGGGCGATTTTGGTCGTAGATGCGGCGCAAGGGATTGAGGCGCAAACTCTGGCCAACGTCTACATGGCCATAGAGCATGATCTGGAGATTATTCCGGTGATTAATAAAATCGATTTACCCGGGGCGGAGCCGGAACGGGTGCGGCAGGAAATTGAAGAGGTCATTGGCTTAGACTGCAGGGAGGCGATTTTGGCTTCCGCCAAGGAAGGAATCGGCATCCAAGAAATCCTGGAGGCGATTGTCCACAAAATCCCGGCACCCAAGGGAGATCCCAATGCGCCTTTGCAAGCCTTGATTTTCGATTCCCATTTTGATTCCTATAAAGGGGCCATCTCCTATTTCCGGGTGGTCAACGGTTCTCTCAAAAAAGGGGACGTCATTCAAATGATGTCCACCGGGAAAACCTTTGAGGTAACGGAAGTGGGCGTTTTTGTGCCCGAGATGAAGAGCGTCGACGAAATTCCCACCGGAATGGTCGGTTACATGGCGGCCAGCATTAAAAATGTGGGGGACACCCGGGTGGGCGATACCATTACTACAGCCGCCAATCCGGCCCCGGCCCCGCTGCCCGGTTACCGCAAAGCTACACCCATGGTGTACTGCGGCCTTTATCCCGTGGAGACCAGTGATTACGAAAACCTGCGGGATGCTTTAGAAAAGCTGCAGCTTAATGATGCCTCGCTGCAATACGAGCCGGAAACATCGGTGGCCTTAGGCTTTGGTTTTCGCTGCGGCTTCCTGGGCTTGTTGCATATGGAAATTGTGCAGGAGCGGCTGGAGCGGGAGTATAAACTGGAATTGATCACGACGGCGCCCAGTGTGGTTTATCGTGTTCGCAAGACAAACGGGGAGCAAATCTCTATTGATAACCCCACTGAACTTCCGCCCATGCAAGAAATTGAGGAAATTGCCGAACCCTTTGTGCAGGCGACGATTATGGTTCCCACCGATTATGTGGGTGCGGTGATGGAATTAGCCCAGGAGAAAAGAGGAACCTTCATTACGATGGACTACCTTTCACCGAGCCGGGTGATGCTCAAATATGATTTACCGTTAAGCGAGATTATTTATGACTTCTTTGACCAGTTAAAATCCCGGACGCGGGGTTATGCTTCTTTAGATTACGAACTGGCCGATTATCAAGTGTCCGACCTGGTCAAGCTGGATATCCTGATTAATAATGAAATCGTTGATGCGCTATCTTTTATTGTGCATCGGGAACGGGCTTATCCGCGGGGGCGCGCTCTGGTGCAAAAACTACGGGGTTTGATTCCCCGTCAGCTCTTTGAAGTACCGATTCAGGCCGCCGTGGGCAATAAGGTGATCGCCCGGGAGAACATCAAAGCACTTCGGAAAAATGTGATCGATAAGTGCTACGGCGGCGATATCACCCGCAAACGGAAACTGCTGGAAAAACAAAAAGAGGGGAAAAAGCGGATGAAGCAGGTCGGCAACGTGGAAATCCCCCAGGAAGCCTTTATGGCGGTGTTGAGCCTGGACGATGAGGATTGAGAAGATGAAACCGAAGAAAAAGGTCGGCATTTATGTCCATGTGCCTTTTTGCCAGGCCAAGTGCCATTACTGTGATTTTGTCTCTTACGCCGGATATAGCAGCGAGGACAAGGAAGCCTATCTGGCCGCTCTTTTTCGTGAAGGCGAGCTTTACCGGCAGCGTTATCGTGGCACACGTGCCAGTGGTAAGGCTGTTGCTAATGCCGATGCTAATGCTAATGCTAATGCCGTTGCTAATGGCGGTGGTATTGCTGCTGGTAATGGCGGTAATAATGACGGTGGCCATGGGGCAGAGCAAGGGCTTTCCGGTCAAACCCTGTACCTGGGCGGGGGAACCCCCACCAGTTTAACCGGAAAGCAGCTTTTTTTGTTAATCAGCCGTCTCCGGGAGCTTTTTCAACTGCCCGAGGATGCGGAAATAACGGTGGAAGCCAATCCGGGGACCATCGAGCGGGAAAAGCTGGCGTGTTTAAAGGAGGCCGGGTGCAGCCGGCTTTCTTTGGGGGTACAAAGCTTTTCGGAGCAGGAACTGCGTGCGTTGGGACGGATCCATACAGCCCAGGAGGTGGTGGAAAGCTTTACTTTAGCGCGCCAAATGGGCATTGCCAATATTAGCCTGGACCTGATGTATGGTTTGCCGGGGCAGAGCTTGTCCAGCTTTCGGGAAAGCCTACGGCAAGCGGTGGAGCTTCATCCGGAGCATCTTTCCGTCTACCAGTTAAAGATTGAGGAAGGCACACCCTTTGCTTCTTTAGTGGAAAAGGGACTTTTAAGGGAGTTTGACCAGGATGCTGCATATGTTATGTACCGGGAGGCCATCGAGTATTTACAGGCACAGGGCTACCGGCATTATGAAATCAGCAATTTTGCTTTGCCGGGGAAGGAGGCTGGCCATAACCAAATCTATTGGCGAAACGAAGAATACTTAGGCTTAGGGGCGGGAGCGGCCGGTTTCCTTGAGGGGGTACGGTACAAAAACACTTCCTCCGTCGAAGATTATATAGCGCAGCTTGTCCAAGGGAAGCTGCCGCTGGCGGAGGAGGAAAACATTGACCAGGCTTTGAGCATGGCGGAAACCATGTTTTTGGGTTTGCGGCTCCGCGCAGGGGTTAATAAGGAAGGATTCCGGCGGAGATACGGGATGAGCATTGAAGAAAAATACGGGCCAGCCATCGAAAAGCTTCTGCAACAAGGGCTTTTAGAGGATAAGGGAACCCACCTTGCTTTAAGCGATAAGGGCTTATTTGTGGCGAATTTAGTTATGCAGGAATTTTTGTAGGTTAATGAGGGAATAGCAATAATAAATAACAATAACTCGGTTTTATATCCGGAAAGGGATGTTGACAAAAAAAACACATAATGGTATTTTTAAAAATAAAGTATTTAGCACTCAAGAGAGGAGAGTGCTAACAAGGAGCTAAAAAAGCATGCAAGTGGATGAAAGAAAACAAAGGATTTTGGAGGCTCTCATCCTTGATTACATTGCTACCGGAGATCCGGTAGGCTCCCGGACGATTGCGCGAAAATACAAGTTGGGAGTTAGTTCTGCCACGATCCGTAATGAAATGGCGGATTTGGAGGAACTGGGGTTTATTGAACAGCCCCATACTTCGGCGGGGAGAATTCCTTCCGAGCAGGGCTATCGCTATTATGTGGATTGTTTGATGGAGTTAAAACCCTTGGCCGATTCCATGAAAAGGTATGTGCAGGATGTTTTAGTGGACCGGGTCAGGGAAACGGAAGCTTTAATCCAGTTAACCAGCAAACTTTTGTCCCAACTCACCAACTACACGGCGATTATTATGGCTCCCAATTACGGAAAAAACATTTTGCGGCATGTGCAGTTATTGTCCCTGGAAAACAATCGAATCGTGCTGGTTATTGTGTTGGATAACGGCCATGTGGAGCATCGCACTTTGGATTTTCCCACGCAGTTCGAGGAAAAAGATTTGCAGACTTTGTCGTATATCTTAAACCGGCATTTGCGTGGTTTATCTTTGGAACAATGGAAAGCCGGCATTTTCCAGGAAATCTATAACGAACTGGATTATCAAAAGCGCTTTCTGAATCAGGTGATTGAATTACTCGAGAATGTGATGTCGGTTGAACATGAGAGTAAGGTGTACCTGGGAGGAACCCTGAATATTCTTAATCAGCCGGAGTTTAGGAACGTGGAAAAGGTGAAGGAGCTTTTTGAGCTCCTGGAAGAGGAAAGAGTGCTGAAGGAAGTGTTGAGCACCGGACCCAGCGTTGGGCTCACCGTACGAATCGGCTCTGAAAATCCTTATGAAGGAATGAAAAACTGCAGTTTGATTACTGCCGCTTATGAGGTGGACGGGAACCCCATTGGTACTTTAGGGGTGCTGGGGCCTACCCGCATGGAGTACTCCAAATCGGTCAGCATGGTGGAGTTCTTCACAACCGTCCTGGCTGATGCTTTAAAGAAAGTCAAATAATTGGTTTGTGATGGGATCTGGGATAATGTGATGGAGGGTACCGGAAATGAACGCTAAACAGCAAAACAGCCGTAGCACCGGGGAGGAAGAGAATGTATCGGCTTTAATGACTAATGCCAATGCCATCAGGGTCATTGCGCAAGCGGTGGAAGGAACTATTGGCCCGAAGGGGCTGGATACCATGCTGATGGATCAGTTCGGGGATGTGGTGATCACCAATGATGGGGTGACCATCCTGGAATTAATGGATATCAATCATCCTGCTGCCCGCCTGTTAATCAATATCGCCAAGGCGCAGCAGGTCGAAATCGGGGACGGTACCACCACAGCGACGATCTTAGCGGGCGCGTTGGTGAACGAAGGGGTTAACCAGGTCATGAAGGGCGTCCCGGTGATTAAAGTCATAGAAGGAATGAGGCTGGGGATTGGCAAGGCCTTACAAGTCTTTGAAAGCCGGGCGCAGGCCATTGACGAGTTGGATGAACCGGTGCTCAGGGACGTGGCCCGGGTGGCGGCCCGCGAAAATGAGGACATTGCCGAATTAGTAACACAGGCGGCTCAGGTCCTGGGCAAGGAAAAACTGTTGGATCCCGGCTTTAAGTTGGCGGAGAACATCCGGGCGGTAGAAGGAGCAGATAACCAGGTGGTGTCCGGGGTCATCATTGAGAAAGAGCCGGTTAATGTTGAGATGCCGAAAAAACTGCGCTCTGTAAAGGTTTTAGTAATCGATGATGCTTTAGAACCGGAAGAATTGGAAGATGAGGCTTTAGGAACGGAAACCGGTTTTTCCCGGTATATGAAGCTGCAGGAGGAGTTTGCCGATAATCTGGCGAAAGTCGCTCGGCTGGGTGTGGGGCTTGTTTTGGTGGATCGGGGCATTCATGATAAAGCCGAAGAAATTTGCACCGATGCGGGAATTATGGTTCTGCAGCGGGTTCCCCATAAAGAGTTGCAGCAGGCGGCGGAGTTTACCGGCGCCAAGATGGTGAAACGCACCGGTTTAAAAAAGACGGAAGCCGAGCTGGCGCAGCTTTTGGGAGAAGCGGCAGAGGTCCGGTTAGACGAAAAACTCAAACACGTTTGCATTATGGGCGGGAAAGGTAAAGCCCAGGCTACGGTAATCGTAGGAGCTTCCACCAAAGAAGTGGTGGGCGAACGGGAGCGGATCGCCAAGGATGCGGCTGCGGCCGTGCAGGCGGCGGTCAAGGGAGGGATTATCGCCGGCGGAGGTGCCGCGGAACTGGCGATTTCCCGTGAAATCAGCGCTTTACGGCAGCAGGCCAAAGGGATGGCTGTTTACGGGATCGATTGTGTCATCGAAGCGTTAAAGGAGCCTTTTGCCCAAATTGTGCTCAATGCCGGGTTTAATCCGCTGGAGAAATTAGGTTTGGTCGTGGCGGCCCAGGTGGAAAAGAAGAATGATGCTTTGGGCATCAACTGTGATACCGGAGAAATTGCCGATATGCAGGAAATGGGCATTTATGATCCGGTGCTGGTAAAAAAATATGCGCTGAAAGCGGCCGGAGAGGTCGCGGAGGCCGTGCTGCGCATTGAGACCATTATCAAGAAAAAGGAGCAAAGCTCTGTTGCGCATCCGCCCAAGGACGAATAGCGGAAGAAGAAAACATGCGGGAGGAAAACCAGGGAGGAAGAAAAATTGCATGAAGAAAAACTAAAAGCAAAGAAATTAAGTGAAAATTCAAGTGATACATTAAGGGGCACTTTTCATGAAGATTTAAATAAGGCATCCGCCGAGACTTTCGAAGAGAAGGGAACGGAGGAAAGTTCCCGTGATTATATAAATGAAGAAAAAGGGCCGGAAGAAAACGAAAGCGCCGCAACCACAGGTGAGGGGGAACAGGGCGAAGAAAGCCCGGCCTCAGGCGGAGAAACGCAGGAAGACCCCGCAAAGATGATCGAGGCGCTGCAAGCGGAATTGGCCGAGACTCAGGACCGCTTGCTGAGGATCCACGCGGAATTTGATAATTACCGGAAACGGGTCAACAAAGAGAAAGAAGAATGGATCCAATACTCTTGTATGGGCTTAGTTGAGAAGCTGTTGCCGGTTCTGGATAACTTTGATTTGGCCATGGCTTCTTTAGAACAGCAAAGTGAAGAAACTAAGAAAACTTTTACCGGGATCACGATGATTATCAAGCAGTTGCAGGAAATCCTGCAAAAAGAAGGGTTGCAGCCCATCGAAGCCCTAGGGAAGGAGTTTAATCCGGTCTATCACGAGGCGGTCATGCAGGCCCCGGCCGAAGAAGGAATGGTGGAAAATCAAATCGTGGAGGAATTCCGGAAAGGATATCTATTTAAGGATAAAGTATTACGCGCTTCCATGGTGAAAGTGGTCCAAAAAGGTTAAAGGTTTTGCTTAAAAGTTCTTTGATGAAATTCTTGATAAATTGAGGAGGAAAAAGCAATGGGAAAAGTGATAGGGATTGACTTAGGAACAACCAACTCATGTGTAGCAGTGATGGAAGGCGGGGAACCGGTTGTTATCCCCAATTCCGAAGGGAATAGAACTACTCCTTCGATTGTGGCCTTTTCGAAAACCGGAGAAAGATTAGTCGGGCAAGTGGCGAAAAGACAGGCCATCACCAATTCGGAACGGACCATTCAATCCATCAAAAGAGAGATGGGAACGAATTATAAAGTGAAAATTGATGATAAGGAATTAACTCCTCAGCAGATTTCTGCGATGATTCTGCAAAAGCTGAAAGCGGACGCTGAGGCTTACCTTGGCACTACGGTCACGCAAGCGGTAATTACCGTTCCGGCTTATTTCAACGATTCCCAGCGGCAAGCGACGAAGGATGCGGGGATCATTGCGGGGCTGGAAGTACTGCGGATTATCAATGAGCCTACGGCGGCGGCCCTGGCTTACGGAATCGACAAAGAGGAAATAGACCAGACCATCCTGGTTTTTGACCTGGGTGGCGGAACTTTTGATGTATCCATCCTGGAGTTGGGCGAAGGTGTTTTTGAAGTTAAAGCCACCAGCGGGAATAACCGTCTCGGGGGAGACGACTTTGACGCCCGCATTGTGGATTGGATGAATGAGGAATTTAAGAAACAAACCGGCATTGACCTCAAAAATGACCGGATGGCGCTGCAACGCCTGAAGGAGGCGGCGGAAAAGGCCAAACACGAGTTGTCTTCCGTGATGACCACCAACATTAACCTGCCCTTTATCACGGCAACGGCGGAAGGTCCGGCCCATTTGGATATGACTCTAACCCGGGCCAAATTTGACGAGTTGACGGCCGATCTGGTGGAAGCGACTATGGGGCCCACCCGTCAGGCCCTTAAAGATGCCGGTTTAGATGTGAAGGATATTGACAAAATCCTGCTGGTGGGTGGTTCCACCAGGATTCCGGCGGTTCAGGAAGCGATTAAGAAGCTGCTGGGCAAAGAACCGTTCAAGGGAATCAATCCTGACGAGTGTGTGGCCATTGGCGCGGCCATCCAGGGCGGCGTTCTGGCCGGAGATGTGAAAGATGTCCTGCTGTTGGATGTCAACCCCCTTTCTTTGGGGATTGAAACCTTAGGCGGCGTGTTCACGAAGCTGATTGAAAGGAATACGACGATTCCTACGTCCAAGAGCCAGGTCTTTTCCACGGCGGCGGATAACCAGACCTCGGTGGAGATTCACGTGCTGCAGGGTGAACGGGAAATGGCTGCTTACAACAAGACTTTAGGGCGTTTCCAACTGTCCGGGATTCCGCCTGCGCCGCGTGGGATTCCGCAGATTGAAGTAAAATTTGATATTGACGCCAACGGGATTGTTAACGTCTCGGCGAAGGATTTGGGCACCGGAAAAGAGCAAAAGATTACCATTACCTCTTCTTCCGGCTTAAGCAAGGAAGAAATCGAGCGCATGGTGAAAGAGGCCGAGCAATACGCCGCGGAAGATAAAAAACGGAAAGAAGAAGTAGAAATCAAGAATCAGGCAGACAATCTCATCTACCAGACCGAAAAAACCCTCAAAGAAGCCGGCGACAAGGCTACCGCGGAAGAAAAAGAAAAGATCGAGCAAGCGAAAGAAACCCTGCAAAAAGCCGTAGGCAGCGGAAATGTGGAAGAAATGAAAGCGAAGATGGAGGAATTAACCCAGGTGTTATACGGCTTAACCTCGCGGATGTATCAGCAGGGACAATCCGATGCGGGAGCCGGTCAGAGTGGTCCGGGCGGCACGGCCGGACCCGGCGGAGCGACCGGGCAAGCCGGGGCTAAGGAAGATATTGTCGATGCCGATTATGAAATCAAGGATGACAATAACCAAGGAAAGAACTAGGAAGCTTTCCCTGTGACAGAATTAAAGGCGCAATGAAGAGGATACGGCTTCTGGAAAAGAGAATATCCGGAAGCCGGTTACTCTTTTTGTGTGGAGAGTGAGGTGACATCGTGGCGAAGCGAGACTATTACGAAGTTCTCGGCCTAGGCAGGAACGCCGGAGAAGCAGAGATAAAGAAGGCTTATCGGAAACTGGCCCGGCAGTATCATCCCGATGTAAATCCGGGCGATAAAACAGCCGAAGAAAAGTTTAAAGAAATAAATGAAGCATATGAAGTTTTGAGCGACCCCGAAAAACGCCAGCGTTACGACCAGTTTGGCCATGCCGGCGTTGACCCTAACGGTTTTGGCGGCGGCGGTTTTGGTGGTTTTGGCGGCTTCGGCGATGGAAGCGATTTTGGCGGTTTTGGCGATATTTTTGATATGTTTTTTGGGGGTGGCACAAGTGCCAGAACCCGCGGGCCGCAGCAGGGCGCCGATTTAAGATATGACCTTTCTTTATCCTTTGAAGAAGCCGCTTTTGGGGTGGAAAAGGAAATCGAGATCCCCCGTTTGGAAAAGTGCTCTACTTGTCAGGGTAGCGGAGCTAAGCCCGGGACCAGTCCGAGTACGTGTAGCAGATGCCAGGGCACCGGGCAGGTGCGGATGAGCCAGCGCACACCCCTGGGACATTTCCAGAGCATTAAGACCTGTCCGGACTGTGGCGGCGAAGGAACCATTATCACCAGTCCCTGTCCGGATTGCCGCGGGAGAGGAAGGGTCAGGAGAAATCGGAAACTGCATATTAAAATACCGGCCGGAGTGGACACGGGTTCCCGGATTCGTCTATCCGGCGAAGGAGAGCCGGGGACCAAGGGAGGACCGCCCGGTGATTTATACGTCTTTATCGAAGTAAGGCCTCATGAGATCTTTGAACGACGGGGCGTTGACCTCTATATGGAGTTCCCGGTCACTTTTGTGCAGGCCACTTTAGGGGCGGAAGTATTGGTCCCGACCCTGGAAGGCCAAGCGACTTTGAAAATTCCGGAGGGGACCCAGACTCACACTATTTTAAGGATAAAAGGACAAGGTATCCCTCATCTGCGGGGCGGCGGACGGGGCGACCAACATATCAGGATTGTGGTGGTGACTCCCACCAAGCTTACGGAAGAACAAAAGCGCCTCTTGCGACAGTTTGACGAAAGCACGGATAAGAGCAATTATCATCCCAAGGGCAGAGGCAGAGAGAAGGGGCTATTGGAAAGGCTGTGGGACAGCCTGAAAGGAATGGGAGAATAGCATTGGGGGAGAAAAATGATGAAATGGCAAGAGATAGCGGTAGTTGCCTTACCTGAGACGGTGGAAGCGGTGGCCGAGTGTTTTTACGAGTTAGGTTCCGGCGGTGTTGTGATTGAAGATCCGGCCTTAATCAAGACCAAGATCGAGGAAGGACAGTGGGACGCCTTTGAATTACCGGAAGAAATCCTCGAGCAGAATTTCCCGGTAGTCAAAGGCTATTTGCCTGTCAATGAAGAACTGCCCGGAAAACTTGAAGAATTGAAAAACGGCCTTGAAGCAATCCTGGCCCGCCTGGGGAAAAAAGCGCCGGGCGGGGTGAAGCTTGCAATTTTGGACGAGGAAGACTGGGCCAACTCCTGGAAAGCCTTTTTTAAGCCTTTAAAACTGGGCAGCCGCATTGTGATTAAACCGTCCTGGGAAAGCTATCAGGCCAGGGAAGGGGAACAGGTTATTGAGTTGGACCCGGGGATGGCCTTTGGGACCGGGACCCATATTACTACGGCCATGTCTGCCGCGCTCCTGGAGAAATACCTGCGGATGGGGGACGTGGTGTATGATGTGGGCACCGGGACCGGGATTCTGGCGATGATGGCGGCCACTTTAGGGGCGCACTCCGTTTTGGCCTTAGATTACGATCAGGTCGCGGTGGAGGTGGCGCGGGAGAACATTGTCCAGAACGGCCTGGAAAAAATCATCACGGTCCGGCAAAGCGACCTGTTGGCCGGAGTAGAAGGAAAGGCGGATTTGATTATTGCGAACATTGTGGCCGATGTGATTCTCCGTTTAATCCCCCAGGCGTGGGTACACTTGAAAGAAGGCGGGGTTTTCCTTACCGCAGGGATTATAAAGGAAAGAAAAGCAGAAGTGGCGGCTATTGCGGAGGCCAACGGACTTACCCTGCTGGAGGAACAATGCCAGGAGGAATGGGTGGGCCAGGTCTGGAAATTTAAATAGTGGAGCAGGGGAAAATGCATAGATTTTTTGTACCGAAAGAAGCTATTAATAATGGAAAAGTGCTGATTCAGGGACAGGAATTTGCGCATCTTTCCAGGGTGCTGCGTTTGACCATTGGTGATGTGGTGGCGGTTTTTGACGGCGTGGGACACGAGTATGCAGGCCGCATCACCGCGCTGCGGAAAAACGAAGCCCTGGTGGAGGTGCAGGAGAAGCCTGCGCCCTCGAAGGAAAGCCCTTTAGAGCTGTGGCTGGTGCAAGGCATTCCCAAAGGGGAAAAGATGGAGCTGATTATTCAAAAAGCCACCGAGCTAGGGGTACGGGGCATTATCCCCTTAAAGACGGCCCGGTGTGTGGTGAAGCTTAAGGGGAAAGAAGAGCGCCGCCAAAGGTGGCAAAAAATCGCCGTTGAGGCGGCGAAACAATGCGGCCGTGCCTTCGTGCCGGAGGTAGTGACTCCCTGTAGTATTGGGGAGTTTTTGGAGCGCTTGCCGCAAAAGCGGCACTTTTTTGTGCCGTGGGAAGAAGGCGGCGTCTCCTTTAAGGAAGTCTTAATGGGGCAGAATACAACGAGACAAGAAGCAATAGGACAGGATTTAACGGGACAAGATTCCATAGGGCAAAAAGCAACCGTACAAAATGAACAAAAGGCAACCGGCCGAGAAGTTTTTGCCGCGCCGGTTTATTTGGTCATCGGGCCCGAAGGCGGTTTGGCCGCAGAAGAGGTGGACAGGATGAAGGAATACGGGGCCATCCCCGTCACGCTTGGTCCCCGGATTTTGCGTACCGAGACCGCCAGCCTGGTGTCGATCGCGCTGGTCATGTTTGCGTGGGGGGATTTGGGATAATGAGCGAAAAAACAGCCGCGGGCAAGCGGATTGCCTTTTATACCCTGGGCTGCAAAGTGAATCAAAACGAAACGGAGGCCCTTTCCGCCCTCTTTCGGGAGCGGGGCTACGAGGTCGTGGACTTTGCGGACCAGGCGGATTATTATGTGATTAATAGCTGTACGGTTACGCATCTTGCGGACCGCAAGTCGCGGCAGATGATCCGGAGGGCGGTAAAGACCAATCCCCGGGCCAAAGTGGTGGTTACGGGCTGTTATGCCCAGACCGATGCCGACGCGATACAAAAGATTCCCGGGGTGAGCTTGGTTGTGGGGACCAACGAGAAGTCCCGTTTGGTGGATTTGCTGGAAGAGCTTTCCGACGAACCCCGCGTTGTGGTCCGCAAGTACGCGGATTTAAAGGACTTTGAAGAAATAACGGCGGAAAAAGACGTCCAAAGGGCCCGGGCGTATTTGAAAGTGCAGGAAGGGTGCAATCAGTTTTGTTCCTATTGCATTATCCCCTATGCCCGTGGCCCGGTGCGCAGCCGACCGGTAGAAAGTGCTTTACAGGAAGCGGAGAAACTCATCCGGCAGGGCTTTAAAGAAATTGTCCTCACGGGGATTCATTTAGGTGCTTACGGGCAGGATTTGGGCAAAAAATATAACCTGGAGAAACTGGTGCTGGATTTGCTGCGTCTTGATTTCAATGTGCGGTGGCGCTTGAGTTCTTTAGAACCTACCGAGGTTACGCCGGGCATCATCAGAATGCTGAAAGAATACCGGAATTTTTGCCCGCACTTGCATTTGCCTTTACAGAGTGGCCATGATGCCATTCTCCGGGCCATGAACAGGCCCTATACTACCGCCCAATACCTGGAAATTGTTACGGAGATCAAAAAGGCGGTGCCGGATATTGCCATTTCCACCGATGTCATGGTTGGTTTTCCGGGGGAAAAAGAGGAATATTTTCAGGAGTATTGGCGCTTTGTGGAGAAGGTAGGTTTTAGCAGGCTGCATGTTTTTAAATATTCGCCACGGCAGGGCACACCGGCAGCGGATTTTCCGGACCAGATTCCTGCTCCGGTGAAGGAAGCCCGGAGCAGAAGGATGCTCCGTTTAGGCGAAAAACTGGAAGAACGCTATGCAGAGAAGTTCCTGCTTCGGGTGGTGGACGTTTTGGTGGAGGAACAAAGCGACGCCACGCTGTGGGAAGGCAGCAGCGCCAATTATTTAAAGGTACGTTTTACCGCTCCTTCGTCGCCGGAGTTGCTCCGGGGGAAGATCGTCCCCGTATTTTTGCGGGAATTTGCCGGGGGATATTGTATTGGAGAGCTTTTCCAGATACAATAGAGAAGGAGAAAGAAAGCGTGTGGGAGAATAAGAAGGGGAAAGAAGAAGCAGGAGAAGGAGGTGTAGGTATTCATGAGTGATTGCCTTTTTTGTAAGATTGTCAGTAATGAGATTCCAAGCAAAAAAGTATATGAAGATGACCGCATCCTCGCATTTTATGACATAAATCCGGCTGCTCCCGTACATATTTTAGTGATTCCGAAGGAGCATATCGAGAGTCTGGCTGCCCTTCAGGATGAACACCTGGGCTTAATTGGCTATTTGCATGGGAAGATCAGGGATATTGCCCGCGATTTAAAACTGGCTGATGGTTATCGAGTGGTCAATAATTGTGGTAAAGAGGGAGGACAAGAAGTAGGGCATCTCCACTTCCATTTGTTAGGTGGGAGAAAAATGCTTTGGCCGCCAGGTTAATTCTTGACCCCCTATTGCTCTTTAAGTATAATAGTGGTGTGTTATTTTACTTTTCCGTGCAATCTTTGCGGCAAGCTACGTGGCAAGTTTGTTAGCAAGACGGTCGTAGTGGAGGGAGGGAAAAGGAATGAGCGAAGTGAGAGTAGGCAAAAACGAAACTCTTGATAGTGCACTCCGCCGCTTTAAGCGTACTTGTCAGAAAGCAGGTGTTCTTGCCGAATATAGGAAGCATGAACATTATGAAAAACCAAGTGTGAAGAGGAAAAAGAAATCGGAAGCTGCCAGGAAGCGCAGGTTCAGATAAGAGTAAGTTTTTCAAAAAACAGTTGGTTTGGAGGAAGAAAAAACCCGGTAGGATGATTGCTGGCAATCATTCTCCGGGTTTTTTGAGTTATTGGTTGGGGTTGTGATATTGCATCCCTCTACTGCTGATGCGTTGCGAGTATCTGCTGACAGCGGTTCCCCGGTTACGCATATAGGCTTCCAGCCCCGCGGGACCCCGGTTGTAAGCAGTAAGGGCGCGATGATAGTCCCCATTGTTGCTCTTTAGTAATTTCTTTAAGTAATAAGCACCCAAGGTGATGTTGAAGTCGCTGTTGAAAAGCTTTTGCGGCGTAAAGCTTATTCCTAATTCCCGGCAAAGCTCGCGAGCCGTTGTCGGTTGGATCTGGCACAATCCTTTGGCGCCGTCTTTGCTCACCGCCTTGGGATCAAAGTTACTTTCCGTTTTAATTAATTCCAGCATGATTCCGGGGTGAACTCCGTTTTTCTCACTTTCCCGAAAAACGAGAGAGATTACTTCGGGGCTGGTGTTGTAAATCTGTGCGAACCGGTTGATTGTGGTCAGTCGTTCTTTTAAGATTTTTGCTTCCTCCTGGGTTTTAGATAGTTCTTCTTTCAATTGCGTGGTTTCTTCGTGCGTATTCAGTAGTTGTTGTTTTAAAAGATTGTTTTCTTCGTAAAGTTCGCAATAACAGAAAATTGCCGCAACGGTTACCGCTGTACAAAACAGAAAGAGCAACGGTATTTTGTTGTACTTACTGCTAAACACAAAAACCTCCTACCTTTATAAAATGGAAAATTTTGGCGCAAAAGAATGCGCCAAACACTATATATTATATAAAATAATTTTCCGTTTGGCAATAGTAAAAAATCAGGTAATAATGGCGAATTGTGACACATATGGTCAACCCCCGGCCGGTAAGGGCGGATGCTTTTTAGAAGGTTGATATTTACGTTAACAGAACGCTAAAGTATAATAGTATTAAAATTTGACGTTTGGGGTGGAAAATGAAAAGAAGAATATTTTTAACAAGTCTGCTTTGGATGCTCCTGGTTTGTTTTTTGGGGGCAAACGCTTTGGCCGCGCCTGCCCCCAAGGTGTATGTGGTCCCGGTGGAAGAAATGATTGATCCGGGACTCGCTAGTTTCATTGAAAGAAGTATCGGCGAAGCCGAAGAAGAGCAGGCGGATCTTATCCTTTTGGAGATCGACACGCCGGGCGGAATGGTGGATTCCGCCATGGAGATTCGCAAGTCCATCGACCGCACAAAAACCCCGGTGGTGGCTTTGGTCAAAGGAGGAGCAATTTCCGCAGGCGCGTACATTACGCTGGCCTGCCCGAAAATTGCCATGGTGCCGGGTTCCACCATTGGTGATGCCGAACCCCAACTGAGCACCGGGGAGAAGGTCGATGAAAAGATTTTGTCCTTCTGGGCGGCCGAAATGGGCGCTGCTGCCGAAAAATACGGCCGGGACAGGACGATTGCCATGGCCATGGTGGATCGGGATATCGAAATTCCCGGTGTCATTGAAAAAGGGAAGTTGCTAACCCTTACCTACCGGCAGGCGCAGGAACACGGTTTTGCGGATTATATCGTGCAAGACCGGGAAGAATTGCTGAAAGCCCTGGAGATGGACGGTGCGGAAATCATCATCGGCAAGCAATCCACCGCCGAGACCCTCACCCGCTTTGCCACCAATCCCTATATTGCTTCTTTGCTGTTGATGATCGGCATTGCCGGAATCGTCATTGAACTTTTTACGGTGGGCTTTGGGATTGCCGGTTTAATAGGGATTATCTCGTTAACCCTTTATTTCGGCGGGCACCTGATGGCCGGCTTTAGCGGTTGGGAAGCTATTTTACTCTTTTTACTGGGAATCATTCTCCTTGCCGTGGAAGCCTTTTTCCCGGGCTTTGGTTTACCGGGGATCGGCGGCATCATCAGTATTGCCGCAAGTATCATCATTGCTGCTCCCAACTGGGAAACCGGGATTATTTCTTTGGTTCTGGCCCTGGCAGGGACGATTGTGCTGGTGTTGATCAGTTTCAAAGTATTAACCCGGCGGAAAATATGGGATAAACTAGTTTTGGGGACAAAATATAATACAGAGGCCGGATACGTCCCGCAGAAGGAGGATTTATCGATTTACGTAGGGAAACGCGGGGAAGCGGTAACGCTTCTGCGTCCTGCCGGTACTGTTCTGCTTGAAGATGGTACGAAGCTTGACGTGGTGACGGACGGCGCTTTTATTCAGAAAGGGGCGCAAGTAGAGGTGGTGCGTGCGGAAGGGGTCAGCCTGGTGGTGCGGGAAGTCAAGCAGGAATGAAAGCCCGGGTAGTCACGGTAATTTCAATGAAGAACGGTTGTTTCAATTAAGCACAGCCGTTTCCATTAAAACGGCAGCCTCAATTAAATCAGCAGCTTTAATTAACAATGTAGGGCATAATAAGCAGCTTAACATAAGGTAAAGAAAAACCGTATGCAATACGGCAAAAAAAGGGAGGTATTTTTGTGGATCCAGCTATTATTTCCATCATCATCATGTTTGCGCTTATTCTGGTTTTTGTGGCGGTGTTGTTTAGTTTTATCCCGGTGGGGCTGTGGATTTCCGCCTGGGCCGCCGGGGTTCGGATCGGGATCTTTACTTTGGTGGGGATGCGCTTTAGAAGGGTACCGCCTGCCTTAATTGTCAACAGCTTGATTAAAGCGGATAAGGCCGGCATTAATGTGAGCACCAATCAGTTGGAAGCCCATTACCTGGCGGGCGGAAACGTGGACCGGGTGGTCAACGCTTTAATCGCGGCGGCCAGAGCCAATATTCCTTTGCCTTTTGAACGGGCGGCCGCCATTGATTTAGCCGGGCGCAATGTTTTGGAAGCCGTGCAGATGAGCGTTAATCCGCGGGTGATTGAAACCCCGACTGTGTCGGCGATGGCCAAAAACGGGATTGAAGTAAGGGCTAAAGCCAGGGTCACGGTAAGAGCGAATATTGACCGTCTGGTGGGGGGTGCCGGGGAAGAAACTGTTATTGCCCGGGTCGGCGAAGGAATTGTCACCACGGTTGGTAGCTCGGAAACTCATAAGGCCGTCTTGGAAAACCCCGATCTAATTTCGCGGACCGTGCTGAACAAGGGGCTGGATGCGGGAACGGCGTTTGAGATTTTGTCGATTGATATTGCCGACGTGGATGTGGGACGGAACATCGGTGCCCAACTGCAAACCGATCAGGCGGAAGCCGACAAGCGGATCGCCCAGGCCAAGGCCGAGGAACGCCGGGCCTTGGCGGTAGCCCGTGAACAGGAAATGAAGGCGATGACCCAGGAGATGCGGGCGAAGGTTGTGGAAGCAGAGGCCGAAGTTCCCCAAGCGATGGCGCAGGCGCTGCGGGAAGGCAAACTGGGCGTTATGGATTACTATCAGTTGCAGAATATCCTGGCCGATACCGGTATGCGGGAAGCAATTGCCAAGGGCACCGTACCCAATAATCAGGAACAAGGCAGATAAAGGATACAGGAACAGGGCTGACGTCGTAATAAGACAGACGGAAAAATGAGTTTAAGAAAGGGGGGAGCCCCTTGGAAGATTTAATAGGTTTTCTGATTTTCTTGTTGATCATATTTTCCCGGGCCTTCAAGGACCGTAGGCAGGGGATGAGCAGGGAAACGCCGCCGCGGCCTTATCAGGTGGAGCCTCCACCGTCTTTTGAACCGGTAGTCGAACCAAGGCAGGAGGCGCAAGCGGAACCCTGGAGAGCATGGGAAGAAGAGCCTTCTTACGAGGAGGAGGACTGGGGAGACTACTATCGTGAGTCAATGGAGGGATACAGTCTTCCCGGGGAGGCTCAAACAACAATGGAAGGGCTTGCGGGCAATACCCCGGCAGGGTCCGCCCCTGTCGATAGTTCGCTAGCTGTAATCAAGCCCAGCGTTCGTTCCGCGCCTGGGCCGGGCGAAGGGGAACTATCAACATCCGGCTATCCAATGGCTTTGGCCGGAGTGAATTTACAACAGATGGTGGCCTGGAGTGAGATTTTACAAAAGCCCAAGGCCTTGCAACGCCGCAGGGGCTTGGGGATGGGGTATCGTTTTTAGGAAACTTTCGGAAGCTGTCTCATCATGGATAAAAGTTACCATGATGAGGCAGTTTTTTTGTGCCTCGTGGGGCTTTTTAGTTGAAAAGGGCGCTGTTTTGGTTCTGTTTTCCGAGGGAAAGGCATAAGATTATTTTACAGTTAGGAGAGGGGATCTCAATGGATAAACTAACCGACTTTTTAGATTTACCGAAGGAAATTGTTTATGATTTACCCAAAACGACCCTCATCGGGCAGGCTCAGTTGTTGATGGAAAATCACCGTGGCGTGATTGAGTATAGGGCGGAAAAAATCCGGATTGCCGTAAATTTAGGAGAAATGGAGATTACGGGGCGGGATTTAATGATTCGGAATATCAGCCGGGACGAAATACTGATTGAAGGGGAAATCGCCGCTTTAAAATATTACCGGTAGGTGGTTGACATGAAATGGATTTCGGGCCTCTCCGGTTATGTGGAAGTAGCTTTGCAGGGGTCTCAGCCCGAAAGAATCATCAATATGGCTTTAAGCAGGGGGATTACCATTTGGGATATCCGGCAGGAAAAACCGCATCAGTACCGGTTAAAAGTCAGCGTGGGAGGGTACAAGGCCTTTCGTTCCCTCATCAGGCGCTCCTCCTGCCGGGTGAAGCTGCTGCAAAAAAAGGGAATCCCTTTTTATTTAATGAAAGCCAAAAGAAGAAAAGTACTCGTCTTCGGTACTTTCTTTTTTTGTTTGAGTTTGTATTTTTTCAGTTCCTTTGTTTGGGTGGTGGAAGTGACGGGTAACAAACTGGTCCCGGCGGAGCTTATTCTCACGAAAAGCCAGGAGTTGGGGCTAAAAAGGGGAGTACCCCAAAAAGCTGTTGACTGCAATGAACTGGCGGAAAGTTTACTGCTTGAAATCCCGGAGCTTTCCTGGGTGGGAATTCGGGGGCAAGGAACGAAAATGATTATTGAGGTAGCGGAAAAAACCTTTCCCCCGGCCGATGATGAAAAGAAGCCAGCCGATTTGGTGGCCCGGGTGGACGGCGTAATCGAGGAAATCCTGGTGATGAAAGGAACCCCTCTGGTGCAGGAGGGGGATCCGGTAGAAAAGGGACAGCTATTGATTGCCGGCTACGTTTACCCGCAGATCATTGTAGCAGAAGACGGGCAAATCAGCCCCGGCGGGGAACCGGAAGCGGTGCGGGCCAAAGGGGTGGTACGGGCCCGGGTGTCCCGCAGCAAAAAAATGTATTGTCCCATCCAGGAAACCGTGCTGAAAGATACGGGGGCGGAGATGCAAACCATTTGTCTTAATTTTGGGGGGAAGGAAATTTATCTGCGGGGCACGAAAGAAGCCCCCTATGCCCACTTTCGGTCGATTCGTCAGGTCAAGCCACTTCTTGAGTGGAAAGGAAGGAATTTGCAGGGGACTGTCGAATTAATTACTATTGTCTATAAAGAGCAAAATTGTGAAACACATTACTGGGGCATTGAAGGTGCCTTTCAGGAAGCGGCGCGCAGGGCTCATGAAGCATTAAGGCGGGAGTTGCCCCAGGATTATAAAATTGTGAACCGTTCGGCGGAACCGATTCCCTGGCCGGATAAAGGAGCAGTCGCCTTGAAGTATGTCCTGGAAACAGTGGAGAACATCGGGACCTATCCCCAACGATAGATTGTTAATGAAAGATAGGGTATAATTAAATAGTTAAAAAAATAGGGCTGGATTAATTCATGGAAAGAAAACAAAGAGAAAAAGGAATAAGGAAGGTAGATAATTTGACGGAGTTAACGGAAAAACACTTTAGCCTTACTAATCAGGAAGCGGCAGAATTATATGGATTACAGGACGAGAATCTGCGGTTTTTGGAAAATCATCTGGGCGCGAAGATTGTGGCCCGTGGTGGCGACATTCACCTCACCGGGACCGAACAGGAAGTTGAGTTCGCCGGCGCCGTGCTCCAGCAGTTGATTGATTTAATTAAAAAGGGTAATGCCATCTCCATTCCTGGTATTAATTACTGTATTCAGGCTGTGCTGGAAGGCCAGGGAGAGCAGCTTTCGGAAATGCTGAATCAGGTGATTCAGGTCACCGCCCGCGGGAAACAGATCAAACCCAAGACGGTTGGGCAATATCATTATGTACAAGCAATCAGGAAAAACGACATTACCTTCGGCATCGGCCCGGCCGGGACAGGGAAGACCTATTTAGCAGTGGTAATGGCCGTTTCCGCTTTGAAGAAGAAAGAAGTAAATCGCATCGTTTTGACCCGTCCGGCGGTGGAAGCCGGCGAAAAACTCGGCTTTCTGCCGGGTGATATGCAGGAAAAAGTCAATCCTTATTTAAGGCCGCTTTATGATGGTTTGTACGATATTTTAGGGATTGAAACGGCCCAGCGGTATATGGACCGGTCGGTGATTGAGGTGGCTCCCCTTGCCTATATGCGGGGGAGGACTTTGGATGATTCCTTCATTATTTTAGACGAAGCCCAGAACACTACTCCTGAACAAATGAAGATGTTTCTCACCCGACTGGGCTTTGGTTCGAAAGCGGTTGTGACCGGTGACGTTACCCAGGTGGATTTGCCCAGAAACTCTAATTCGGGTTTGGTTGTCGTGCAGAATATCTTGAAGGGGCTGGAAGGGATTAGCTTTCAATACCTTACGCAGGCAGACGTCATTCGTCATCCTGTTGTGCAAAGGATTGTTCTGGCCTACGAGAAATACCAGGAGGCCGAAGAAAACAATTCCAATAACAGCTAAGTGTTCGCCATGCGCTCCAGGAATGGGAAGGACAGTGAGGAGGAGATTACAATCGAAACGCAGAAAATGAAGGCGACATTACTTCGGCAATCCGGCGCGGTTTTCGGCAACCGCCGGGTGAGAAATATTGTTTCTTTTCTGGCTTTTTTCCTGGGGATTCTGATTATTTTTGCTATTCATTTCCTGCCGGAGGATTTGCCGGTACAGGAAGGACAGGTTTCGCCCAGGACGATAAAAGCGCCCCAAACCAAAACTTTTGAAGACACTGCCAAAACAGCGGAACGGAAGAAACAGGCGGAAGACAACATTAAGGAGGTTTATATCTTAGACCGCAGTGTTTTGACGAAAATGGAACAGACGGTCAACGATCGTTTTGCTGATTTAGAAGCGATTATTAACTCTGAACGCAGCAGCACGGAAAAAATGGCCTTGCTGGAAGAAAAGTTTGGGCTCACCGAAGGAACGGTGCGGGCGTTGGTGTCTTTAGATGCGGATACGATTAAAATATTGCAGTTGGAAGCGATGACTTTATTAAAAAACCATTGGCAGGACGGCGTCCGGGAAGACGAAGTCGTGAAGAAAAAAACGGAACTCTACAACCAGTTGGATTTGTTGAATCTTACGGTTCCTTATAAAAACTTGTTAAGGTCCGTTTTCGATCAAGTGGATTTCCAGACAAATTATCTGTTGGATGAGGAAGCCACCTTAAAGGCGAAGCGTGAAGCCTCGCAAAGCCAAGGCGTTGTAATGGTGGAAGTGCGAAAAGGACAAAAAATCATCGAAGAAGGGGAAGTAGTCACCGCCGAGCATATTCGCATTCTGGAAGCATTGGGCTATAAACGTTCGGCTGCACCTTATATTACGCTTTTAGGGATTAGCCTTTTTACGGCCCTGGCGTCGGTGCTGGTCGTCATTTATTTGAAATTCTATCGCAGGCATTTATACCAGAAGGGCTTTAATTTTGTCTTGCTGGGCTTGATTTCTTTTGTCGCGCTGTTATTTATTCATTTAATTTCTTCAATTAATATCAGTTCTAATCCGGAGATTGCCAGGCTGGCCGGCTATTTGATTCCGGTAGCGACCTTTTCCATGCTTATTGCCATTTTGCTGGATACGGCTTTGGCCATTTTTATGACCGTGCTCTTATGCTTTTATATCGGCATTATGACCGGAAATGAGCTTTCCTACGCGATTACGGGTTTTGTCAGCGGCTTGGTTGGTATATACAGCGTCGCAAAATTTAACCGGCATTTTGACTGGGTTAAAGCAGGCTTGTTTATTTCCCTGGCCAATGTTTTTACCATTACGTCAATGGAACTGATGAACAACGAGCAATGGTATGTTCTGTTGATTGGCGGCTCCATCGGGGTAATCAACGGGATCGTTTCGGCGATCTTCGCTTATGGCAGTTTGCCCTTTTTAGAATCGTGTTTTAAGATTACCACCAGTGTGCGGCTTTTGGAGCTTTCCAATCCTAATCAGCCGTTACTGAAAAGGCTTTTGATTGAAGCGCCCGGCACCTATCATCACAGTATTATGGTGGGGAATCTGGCGGAGGCGGCGGCGGATGCGGTGGGAGCCGATTCCTTGTTAGTGCGGGTAGGGGCTTTTTATCACGATATCGGGAAGCTGAGGCGCCCGTACTTTTTCACCGAGAACCAGATGGGCGGGGAAAACCCCCATGAAAAGCTGTCACCTTCTTTAAGCGCCTTGATTATTACTTCCCATGTGAAAGACGGGGTGGAAATCGCCCGGCAGGAGAACTTGCCGGCAGAGGTCATCGACCTGATTGCCCAGCACCATGGGACGGGCTTAGTCACCTATTTTTATCATAAAGCGTTGGAAATGGGGAATTCTGATAGTATTAAGGAAGATGAATACCGTTATCATGCCGAAAAACCCCAATCCAAGGAAGCCGCGATTATTATGCTGGCGGATAGTGTGGAAGCGGCGGTTCGTTCCATGAGTTCGCCCAGTCCGGGCAAGATCGAAGGGCTGGTCCGCAAAATGATTAAAGAGCGCCTGGAGGACGGTCAACTGGACGAATGTGAATTAACTTTTAAGGACTTAGATTTAATCGCCATCGCTTTTACCCGGATTTTAAGCGGCATATTCCACACGCGCATCGAGTATCCGGAGAATGTGCTGGAAGCGATGAAGGGAGGCAATTTGTCCAGTGAGGATTCTAGTGGGGAGCCAACCGGAGAGCGTCACAATAACTCCAACCATGGAAACGGTGATTTGCCGGGTGGGGGAGGGAATTAGCCGGCGGTTTGGCTTGAATGAAAAGACCGAAGTAAGTGTTACCTTGGTCAATGACGAAACGATTCAGGAACTAAATAAATCCTACCGGGGGATCGACCGACCCACCGATGTATTATCCTTTGCTTTTGACGAGGCGACCGAAGGGGAAGCGGCAGTATCCATGAGCGAACAGGAAATCCACCTTCTGGGGGAAATCGTCATTTCCCTGGAGCGCACCATCGCGCAGGCGGAGGAGTATGGGCATAGCGTGGAAAGGGAAATGGCTTTTCTTTTTGTGCATGGCATGCTGCACCTGTTGGGTTATGATCACCAGGAGGATGAGGAAAGGCGCCAAATGCGTCAAATCGAAGAAGAGATTCTTGAAGCGGTTGCTTATGGCCGCGAGAATTAAGTGATTTTGTTTAGGAGGGAATTTAATTATTTTGTCAGAGGTCCACGCGATTCAGTTATTGATTTTAGGGCTTTTGCTGTGTTTGTCGGCTTTTTTCTCTGCTTCCGAAACAGCAGTTTTTTCCGCCAATAAAGTGAAAATCCGGCACCTGATCGAAGAAGGGAATAAACAGGCTGCCCTATTGAAGCGGTTAATGGAGCAGCCCGGTAAGGTCATCTCGACCATTTTGATTGGTAACAATGTGGTCAATATCGGCGCCACGGCGCTGGCCACGTCTTTAGCGATTAGCATCGTCGGTTCAACGGGTGCGGGAATTGCCACCGGAATCATGTCCGTCCTGATTCTTCTTTTCGGGGAAATCACGCCCAAGACTTTGGTGTCACAGCGACCGGAGGGCTTTGCCATCCGGATTAGCGGCATTCTGCATGGTTTAGGAAAGTTGCTTTCTCCCGTTATTTATGTGTTTAACAGCTTTACTAATCTTTTAGTCAGGTTAATCAGCGGTCCGGTCAAGAAGGATCATTTGATTACGGAAGAGGAACTGCGGATGCTGGTTAATGTAGGGGAAGAAGAAGGATTTATCGATGAAGACGAACGGGAGATGATTGACAGCATTTTTGAATTTGACGATACCCTGGTGCGGGAAGTAATGGTGCCGCGTATTGATATTGTGGCGGTGAATATCACCGAGCCATTAGAAAAGGTGATTAAACTAATTGTAGAAAAAGGACATTCCCGGCTTCCGGTTTTTGATGAAACCGTAGACAATATTATTGGCCTGATTTATGCCAAGGACATATTGCGGGTTTTTGCGGAGCGGAATGCTGCCGAGACCAGGCTGGAGGATTTGATGAGGCAGGCATATTATGTTCCTGAGAGCAAAAAGGTCCGGGATTTGTTTGCTGAATTACGCAAGGAAAAAGTGCACATGGCCATTGTGCTGGACGAGTACGGGGGGACGGCCGGGTTAATCACCATTGAGGATGTGATTGAGGAGATCGTCGGGGAGATCCAGGATGAATATGACCAGGAGGAAAGGGAAGTGGAAGTCCAAAGCGACGGTTCGTTAATCGTCGATGCGCGCACGCCCATTTCCGAGATTAATAATTTACTGAATACGAGTTTGCCGGAAGATGAATTTGAAACCATTAGCGGTTGGGTTTTTCACAATTTGGGTACATTACCTAATCAAGGACAAGAGTTTGATATCGGGGAGCTTCATGTGAAAATCGAGAAGATCACCGGGCAACGGATTGGGAAGTTGCAGCTTTGGAAGAAAAATGAGGAGAAAACGAATCGGAACGAGGAGTAAAATAGCATAATTAAAGGAGCAATGGCAATGATCAAGAAGTGGAAACTGGCAGTTGGCGGCTTGGCAGCGTTTTTTTTGAGCATCGCTTTGGGCGCGGGAGCTTATTATCTGGCGCATCCGTACTTTTTCAAATCAGCCGTCAATAACGAAGTGCCGGAGCAGGAACAGGAGGAGGAAGTGGTGGAAGATCCGGCCGAAGACGCCCCGGGCTATTATTTTGCCGGCTGGAAGGATAAAGCAAGGGGAAGGGCATTGGCCGTGGTGATTGATAATGTCAAGGCCGCCCGACCCCAAACCGGGCTGGAAGATGCCGATGTGGTGGTGGAAGTCCCCGTGGAGGGGGGCATAACCCGCTTTCTTGCGTTGATTTGCTGTGATAATCTGGATTTAGTCGGCCCTGTGCGGAGCGCCCGGTCCTATTTCGTTGACCTGGCGGAAGAATATAAGGCCATTTTGGTCCATGCCGGCGGGTCGCCCGATTCCTTACAGCAACTGGCGGCGCGCAAGCTTGAACACCTTGATGAAATAACCGGCGGGGGGCAAGTGGCCGGGGCTTTCTGGCGGGCTCCGGACCGCTCCAAACCGCATAATCTTTATACCAGCACCGACACCCTTCGGCGGACGGCGAAAAAACTGCAGATGAACACCACCACGCTGCCGCCCCAGCGGAAGCTTTTGGCGGCCGACGCGGAAATCGAAGGGGAGCCGGTGGAAAACGTGCACATTATGTTCCCGCAGAAAAGTTCGATGGTCCGTTTTGCCTTTGACCAGAAGAAGGGGGTTTTCGCCCGGTACATTACCGACCAGGACCAGCCCCATCTGAACGCGGAAGGGGAACAGCTATTGGTGGCCAATGTGCTGATCCAGTTTGCCGATTCCCGCGTGATCGATGGGGACGGACGGTTAAAGATTGCTTTGACAGGAGAAGGCGATGCCCTGATTTTCCGTGGGGGAAAGGTGCTGAAAGGGCGGTGGCAGAAAACGGCCGGGGAACTCACCAAATTTACCGACCGCAACGGGAAAGAGGTGTCTTTGCTGGAAGGTCCTACGTGGCTCGTGATCGTGCCCAAAGGAGTTAAGGTGGAATACTGAGGTGCTCCATCAATCGTGGGGGTATACATAGATCGATCGACACCCGTTAGCCAGGTTATAAATTAAGCAGGAGGAAAAAAGATGGATGAGGAGCTTTGTGGGGAGAAAAAAGCAGAATTGCTGGAAGCAGCCCTGAAGGCACGGGAGAATGCTTATGCCCCTTATTCCCGTTTTCAAGTGGGCGCGGCGCTTCTTGCCGATGACGGGAAGATTTATACCGGTTGCAATGTGGAAAATGCCTCCTATGGATTAGCTGTTTGCGCCGAAAGGGTAGCTGTCTTTCAGGCTGTATTAAATGGCGCCCGTTCCTTCCGGGCGATGGCGGTAGTGGCCGCTTTGGACGAGCCGGTGCCGCCTTGCGGGGCTTGTCGTCAGGTATTAGCGGAATTTGCGCCGGAAATGCCGCTTTTCATGGGCAACCTGCAGGGCAAAATAAGCTGTCTGAAGGTAAAGGATCTATTGCCATACGCTTTTGGGCCGGACAAATTAATGGAGGATAAGGGATAGAATGGTGAGGACTGATGAGCCATTCAAATCCGGTTTTATCGCTTTAATCGGGCGGCCGAATGCGGGAAAATCCACCCTCCTGAATACCCTGCTCGGGCAGAAGGTGGCCATTATCTCCGCTAAACCGCAGACGACCCGTAATAAAATTGTGGGGGTCTTGACCAAACCGCAGCACCAGTTGATTTTTCTGGATACTCCGGGGATTCACAAGCCGTTGGATAAATTAGGGCAGGTCATGGTGGAAACGGCCTTGCATACTTTGCGGGAGGTTGACTTAATCTATTATCTGGTAGATGCTGCAGTGCCTTTTGGCGGGGGAGAAGCGTTCATTTTGGAGAAATTGGAGCATGTCCAAAAACCGGTCTTTTTACTGCTTAATAAGATCGACCGGCTGAAGAAGCCGGAGCTTTTGCCGCTCATTGATTTTTACCGCAAGAAAAGGGAATGGGCGGAGATTGTCCCGCTTTCCGCCTTAACCGGTGAAAACCTGGACCGCTTGCTTGAGGTCACCTTGCCCTATTTGGAAGAAGGGCCGCAGTATTATCCCTCCGATGCGCTGACGGATCAACCGGAGCGGGTTATTTTAGCCGAATTAATCCGGGAGAAAATCATCCTGGCTACCCATCAGGAGATTCCCCATTCCGTGGCAGTATTGGTAGAGCTGATGGAGGAGCGTGCGGAAGACCTGTTTTACATTGGGGCGACCATCTTTGTGGAACATGCCTCCCAGAAGGCGATTCTGATCGGGAAGCAAGGGGAAAGGTTAAAAGAGATCGGCACCCAAGCACGACAGGAGATAGAAAAGCTGCTGGGAACGAAAGCTTTCCTGGAGCTGTGGGTTAAAGTGAAAGCTGATTGGCGGAACAGCCCCCGTAATTTGCGGGAGTTCGGCTATACCGCGCCGGAATAAGGCCTCTTTTGTGAAAAGTTTTTCCGGCTTGCGAAAGATCATCATTTATTATATGATAAAGCCGTTGGCTGAATATTGGCTTTTTATAACAACAAAATATAAAAAAACAGAGGGAGGCAAAGAAAACAATGAAAAGAAAGTTGGCTGTATTTTTAAGTCTGCTGCTGGTTTTTGCCTTAGTTGCTACTGGTTGCGGGGCCGGGACACCGGATACGGAGGAACCGCAAGAAAATGAAAAACCGGCGGTCAAAGTAGGTTTTATTTACATAGGTTCCGCCAGTGACGGGGGTTGGTCCGAAGCCCACGACAAAGGTCGTCAATACCTGGAGGAACAACTTGGGGTGGAGACGGTTGTAAAGGAATCGGTGCCGGAAGGGCCGGATTGTATAAAGATAATCAATGACATGGTGGACCAGGGTTGCAATATCATTTTTGCCACCAGCTTTGGCTATATGGATTATGTGGTGCAGGCGGCGCAGAATCATCCCGACGTAAAATTCCTGCATTGCTCCGGTTATAAAATGGCGGACAACCTGGGCGTGTATTTCGGGAGAATCTATCAACCCCGTTATTTATCCGGGATTGTTGCCGGTATGAAAACCAAGACCAATAAAATTGGTTATGTGGCTGCTTTCGGGATTCCCGAAGTAGTGCGGGGAATCAATGCCTTTACCCTGGGCGTTCGTTCCGTTAATCCCGATGCTACCGTTGCGGTAAAATGGACCCATACCTGGGTGGATGCGCCGAAAGCGAAAGAAGCGGCCAAGGCTTTGCTTGATGAAGGTTGTGACGTGATCGCCCAGCACCAGGATGCTCCGGGACCGCAGGTGGCCGCCGAGGAAAGCGGTGTTTGGTCAATTGGCTATAACATGGATATGACCTCGGTTGCTCCGAAAGCCCATATGACGGCGCCGGTCTGGAACTGGGGGCCCTATTACGTGGACCAGATCAAAGCAGTGATGGACGATAGCTGGAAAGCGGAAAACTACTGGGGCGGCATGGAAGACGGCATCGTCAATCTTTCCCCGCTGACGGAAAATGCGCCGGAAGGAGCTCAGGAGGCTGTGGATAAGGCCCAAGCGGCAATTTTATCCGGCGAGAACAAAATCTTTACCGGACCTCTCAAAGATAACACCGGGCAACTAAAAGTTCCGGAGGGAGTAACTTTAACCGATGAACAATTAACCAGCATTGACTGGTTGGTCGAAGGAGTAATAGGTAAGGTAGAATTATAAACAATAAACAAGTCTTGGAATCAAGGACGACGGTGAGGAAGAACCCATGAATCTAATTTCGATGGAAGGGATTACGAAAACCTTCGGCCAGGTGGTGGCCAATAAAAATATCAGGTTTCAGGTGAAAACCGGCGAAATTCATGCCCTGTTAGGAGAGAATGGCGCCGGGAAAAGTACGCTGGTCAATATGCTGTCAGGGATTTATACCCCTGACAGCGGTTCTATTTTTATCAATGGAAAACCGGTGCGGCTTAATTCGCCGCGGGTCGCCATTGATCTAGGCATCGGGATGATCCACCAGCATTTTAAACTGGTCGATGTTATGACGGCCAGGGAGAATATTTTGCTGGGGCAAAAGGGCACTTTCTTTATTAATACTGAAAAACTGACGCAAAAAATCGCCGAGTTTTCGGCGCGCTTTCAACTGGATATTAACCTTGATAAAAAGGTTTATGATATGTCGGTGGGAGAAAAACAAACCTTAGAGATCCTGAAAGTACTCTTCCGCGGAGCACGGATTTTAATTCTGGACGAGCCTACCGCCGTTTTAACTCCGCAGGAAACCAGAAAGCTTTTCCGCATTATGGGTAAAATGAAGGAAGAAGGTTGTGCGGTCATCTTTATTACCCATAAGATGAACGAGGTATTGGAAGTTTCCGACCGGATTACCGTTCTGCGTAAGGGGGAGACGGTAAAAACCGTAAACACCGCCGAGACCGACACGCGGGAGTTAGCCGAATTAATGGTGGGGCATCCGGTTGATTTGGCGATCAAGCGGCCGGACCATCCCCGCGGGCGGGTGATCTTGCAGGTTGATCAGCTGACGGTGGAAAACGAGGAACAGGTGGAAGTATTGAAAAAAGTCAGTTTTGATTTGGCGGAGGGCGAAATCCTCGGTGTGGCGGGGGTGGCCGGCAGCGGGCAGAAGGAATTGTGTGAGGCGATTGCCGGCTTGCAGCCCATTAAAGAAGGGACCATTATCTTTAAGCAGGAGAGCATCGTGGGTCTTTCGCCGCGACAGATTATCACCCGCGGCATCAGTATGAGCTTTATCCCGGAAGACCGTTTGGGGATGGGGCTGGTTGCCTCCATGGATCTTGTTGATAATATGATTCTGAAGGACTATCAAAATCAAAAGGGACCGTTGATTAACCGGAAGCCGGCTGTGACCAAGGCCAAAAGGATTGTGGAAAAGCTGGATATCAGCACTCCCAGTGTCTTTCATCCCATTAAGGAGTTGTCGGGAGGAAATATCCAGAAGGTTTTGGTGGGCCGGGAACTGGAATCGCGGCCGGATTTGCTGATTACCGCTTATCCGGTGCGGGGGTTGGACATCAACGTCAGCTACAAAATTTATGAATTACTGAATGAGGAAAAGAAAAAAGGCGTCGCCATTTTATATATCGGTGAGGACTTGGATGTGCTGCTGGAGTTGTGTGACCGGATTCTGGTCCTTTACAGCGGCCGGGTAAACGGGATTTTACCGGCCGCAAAGACCACGAAAGAAGAACTGGGTTTATTGATGACCGGAGGAAAAGGGAAACTGGAGGAAGCCGAAGGTGCTTAGGATCGTTAAAAAAGCTGAAATGACCAAAACGAAACAGATCGGAATCAGAATTCTGGCGGTTATCCTGGCGCTACTGACTGCCGCTTTGCTGATCTTTGCCATGGATCTTAATCCCTTAGCCGTATATGGGGGGATGTTGAAGGGGGCTTTTGGCTCCGCCTACCGTATCCGGGAAGTAGTGATTGAGGCGACCTCGTTAACTATTGCTTCTTTAGGGATCGCCATTGCCTTTCGGATGCAATTCTGGAACATCGGCGGGGAAGGGCAAATCCTGATGGGGGCTTTTGCCGCTACTTATTTCGCTTTGCACTTTCCGGACCTGCCGGCGTTTTTCCTTTTGTCCACCATGATTATCGCCGCGATGATCGGCGGTGGTTTGTGGGCGATGATTCCGGCCTTTTTTAAGGCGCAGTGGAAAACCAATGAGACGATTATCACCTTAATGATGAATTATATTGCGCTGAAATGGGTCATGTACCTTCAATTTGGGCCGTGGAAGGACCCGACAGCACTGGGCTTTCCCAAAATACCGAATTTTACCGCCAATGCCATTCTGCCGAAGGTTTTTGGAGTGCATATCGGCTGGATTTTCGCACTGATTTTGGTTTTTTTGGTAGCGGTGTTTTTAAATCATTCCAAAAAAGGTTATGAAATTGCCGTGTTAGGGGAAAGCGAGCAAACGGCGCTGTACGCTGGGATTAATGTGAAACGCACCATTATCACGGCCGTCTTTTGGAGCGGGGCCTTGTGCGGTCTGGTGGGGATGATCCAGGCCTCAGCTCTGAATAATACGCTTTCCATTGAAGTATCGGAGGGCATCGGCTTTACCGCGATTATCACCACCTGGCTGGCGGCGTTAAAGCCTGTGGTGATTTTACTGGTTTCGGTGTTATTCGCGGCCTTGGTGCAAGGCGCTTCCTACATTCAGACCGCTTTCGGGATTCCCCAGGCGGCGGCCGAGCTTTTGCAGGGGATGATTTTGTTTTTTGTGCTGGGCAGCGAGTTTTTTATCCGTTACCGCTTTGTGTTGGACAGAGCACCCCTGGGCGGTCTTGAGGAGGAGATGAACAAATGACTACGACCATGGCTATTGTCTTCTTTCTCCAAGCCGCGCTTGTTTCCGGGACTCCCTTGCTGTTTGCCACTTTGGGCGAGATTATTACGGAACGCGCCGGGAACCTGAACCTGGGTGTGGAAGGGATGATGCTGATGGGCGCGGTCAGCGGCTTTGCCGTAAGCCTTTTTACCCAGAATGCCTGGTATGCCTTGTTTGCGGCCATGCTGGCCGGCGCGGCAGGGGCTTTGATTTATGCCGTCTTAACGGTTAGCTTAAGGGCGAATCAGGTGGTTACCGGCTTGACCTTGACGATTTTCGGAACCGGGCTGTCCGGCTTCCTCGGGCAAAGAATGATGGGAGAAGTGGTTCCGGAAGCGGTGAAACTGGTTTTCAAGCCTGTTTCCCTCCCGGTCTTAGGCGATATTCCGTATCTGGGGCCGATCTTTTTTCAACAGGATCCCCTGGTATACCTGGGTTATGTGACGGCAATCGTGGCGGGCCTTTATTTGTATCGGACGCGACTGGGCTTGAATTTGCGAGCCGTAGGAGAAAACGCAGCGGCAGCCGATGCGGCCAGTATCAATGTTTCGTTGTACAAGTATGTGCATATTCTATTAGGCGGGGCCCTCTGCGGGCTGGGTGGAGCTTACCTGTCCCTGGTGTATATTCCGGCCTGGCAAGAAAACGTCACCGCCGGACGGGGCTGGATTGCGGTGGCTCTGGTGATTTTCGCCACCTGGAACCCATACCGAGCCTTGGTAGGTTCGTACCTTTTCGGGGGACTGGATATTATCGGTTTTCGCATTCAAGGCACCGGTTTCCCGGTTTCCCAGTACATGATTGATATGTTGCCTTATTTAGTGACCATTCTTATTCTCGTGGTGGTTTCTTTCCGCAAGTCCAAGGAAAATGCACCGCCTAAGGGGCTGGGGATTCCTTATTTCCGGGAAGAAAGGTAAAGGTGAAGGGAAGGGTTTATTAAGCTTGGGAAAAAATACGGAAGATAAAAGCAGGCAACAATTCCGGAAAACAGAGCGTAAAAAGGAAATATAAGTAAATAGTGTAAAATGTTATGCATTTTTTACTTGCTCTGGAAATGAAGTTTAGTTATAATGGTAAATGTGAGTGCCTAAAGATTATAAAAATGCATAATAAAATTGGAAATACAGGCAGTCATTTGTAACATTTTTTAAAAAAAGAGAGGGATGCTGTGTGGCCAATGGTTTTTTTAAAGGGCTGGGAGCGGTGCTTCTTGTGATGGTGATTATGTTGTGGTCGATGACATTAACAATAAAGGCGATACAAAAAACACCCAAGGCTCCGACTTTTGAGCTGGACAATGTTAGACCTGCTAATATCGATGTAACATGGGAGTCCCAACTACATACTAATGCCGTGCCTGTCCAAAACGGTAACGTAATCCTGAACGGAGGAAATGTCGGGATAATAAATGAGGGACCAATACGGTAGTGCGTTCAAATAAAATGAAAAGAGATGCCTTGTTGTCATAGGTATTGTTATCAAAGGGTAAGTAAGTTGCCTGGGAGGAAAAATCCCAGGCAACTTTTTTGGCTTAAGAAGGATGCAAAATTTTTCTTGACAATAGTATTAGATAGTTGTTAATGTTTACTTTAGCAGAGCAAAAAAGGATGGCCCAATAACGAATGGAAAGAGGTGAGTTTTGTGGATTCGTACCCTCCTTGTAGTAGCTCAGACCGATTATTGAACAACCAATACCGAAGCAGGATTAAAGGGAGGAAATAATCTTCTGTCATGAGTTTTTCTTTCCTCTTTTAGTTCTGCTTCGGTCGAAAGGAGGAAGCAGGATGACCGAGGAAAAGAAATTACTTTTGACAGAATTGGAAGGATACATTGAAGAAAAAGACGCGGAACAGGCAAGGCAGTTTTTAGCTCAGTTGCAGTACGCGGACATTGCGGAAATTCTGGAGGAGCTTGCTTCTGAGGAGCAGCAGCTTTGGGTCTTGTCGCTTTTGGATGACGAAACGGCAGCGCTGGTCTTAAACGAGGTTGATACGGAATTAGGGCTGAAATTGTTGGGGCAATTAAACCAGCAAAAAGCTTCCGATATTTTGGAGGAAATGCCCTTTGACGATGCGGCCGACTTATTAGGAGAGCTCCCGGATTCCGAACAAACCCACTATTTAAATTTACTGGAAAAAGAAGACCGGACCGAAGTTGAGGAATTGCTGACCTATCCTGCCGATACGGCCGGCGGGATCATGACTACGGAGTATGTTTCCGTCATGGAAGACTTTACCGCCGAGGAAGCGATTGCAACTTTACGGAAAATCGCCCCTGACGCGGAGACCATCTACTATGTTTTTGTGGTCAATACCCATAACCAGTTGGTGGGTGTAATCTCGCTGCGGGAATTGATCGTGGCCGCTCCCACCACTTTAATCCGGGACGTTATGCACCGGAAGGTGGTTAGCGTACCGGTGGACATGGACCAGGAAGAAGTCGCCCGGATTGTTTCGAAGTACAATTTTCTGGCGGTGCCGGTTATTGACGACCAGCAGCATTTGCTTGGCATTGTCACGGTTGATGACGTTATTGACGTCATTCATGAAGAAGTGACCGAAGATATCTTCCGTTTGGCCGGTGCGCCGGGGGAAGAAGAAGACGAGGAAGACACGTCCGTCTGGAAAATTGCCACCTCTTTAAAAGCTCGTTTGCCGTGGCTTTTCGTGACCATGTTAGGCGGGCTGGTTTCCGGGCAGATTTTGAGCCATTTTTCCGACCAAATCAATGCGGTGGTGGCCTTAGCCTTTTTTATCCCTTTGTTAACGGGAATGGGCGGGAATGTGGGCACCCAGTCTTCGACGGTAACGGTACGGGGGATCGCTACCGGGCAGATTAAAGGGAAGGGTGCCTGGAAGATTGTGTGCCGGGAAGCTTTGGTCGGGCTAATGATTGGGCTGGTATTAGGCGTTTTTGTGGGTGTTGTCGCTTCATGGTGGCAGGATAAACCGATGCTTGGTTTAGTGGTGGGGCTGGCCATGGCCGGGAATATGCTGACCGCTGCCGCCATGGGGGCTTTTGTGCCGCTGACCTTCCGCAAATTAGGGATTGACCCGGCAGTGGCTTCCGCGCCCTTTATTTCCACTGCCATAGATATTACCGGTTTGTTGATTTATTCCACGCTGGCGACGCTCCTGATTGTCTATCTTTTATAAGGTGAAATTTTTGTTCACTAAGCACATTAAGGGATTAAGGGGGGTCTTTGGTGTTTACCTTGCAGGAAGTTGTCCAAAGCATTGACCATACTTTGCTTAATCCCGCGGCCACGGAAAAGGATTACCGGCTTTTATGCGGGCAGGCAGTAAAGAGAGCTTTCAAGGCAGTATGCGTACTGCCTTGTTATGTTCCTTTTTGTGTTCAGCAATTACAAAACTCGCCGGTGCTGGTGGCGACCGTGGTGGGCTTTCCTTTGGGTGCCAACAGGGCTAAAATCAAGGTTTGGGAAGCGCAACAGGCTTTCGCCGACGGGGCGGCGGAAATTGACGTGGTCATTAACATCGGAGCCTTAAAAGACGGCCACTTCAATGTTGTCGCGGAGGAACTACAGCAACTGGTACAGGTAGCCCGCGCCTTTTCCGAGCGGAAAATCGTCAAAGTAATCATTGAAACAGGCTTATTAACCGAACCGGAAAAAAGAAAAGCCGGAGAGCTTGCCGTGGAAGCGGGAGCGGATTTTGTGAAGACTTCCACCGGCTTTAACGGGGGCGGAGCCACGGTGGAGGATGTACGGTTGCTGGCGGCTGTCTGCGGGGACCAAGCGCGGGTCAAGGCATCCGGCGGCATCCGGACCTGGGAACAAGCGGAAAAACTATTGCTGGCCGGAGCGCGCCGCCTGGGGACGAGCAGCGGCGAAAAGATTGTCCGGGAATATCTTGAAGCCCAGGGGTCTTCGGTCTAATTGTTATACCCTTAACCGAATTCTGATTTTTGTTTTTATTTTTACTCTTTGTTTCTTTTGCCAAATTCGATTATAATTAGATGTGGAAACAAAAAACCAGTATACAAAGAACGGGTGGTGCCAGACTAACAAATACCAAACAGCCTGAGCACAAAACCTGACGAAAGGATAACAGCAACCATGGGGCAAAACAAAGTGTTTTGGAACTATTTTATGGCAACCGGAAATATTGGTGCATATCTTCTTTTTCGGAAAGTTGGGCACGAGCAAGGTCTCAAGTTTAAAAGAGCGGAAAAAAACAGCAGAGACATTTTGTAATAATATAAATCGGTCTCGGGAATGGAGAAAGAGGGTATGGGTCTTTATAGAACGAAGGCAATCGTTTTAAGAAGTAGAAAATTTGCGGAGACAGACAGCCTGTTAACCCTGCTTACAAGAAAGAAAGGCAAAATAACGGTAATTGCCAAGGGGGTCCGGAAAAGCAACAGTAGTTTGCGGGGTGGCGTGCAGTTATTTACGTACAATGATATGCTGTTGTATGAAGGCCGCAATTTGGATATTGTCACGCAAAGCCAGTGTCTGGAGGCTTTCACCAGCATCCAGGAGAATATGGAGGCTATGGCCGCCGCCAGCTACTGGTGCGAATTGCTGGATAAATTTGTTCCTGACGGGGAAAGGGACCTGAGTTTATTTGCTCTGGCCCTGGCCGGATTTCATCTTTTGGCTTTAGATTATGATGAACTTACGATGAGGGCGTTGGAAGTAAAACTGTTACTGCAGCGAGGCTATATGCCGGAATTAGAGCGGTGCGTTTCCTGCGGCAGGATTTTGCAGCATGGCGAGCCGATTGGCTTTTCCGCGGTGAAAGGCGGAGTTCTGTGCGGCTCTTGTCGACAGGGTGATGTGGTGCCCATGACCTCGGAGAGTGTACGGGCGTGGCAACAGCTCCAGCGCATTGAGTTAACTAAACTGGGCAGATTAAAGGTGAGCGGCGGAGGATTGAGCGCTCTTGATAAAGCGTTGGAAAAGTATTTGGCGGTTCAGTTGGAGTGTCCCTTAAAGGCACGGCCAATCCTCAGGGAAATCGTTCAGACGCCGTAAAATTAAAAGGTCCTTAGATGGTAATAATATTAAAAAAGAGAACAGGAGGGTTTTGTGATGGATGAACTGGAAAAGATTGATGTGATCAGGGAAAGGCTCGGTGTTACATATAAGGAAGCGAAGGAAGCCCTGGATCGGGCAGGGGGTGATGTGGTTCAGGCCTTGATTAACCTGGAGGACGCCCATCGCAAATGGGATGACGCCCTGGAGGAAAAAGGGCGGCAATTAATCGAATATATTAAGGAAATTATTAGGAAAGGAAATGTAACCAGGGTTAAACTTAAGAAAGGCGACCATGTGGTGATCGAGATCCCGGCCACCGTGGGAGCAATCGGAATCGGTGGAATCTTCCTCAGCCCGATTCTGGCCATTTTGAGTGTTGTCGGCACGGTTGCCGCCTTAGTTGCGAATTATAGTTTGGAAATCGAGCGGCAGGATGGGCAAGTGGAAAAACGTGATTTAAGTTTTCTGGAAGAAGAAAACAAGCAAGATCCCGGAGCGGAATCTTAGGCCGCAAGAGGGTAGTTTAGGCTGTAAGCCTTTTGACTCCGGCCGGGTTAGGTCGGGCTCCGCAGCGGAGCGTCAATTGAATCAGGAATCTGGTGATGAAGGGAAGAGTACCTGCTGAAGGGACATATCAGCGAGTCAAGGAGGGTGCAAGCTTGACCAGAAGCGGCAGGGAAGGAGGCAGCCTTGAGCCAGGAGCGAAAAAGAGGGTCTTTTTCATTAATGTGATGAAGATCAAGCAGGGTGGAACCGCGGGATTAACCTCTCGTCCCTGCAGCGTGCTTGCTGCAGGGTTGAGAGGTTTTCGTTTTTGTATAGTACTTCGTAAAGGAGTGAAAAAAACAATGAATTTTCAGGAACTGATTCTCGCCCTCAATAAATACTGGGGAGAACAGGGTTGTATTATTCAACAGCCCTATGATTTGGAAGTAGGGGCAGGAACCATGAATCCGGCAACTTTTTTGCGAGCCTTAGGGCCGGAACCGTGGAATGTGGCCTATGTGGAACCTTCCCGTCGTCCCACCGACGGCCGCTATGGGGAGAACCCCAACCGCTTGCAGCACTATTATCAATACCAGGTTATTCTCAAACCGTCCCCCGACAATGTGCAGGAGATGTACCTGGATAGCCTGCGGGTTTTGGGAATCAACCCTTTGGAACACGATATCCGTTTTGTGGAGGACAACTGGGAATCGCCCACCTTAGGCGCCTGGGGCTTAGGCTGGGAAGTATGGCTGGATGGCATGGAGGTCACCCAGTTCACCTATTTCCAACAATGCGGCGGGATCGACTGTCATCCGGTTTGTGCGGAGATTACTTACGGGATTGAGCGCTTAGCGATGTTTATTCAGGGGAAGGACAATGTCTTTGATATTGAATGGGTGAACGACATTACTTACGGCAACGTCCATCACCAGGGGGAAGTGGACTATTCCATTTATAATTTTGAAGTAGCGGATACGGACCTGCTTTTTAAGCTTTTTGATGCCTATGAGCAGGAAGCGATGCGGGTGATTGAAAAAGGGCTGGTCCAGCCGGCTTACGATTATGTTTTAAAATGCTCTCATACCTTTAATCTTCTGGAGGCCCGGGGCGCGATTAGCGTCACGGAACGTACCGGCTTTGTGGCGCGGGTGCGGAATATGGCGCGAGCATGCGCCCAGGGCTATGTGGCGCAACGGGAGGCCTTAGGTTTTCCGTTGCTGAAAAAAGCGACCGGAGCGGCCGGGTCTGCCGGGAAAACCGGTGCGACCAATGGGGCCCAGGCAGCCGAAACAGCAGAAACAACCGGAGCAGAGGAGGTGAAATAAAGCATGGCTGATTATTTGTTAGAGATTGGCACGGAGGAAATACCGGCGAAGTTTATGCCCGGCGCTTTAGCAGAATTACAAGCGATGGCCGCCGCAAAGCTCAAGGAACATCGCATTAGTTTTAAGTCCCTGCGGACCATGGGGACGCCCCGCCGTTTGGTGCTGTATATTGAGGATCTTGCGGCCTACGGGGAGGATTTAAAGGAAGAGGTGCGTGGCCCGGCCAAAAAAGCCGCCTTTGACGCAACGGGAGCGCCGACCAAAGCAGCCAAAGGCTTTGCCCGTTCCCAGGGTGTTCCGGTGGAAAGCTTGATCGTGAAGGAAACCGGAAACGGTGAATATCTTTTTGCCCTGAAGGAAGTGAAAGGGAAAGCCACCGAGGAGCTATTACCGGAGCTGGCTGTGCAGTTGGTTACCGGTTTGAGCTTTCCAAAGCCGATGCGCTGGGGCAGTATAGAGATGCGCTTTGCCCGCCCCATTCGGTGGTTGGTATCCCTGTTTGATGAAAAAGTCATTCCCTTTTCCTTAGCGGGCTTGCAGGCAGGAAGAAGGAGCCGGGGACATCGTTTTCTGGGCCAGCCTGAAATTGAGATAAAAAGTCCGCAGACTTATCCTGAGCAAATGCGGGAAAACTATGTCATGGTCGACCAGGAGGAGAGGAGAGAAGAATGCTGGCGGCAGATTCAGGAACAGGCGGCACGGGTCAATGGCCGGGTTAAAGAAGACAGCAGCCTATTGGAAGAAGTCATTTATTTGCTGGAATGGCCGACGGCCTTGACCGGTAGTATTGCCGAAGAATATCTCCAGATGCCGGAAGAAGTGGTGATCACGCCGATGCGGGAACACCAACGCTATTTCCCGGTGCGTGACGGGGAAGGAAAACTATTGCCCTATTTCATTACGGTCCGGAACGGCAATGCCGACCACATCCACATCGTCCGGGCGGGAAACGAAAGGGTTTTAAAGGCGCGCTTGGCCGATGCCCGCTTTTTCTGGGAAGAGGACCAAAAGAAAAAGCTGGAGGACTACCTGCCCCAGTTAGAAAAAGTTGTTTTCCAGGAGAAACTGGGCACCATCGCTCAGAAAAGTGAGCGGGTGGTTCGTCTTGTTGGCAGCCTGACTGCCAGGCTGCAGGTCATTGATGCGGTGGCAGGTGCTGCGGCGCGGGCGGCCCAGTTAGCGAAAGCTGATTTGGTGACCAATATGGTTTATGAATTCCCGGAATTGCAGGGAATTATGGGTCGCTATTACGCTTTACTCTCCGGGGAAAAGGAAGAGGTGGCGCAAGCGATCCTTGAGCATTATCAGCCTCGTTTTGCGGGTGATGTTGTGCCGGCGAGCACGGCTGGCGCCATCGTCAGTATTGCGGATAAGATGGACACCCTGGCCGGTTGCTTTGCCATTGGCATTGAACCTACCGGCTCCCAGGACCCCTATGCTTTAAGAAGGCAGGCGATGGGCGTATGCCAGATTCTTTTGGCTCATGGTTTCGAAGTGCATCTTGACCACCTGATTGCGAGCGCCCTGACCAATTACCGGGCAGTGCTGGACGAAGCTGCTTTGGGGGAAAACACGGCGGCCAGGCTCAAGGAATTTTTCCAGTCCCGCATCAAGAATATCCTTGCCGACCGGGGGCACCGGTACGACGTGATTGACGCTGTATTGGGCGTGGAATACGGAGACCTGTTAAGCACAGTAGCCCGGGCCGAGGCTCTGACCTCGCTGCGGGATAATGAGCAATTCCAGGATTTATTGCGCGGGTATACCCGGGCCTCGAATCTGGCGGCCAAGAAAGAGGAAGGGGAGATCAACCCGGCCTATTTCAGTGACGATACGGAAAAAGTCCTTTTTGCCGCTCTCGAAAATACGGCCGCTGAGCTTGCCCCTTTGGAAGTCAAACGGGATTTCCAGGGAATGATTACCATACTTGCGGCCTTAGCCGAGCCCATCGACCGGTTTTTTGACGCGGTCATGGTGATGGCGGAAGACCGGCAGGTGCGGATTAACCGTTTGGGACTACTGGCGGAGGTAGTTGCTTTGACCAAAAAGGTGGGGGATCTTGGTAAAATCGTTGTGGACAAATGACCATAATCCCAAAATTTTTTCCTTTAAAAATGGTAAATTATATATTAAAATGTGTTATAGTATATGATAGTAATGTTGGTAATAATGATAACATTATTGAATGCGAGGTGGTCATTATTCGTCTGACAAAGCGCCAGGAGCAGATTATCAAAATTGTAGAAGAGCACGGACCAATTATCGGAGAAGATATTGCAGATCTGTTAGGGGTAGTTCGAGCTACCTTGCGTCCTGATTTTGCTTTATTGACGAAGGCCGGATTGTTAAAAGCGCGTCCTCGCGTCGGTTATTATCTTGCCAGCAAAAAGATCCCTTCCCAGACTGCGGAAACGGTTAAAGGAATGAAGGTCGCTGATTGGAAGTCGGCTCCGGTCGTCGTTGAGGAAAATGTAACCGTGTATGATGCCATTGTTAATCTGTTCCTTAACGATGTGGGTACTTTGTATATTATCAGCGAGGGAGGCATTCTGGAAGGGGTTGTTTCCCGCAAAGACCTCTTGAAGATTGTCCTTGGACAGGCCGATATTCATAAAATACCGATTAATGTGATAATGACCCGGATGCCCAATGTGGTTACCGTGACTGCCGATGATTCTTTGTGGGAAGCCGCCAAAAAACTGGTTGACCATGAAATCGATTCTCTACCAGTGGTTCAACCAATCTTTCATAATGGACGAGAAGGGCTGGAGGTAATTGGCCGCATTACGAAATCTAATATTACCAAGGCTTTTGTAGAATTAGGTGTGGATTAGGAAAGGCTAAGCGCAGAAGCTACCGATTCCGGTTAGTAACGCTGCTGATGTTATAGATAAGGAGGGGGAAGGAGCAGAGAAAACAAAAATGGTTGGATTCTGTAACACAACGGTCGTTGAGCAGAGCTCTTGTTTTACAAATTTTTTATCGAGGTGATTGGTAAATGGGAAAGGTAAAGTATGTTTACTTGTTCAATGAAGGACGGGCGGACATGAAAAACCTGCTGGGCGGCAAAGGGGCTAACCTTGCGGAAATGAGAAGTATTGGTCTGCCGGTGCCTCCTGGATTGACGATTACCACGGAAGCCTGTAAAGAATATTACAAGTTAGGGCAGAAGTTCCCCGACGGCATGGAAGAAGACATGTGGGCCAAATTAAAAGAGGTGGAAAAAGAGACCGGAAGAAAATTTGGCGATGCCGACAATCCGTTGCTGGTTTCCGTTCGCTCGGGCGCTCCTGTTTCCATGCCTGGGATGATGGATACAATTCTCAATCTTGGCTTGAACGAACAAACCGTTCAAGGGATGATTAAACAGACCAGCAACGAGCGTTTTGTACTGGATTGCTTCAGACGGTTTATTCAAATGTTCGCTAATGTGGTAATGGAAGTGGAGCATAAAAACTTTGAAGCGGCGTTGGAGAAGGTGAAAGAAGAGTACGGGGTAGAGGTAGACAAAGACTTATCACCGGAAGCGCTGAGAAAGGTGATCCAGGCCTATAAAGAGATCGTCAAGAAAGAGACCGGCCGTGAGTTCCCAACCGATCCGAAAGAACAATTAATCATGGCCGTAAAGGCAGTTTTCAGTTCATGGTACAATCCGAGAGCGATCGTATACCGGAAAATCAACAAGATTTCCGATGACCTGGGCACTGCCGTTAATGTCCAGTCGATGGTTTTCGGTAATGTGGGCGATGATTCCGGAACCGGGGTGGCCTTTACCCGCAATCCTTCGACCGGGGAAAAGAAAATCTACGGCGAATATTTAATGAATGCCCAAGGGGAAGACGTTGTGGCCGGAATTCGTACACCTAATCCCATTTCGGCTTTGCAGAAGGATGCACCGGAAATATATGCACAGTTTGAGAAGATTTGTAAGACCTTGGAAAACCACTACCGGGATATGCAGGATATCGAGTTTACCATTGAACGCGGTAAATTATATATGCTGCAGACCAGAACCGGAAAGAGAACGGCCCATGCAGCGGTCAAGATTGCCGTTGATTTACAGAAAGAAGGATTGATTACGAAAGAGGAAGCGGTGTTACGGGTAGATCCTTCTTCCCTGAATCAATTATTACATAGAAGAATTGATCCCAGTTCCAAGGCTGAAGTGATTGCCAAAGGTTTGCCTGCTTCTCCTGGTGCGGCTAGTGGTGCCGTTGTTTTGAATGCGGATAAAGCTGAAGAACTCGGAAAAAATGGAGAAAAAGTAATCTTAGTGAGCACGGAAACAACACCTGATGATATTCATGGTATCGTGGCGGCACAAGGTATTTTAACCAGCCGTGGCGGGATGACCAGCCATGCTGCGGTTGTGGCGCGCGGGATGGGTAAATGTTGTGTTTGTGGCTGTGAAGCCTTGAAGATTGATGAACAAGCCGGTGTAATTAGGGTTAAAGATCTGGTCATTAAGGAAGGCGACATTATCTCACTGGATGGTAGTACCGGCAGTGTAATGTTAGGTGAAGTAAAAATGATCGATCCGGAATTAAGCGGTGAGTTCCAGATTCTTTTAGAGTGGGCGGATCAATTCAGAAAGCTGGGTGTGCGTACTAATGCCGATACTCCTAATGATGTGAAAAAGGCCCGGGGTTTTGGAGCCGAAGGAATTGGGCTCTGCCGCACCGAGCATATGTTTATGGCGCCCGACCGGATTCCGATTGTGCAGGAAATGATTATGGCGGATACAGCCGAGGAAAGGGAAGCGGCTTTAGCTAAACTGATGCCTATGCAGGAAGAGGATTTCTACGGTATCTTAAAAGCAATGGACGGATTCCCGGTTACCATTCGTTTGCTGGATCCTCCCTTACATGAATTCCTGCCTAATGCGGAAGAGCTGGCGATTGAGCTTGCTGAATTAAGGCTTAAGGGCGGCAACAAGAAGGAAATCGAGAAAAAAGAATTTCTCCTGGCCAAAGCAAGATCCCTGCATGAATTTAACCCGATGCTCGGCCACAGAGGCTGCCGTTTAGGGGTCAGTTATCCTGAAATCTACCGGATGCAGGTAAGAGCTATTTTCCAGGCGGCGGTCCGTTTGGTGAAGGAAGGCTATAAGGTAATTCCGGAAGTAGAAATTCCGCTCGTTATTCATCCCAATGAGCTGTCCCTCTTGAAGGAAGAAGCTGTGCAGATCGCGGAAGAAATTATAAATAAAGCAGGGGTGAAATTTGAGTATTACGTAGGCACCATGATTGAATTACCGCGGGCCTGCCTGGTAGCAGATGAACTGGCTGAGCACGCCGACTTCTTCTCCTTTGGAACCAACGACCTTACCCAGACGACCTTTGGGTTCAGCCGTGACGACGCGGAAGGCAAATTTATGCATGACTATCTCGATAAGAAAATCCTCAAGGAAGATCCCTTCATGGTCATCGACCGTGACGGCGTCGGCGAGCTTATGAAGTTAGCGGTGAAGAAAGGCCGCGAGAAGAAGCCGAATCTCCTCATCGGCATCTGCGGCGAGCATGGCGGCGATCCGAACTCCGTAGAGTTCTGCCACCTGGTCGGTTTGGACTTTGTCAGTTGCTCACCCTTTAGAGTGCCGATTGCCAGACTAGCGGCCGCCCAGGCGCAGATCAGCTATCCGCGCAAATAAACAGGGCCAATACAGCTCAGAAAGACTTCTACCAAGGACATGAGCGATTAAGGGAAAATAAGACAGGGTATTATCTCTTCAATGAAGAGATAATACCCTTTTTTTATCAGTGCCGGCATTCGTTTTTTATAAAACCCTGTTATCAGGAGCTTCCGTGGTTGATGTGTCCCTGCCTGGCCTTACTGATTGCTCTGCCCTGTGGGCTTGGAACACACAAATTAATCCAGGCGACTATCTTATAATTATGGCTTTTTAAATGTACTTACAATGATATTAATGCCAAGATGAGAAATTTATGTTACAACACCGCATTTCCATAGCTCACCTTAGCTCAACGGCGAATATTTTTGGTCTCTCATACTTTAGTATGAGAGGCTTTTTTTGCAATTTCATCCTTTTGGCTAATGAATTTCTTCTTATCTTTCTCTAAACTGTGTTTATGAAGGAGGCGTGATGGAAATGAAGACGCTCCAAAATTGGCGTAATTGTTACGCTGTATTATTGGCAATCAGTGTTCTCCTGATAGCATGGTATGCCGTATATTCTGGATATTTGATATGCTTGGCACCCGTGAAATAAAAGCTCATTATAAACGGTATAAATATGAGATTTTGAGATTTAAAAAAAGTCATAAAGAAGTCTATGAATGGTATGACAAACGAATAATTTCACCATATTATTGGAATTACGGGTTAGTGAACACATTGTTTTTTTCCGGTGCGTTAGTGTTATTTCTGTTTATTTTTGAGAAAAGTAATATGTTTGGCATCTGTTTTGGGAGTATATTATTAATTGTTACACCAATGTGACATTGGTTTGCGGTTAGATAAGAGTATATAATAAAAGAGATACATTGTGATTCCTATCAACATATATGCAAATAATTGAAAACAAAGGAGAAATAGACGATGCAAGAGAATAAGACTAGCTGTGCTGCGGACCGTGCGATGGAACTTTTCAACAATGGATACAATTGCTCGCAAGCGGTAATAGGTGCCTTTTGTGATGAAATCGGGATGGATTTTGACACGGCGATGAAGCTTTCTTCTTCTTTTGGCGCGGGGATGGGAAGGCTGCGTGAGGTCTGCGGAGCGGTTACGGGGATGTTTATGGTTGCCGGTTTGCTTTACGGGTTTTCTGATCCCTCCAATAAAGAAAAAAGGATCGAGCATTATAAATTGATTCAATCCCTTGCCCAGCAATTTAAAGAAGCAAACGGTTCGATTATCTGTAAAGAATTAACCGGCTTGAGCACAGATACGAACAGGCTTATCCCAGAGGAAAGAAAAGGAGAGTACGCTAAAAAACCTTCTTGTGTGGAGATGGTCGGGCAAGCGGCCGCAATGCTGGAGCAACTAAGAAAGTAATATATGTCTTGACAAAAGAGCAGGGCTGAGATAAGTTAAAACCGACCGACCGGTTTCTCGGAAGAAGCTGGATGAACCGAAATGAAACAATTTTAAAATAAGAGAAATAAAACAAATAGAAAAGGGGAGATGATAGGAATGAAATTTAAAGGCACAAAGACAGAAAAAAATCTCTGGGAAGCTTTCGCGGGAGAATCACAGGCGAGGAATAAATATACATATTTTGCTTCCGCTGCCAAGAAAGAAGGTTATGAGCAAATCGCCGCTATTTTTGAAGCGACTGCAAACAACGAAAAGGAACATGCCAAACTGTGGTTTAAAGCTTTAGAAGAGCTTGGTGGCACTGCCCAAAATCTTCTCCATGCCGCGGAAGGTGAAAATTACGAATGGACTGATATGTACGCTCGTTTTGCCAAGGAGGCAGAGGAAGAAGGATTCATCGATCTGGCCGAACAATTCCGCAAAGTTGCGGAGATCGAGAAGGCTCACGAGGCAAGATTCCGTAAACTACTTCGTAATGTCGAGACGAAGACAGTGTTTGAAAAAACAGAAGATACGGTGTGGGAATGCCGGAATTGCGGTCACATTGTAATCGGGAAAAAGGCACCTGAGGTTTGTCCCGTTTGCAACCACCCCCAAAGCTTTTTCGAAGTGAGAAAAGAAAATTATTAATCGAACTGAACCTCCCTCATCTTTAAGTGGGGGAGGTTTATTATTGACTTATCAGTTTACTTAGCGTATAATAAAATCAGAAAGTATGAAATTCTGAAAAGGTGATTTGTATGCTGGTTGAAATACGAGGGAGATCACAGATTACTATTCCTTCTGAAATAGTTAAAAAACTTGGCATTAAAGAAGGCGATCAATTTGAAGTAATAGAAAAAGATGGTGGTATATTTTTATGTCCTGTAGTTGTTTACCCTAAGAATGAAATGATCCGTATCGCTAAACTTATTAAAGAAACGGAAGCTGAGTATAAGAGTGGTGAAATGAAAGCTTATGACGACATAGACAAGATATTTATGGATATGGGGATTAATTTAGATGAAGTTTAAAATCATTTTCACTAAAACCTTTGAAAAGAATTTAAAAAGACTTACAATTACTGAACAGAAGCAGGTAGCAGAACAGCTGAAAATACTTCAAATTAACCCATACCATCCATCTTTGCGTACCAAAAAAACCAAGGGTTTTGAAGGTTTATTTGAATGTAGTGTTAACATGGATATAAGGATACCTTGGCCGTATGAAGGGTCTGATATTATTACGTTGGATATTGGACATCATTCTATTGTAGATAAATTATGAGTAACAACTTTTTAGGTATGGCATCATGGGCCTTATCTAATATATGTACGATAGTATATATATTAGATAAGGCATTTTTTAAAATTTATTATTAAAAAAGCGAAGGCGGAAAAGAAGGGGCGCACGAAAGCGGAAGTCGATGAAATCATCCGTTGGTTAACAGGATACAGCCAGGAAGAGCTGGAAGCCCAATTGGAAAAACAGGTCAACTTCGAAACCTTCTTTGCGGAAGCGCCTCAACCGAACCCGGCGCGGAGTTTAATCAAAGGAGTCGTTTGTGGGGTTCGGGTAGAGGGAATCGAAGAACCGTTAATGCGGGAGATTCGGTATTTGGACAAGCTGATTGACGAGTTAGCCAAGGGAAAAGCGATGGATAAAATCTTGCGGAAAAATAATTAAATTAATATAATATGGTAAACAATTAAGATTTAGCATGGGAGGTAGAGGGATGGAGGGTAATAATCCGATTGTCGAGAATCTTGCTAATCCTCATGAGTTGGAGAAAATGTACCGAAAAGATCCGGAAGCTTTTAAAAAGTCATTTTTGTCCGCCTGGGAACAAAACCAGGATTCGCCGGTCCTGGCGGTCTGGCATGAACGGTTATTTTTCCAGGAGGAAAGTAGCGGCAACGCTTCCTTCTGTTCGAGAGATTTTCTGTTCATGGGCCTTTTAGCCATTCTGGCCGGATTAAGCACCAGGATCATTTTGTATTTTACAGAACAAAGTGCCATCGCGCCGATTAATTTCGTTTTTGGGATCGCTCCTTTTTTGGCGGCCTATTTCATACACAAAAAGCTGCCCGAGAAAAAGATCCGGTACATCATCGGAGCGGTATTTCTGGTTTCCGCACTGTATATTAATTTGTTGCCCCTCGAGCAAAAAGACAGTATCAATCTGGCTTATCTCCATCTTCCCGTTTTCTTATGGGTATTGGTCGGGCTTGCCTATACCGGTAATGAGTATGGCTTAGGCAGCGCCAGGTTGTCCTATCTCAAATTCAACGGGGAATTTGCCATCATTTACACCAGTATGGGCATCTGCGGCATTATATTATCACTATTGACCATCTCGCTGTTTCAATATATCGGCCTGTCGATTGAAGATTTCTATTTTGCAAACGTGGTGGAATTTGGGGCGGCGGCCCTGGCGATTGTGGCGGCGTACCTTATCTTAAGGAATCTTAAACTGGCCAAAAATATTGCCCCGTATCTGGCCAAAATTTTTAGCCCGCTGGTCCTTGCCACTTTGGTCGCCTATCTGATCGCAGTTGTTTGGGTGGGCAAGAATCCCTTTTTGGATCGCAATTTTCTTCTTTCTTTCAACATTATCCTTTTCATTGTATTGGGTGTCACGATTTATTCCATCTCGGAAAGCGGCGCGGACGAGCGCAAGACCATTTCCGATTATATAAACTGTGCCCTGATCATGTTGTCGCTGGTCATTGATACGGTCGCTTTGTCCGCTATCCTGTTCAGGCTTACTTCTTACGGGATTACGCCGAACAGAATAGCGGTTTTGGGGGTAAACATCCTGATCTGGGCGAATTTAATCTGGATTACGCTTTCTTATCTGCGTTTTCTTCGTAATAAAAACGGAGTTTCCATCGTCCAGGATTCGGTTACCAAGTTTTTGCCGGTCTACGGACTTTGGGCAGCTTTCGTTACCTTTGCTTTTCCGCTAATTTTTTAAGAGGATCTTAAGAGTATTTATTGAAGAGTATCTATTGAAGGCAGCCACAAGCTTTTGGTAGGGCTGCCTTTTTGTTGTTTTGTCGCCGCCAATAAAAAAGCCGGCCTATCGCCGGCTTTGGGGAATCCTTTTTCATGGGTGGTGAACTAATGGTGAAATATGCTATAATGAATACTAAATAGCAGAAGAGGTATAGTAAAACAACATTAGTTGGTTTCCAATTCCACATTGGTAAAATCTTTAACAAGATCTTCAATTACTTGCACCTGGATGGTTTCTTGCTCTTTTCGAAAGCGAAAGATGCCGTTGTTAAAATCGGTTCCGCTTTCTTTAAAGAAGATACCCTCATATTCAACGTTATGGGTGTAGATAAAAGTCAGCCGATAGTGGTCATCCTCTTTTACAAGATAGGCTCTTACGCCTTTATTGTAATTATCATCGGCGTCTTTCATATAACGGGCGACCGAAACAATATGGAGATCAATGAAGGGAATTTCCCGCAACAAGGCATTGACGATGGATTCTTTGGAGATTTGTTCCCAGCGGCTGTGGGGGGATTCGCCGATAATGATTTGTGTGATTCTCTTCTGGCGGGCCACTTCCGCAATTACTTGATAGGCGGGACGCGGTTCGTTATCGAGCAGGACAAACTCCTCGGCTCCGTTTTCTTCCGCTAAACGTCTCCATTTGGCAATATAGTCTGATTTTTCCGCATCCATTTCGTCAAGGGGTTTCGGGTCAATATGTAAAATATAGAGGGGGCAGTTGGACATTTGAGCAATCTTAATGCCACGCTTGATCAGTCGTTCACCATTTGGTCCATAATAAACACAAACGAGAATCCGTTCATCGGTGCATTTGTTCATTCCCGGCATTTTCTGTTTCCCTCCGCAGGTATAGTATACTTGCACTTATGATGAATATAACTTATCTTTGCTGTTCCGTCAATATTAGCCGCTTTTTTGCTTTGGTTGGGACGTGCTTTCATCAATTGGAAAGGAGAAGGCTTGATGGCATACTTCTACCAGGTCATCGCTCTTCCATTTATTACCGCTGTTTTTGTTCCGTTCTTACATAAGCGTATTAACCCTCGGATCCACACGGGTTGGTTTGTTCTGTTTGTTCCGTTGATTTTATTTTGTTATCTTTGTTCCTACATCCCTATTATTTCCGCCGGCCGGATCGTTCATTTGAACCTTCCCTGGATTCCGTCTTATGGTCTTAATTTAACCGCCCATCTGGACGGTTTAGCCCTAGTTTTTGCTTTAATCATTAGCGGCATGGGCTTTTTGGTGACCCTTTATTCAATTTATTATTTGTCCAAGTTCAAAGAAGCCTTACATAATTTCTATGTTTATTTGCTCCTCTTTATGGGAGCCATGCTGGGCGTTGTTTTTGCCGACAACCTTTTTGTCTTATATGTTTTTTGGGAAATCACCAGTATCTCGTCCTTTTTGTTGATCGCCTACTGGTTCGAACGGGAAAAATCCCGCTCCGGCGCCCAAAAGTCTTTGTTGATTACGGTTTTTGGCGGTCTATCGATGCTGGCGGGCTTTATTCTTCTTTTCCTGATCACCGGAACAGCCAGCATTCAAGCATTAATGAACAAAGTAGAGCTCATCCAGTCGCATCCCTTTTTTGTGCCGGCGATGGTTTTAGTCCTGTTGGGGGCGTTTACCAAATCAGCCCAGTTTCCCTTTAGTATCTGGTTGCCTGATGCCATGGAGGCGCCAACGCCCATCAGCGCCTATTTACATTCGGCCACGATGGTGAAAGCGGGCATTTATCTGGTCGCCCGTTTAACGCTGCTTTTCGGTGGGGCAGCGGAATGGTTCTGGCTGGTGGCGGGCGTCGGTCTGGTCACCTTGTTCTACGGCTCTTTAAATGCCCTGAAACAGACCGATTTAAAAGCCCTCCTGGCTTATTCGACCATTAGCCAGTTGGGTTTAATCATGAGCTTATTAGGTTTAGGCTCGGCTGCTTTGTATTTTGGTGCCGGCAAGGAAGGGACAGTGTACGCCATTGCCATCTTTGCCGCCATTTTTCACCTGGTGAATCACGCCACTTTTAAAGGTTGTCTCTTTATGGTGGTGGGGATAATCGACCATGAGCTAGGGACACGGAGTATTCGGAAGTTAGGCGGTTTAATGCAGGCCATGCCCATCTCCTTCCTTCTGACCTTGACGGGGAGCTTGGCCATGGCCGGCCTGCCTCCTTTTAACGGCTTTCTAAGCAAGGAGATGTTTTTTGCGGCGGTATTAAAGGCCGGGGAAATGCCATTTTTTCAAATGGGAAGATGGGGTAGTCTCCTGGTGTTTGTGGCCTGGCTGGCCAGTGTCTTTACTTTTGTTTATTGCTTAATCATTCTTTGTAGGACTTTCCTGGGCAAGCAACATACTGAGAAATTGAAGAAAAAACCCCATGAAGCTTCTTTTGGCATGTTGCTTTCACCCATCATCTTAGCGGCTTTAGTGATCATTATTTTTTTCTACCCCAATGTTTTGTCCCGCCATTTATTGCAGCCGGCCTGGGAAGCGGTCTTGCCGACTTTTGCGGGGGCAGCCTCTTTACAGTACGAAATTAAACCATGGCATGGGTTTAATGCGGCCTTATTGATGACCATCGGGGTAGTGCTGTTGGGGTTTTTCTTATATAAGACCTTTCTTAAATGGAGACGCTTCTTGCGTCTTTACCCTCATAGGTACACTTTGAACAATCTCTACATATGGCTCCTGGAAAAGACGGAAGTGTTCTCGCGGGCGGTCACGAAGCGGTATATGACCGGTTTCGCCCGGGATTATTTGGTCTATATCCTGGCTTTTGTAATTTTGGTGGTAGGGGGAGCGGTCTATTTATTTAATGGATTTACTTTGGATTTTTCCCGGAACTCCGCGGTCAGTCTTTATGAAATTCTGTTGCTTCTGGGGATGGTTTCCTGCGCTATTACGGTGCTCCTTTCCCAATCAAGATTGACGTCCGTTATCGCTGTTGGCGGACTGGGATTTATGGTGGTTACCTTTTTTGTGATCTTTCGGGCCCCAGACCTGGCGCTTACCCAGTTAGTGGTGGAAACCGTTACCACAGTTTTGTTATTGTTGTGCATTTACCATTTGCCCAAGTTTAAAAAGGAAAAAAGCCCCTGGCGGTTTAAGTTGGTCAATGGCGTCATCGCCATCGGGGTTGGGACCGTGATGACGCTGGTGGCCTTTTCGGCCTATGCCCATCATTTGTTTCCGTCGATCTCCGGTTTTTATAAGAACTCATACCAACTGGCCGGAGCCAAAAATATTGTGAATGCCATTCTTGTGGACTTCCGTGGTTTTGATACCATGCTGGAAATATTGGTTCTGTCCATGGCGGGCTTAGGAGTGTATACCTTGATTAAGCTGTGTTTGACAAGGAGGGAAGAACATGAAGGAAGCCAATGATGTGATCTTAAGAACAGTATCGAAAGCAGCCGTGGTGATCATCCTGACCTTTTCCATCCACCTGTTTATTTCCGGGCATCACCGGCCGGGAGGAGGCTTTATCGGCGGGCTGTCTTTTGTGGCGGCGATTGTTCTTCTTTTTCTTGTTTACGGGATTGATAAGGTGCGCCGGAATATCGCGGTGGATTTTAAAAAGGTGGCCGGAATAGGAGTGCTCATTTCGGTGTTTACCGGGGTAGGCGGCATGCTTGCCGGTAAAAACTTTTTATACCAAACCTTTGGCCAGGTGCATCTTCCGGTTTTTGGGCAGACTGAGCTGGCCACGGCGGTTTTATTTGATGTGGGCGTGGCCCTGGCCGTCATCGGAACATCGTTGACCATTATTATGAGCATAGGTGATGATCGTTAATGGAAACCATTATGTGCGTTGTCATTGGAATTTTATTTGCTATAGGCACTTATTTGATTCTCTCGAAAACTTTGCTGAGGATTCTGTTAGGGATCTCGATTATTGGTCATGGCGTCAATTTGCTGATTATGACCATGGGGGGCTTAAAAAAGGGCGGGGCGCCGCTTTTGGGTTGGAAGGAGTATTCCTTTACCGATCCTTTGCCCCAGGCGCTGTTGCTTACGGCCATCGTCATTAATTTTGCCACCACCGCACTTTTTTTGGTGTTAAGCTACCGTACTTATGAAGAATTAGGCACCGACAACTCAGAACAATTAAGGGGTTACGAGAATGAATAATACCATTGTTTTGCCCATTGTCATTCCCATCATTGCCGGCATGGTGATGGTGATCTGCAAAAATATGATAAAGCTACAGCGCTATTTAAGCATTGCGGTGACCCTTTTGATTGGCGCTGCAGCGGCCTTTTTGCTGGAACAAATCAAAAGGGAAGGGGTGCAAACCCTTTATTTAGGCGGCTGGGAGGCTCCCTTTGGCATCACCTTGGTAGCAGATATGTTTGCGGTACTGCTTGTTTTGACTACCGCCCTGATCACCTTTTGCTGCTTGTGCTATGCTTTTTCTTCCATTGGAGCGGACCGGGAGCAACATTACTTTTACCCTTTGACCTTGTTTTTAATGGCCGGGGTGAACGGTTCTTTTCTGACCGGGGATATTTTCAATCTGTTTGTTTTCTTTGAGGTGATGCTGGTAGCTTCCTATGTGTTGATTACCTTGGGCGGAACGAAGATGCAGCTAAGGGAGTCGGTTAAGTATATTCTAATTAATATGATTTCCTCTTCTTTGTTTTTGATCGCCATTGCCTTTTTATATGCCATGCTGGGCACCTTAAATATGGCGCATTTGTCCGTCCGGGTGGCTCAAGCCGGGCAGGGCGGGCTGATGACGGCCGTTGCCTTTTTGTTCTTGATAGTCTTTAGTATTAAAGCCGGTTTATTTCTGTTCTTTTGGTTGCCCGGCCCTTACAGCGCGCCGCCTACGGCCATCGCGGCTCTTTTTGCCTCCCTATTAACCAAGGTGGGGGTCTACGGGATTATCCGTTTGTTTTCCCTTGTCTTTTACCATGAGCCTAATGTTACCCACCTGTTCATCGGGATTTTGGCCGCCGTGTCGATGGTGCTGGGGGCGATGGGAGCCGTAGCCTATTGGGATATTCGAAGGATTCTTACTTATAACGTGGTGGTGGGGGTTGGGTTTATTCTCGCGGGCTTTGCCTCTTTTACTTTAGAAGGGATGAGAGGCGCGGTGTATTACCTGCTTCATGATATGAACGTGAAGGCGCTGCTCTTTCTTTTGGGGGGAACGATTATTCACTTAACCGGGACCGATAAACTGAAAGAGATGAGTGGGCTGATTCGTTTGCATCCCCAGTTGGGGTGGATGTTCTTTCTGGCGGCCCTGGCTTTATCCGGAATCCCGCCCTTAAGCGGTTTTATTGGGAAGCTGTTTGTCACTACCGGGACTTTTCAGGCCGGCTATTTCTGGCTGGGGGGAATTGGCCTTTTCACCGGGCTTTTGGTGCTGTATTCGGTCATGAAAATCTTTATGCAGGTCTTTTGGGGATATACGAACTATACCGCCGAGACGGAAAAAGGGACCACGAAAGGGTTGTTGTGGCCCCTGGGAATTCTCACCGCGGTCGTTCTTTTCTTGGGTTTAGGGGCGGAAGCGCTTAGTGAGTATGTGGATTTGGCGGTAGCGGTCCTAAGCGATCCTCGCCTCTATGTAGATGCGGTGCTGAGTAGCAATCTTTAGCAGGGGATAAAGCAGATGGGAGCAGTATTTAGGTGCGTTGCTGAGCCGCAATTTACAGCAATGATGACAGAAAGGGGTGATGATAATGCCCATGCAAGTGTTAATCAATCTGTTTATCGGTTTGTTATGGATGTTCTTTCAAAATGATTGGAGCGCTTTGAGCTTTTTAAGCGGTTATTTATTCGGTTTGTGTGTGTTGTTTGTTATCCGGCGCTTCCTGCGTTCGAAATTTTACTTGTTCACCTTGCATGCGGTAATCAGTCTTTTTCTGCTTTTTATCTGGGAAATGTTTATTTCCAGTATCCTGGTGATCCGAAAAATTATCACCCCGCAAATTCGCATTAAACCAGGCATTGTGGCGATGGAAACCAGCCTGGAAGGGGACATAGAAGTTACTCTACTGGCCCTGCTGATTACCTTAACGCCGGGTTCAGTGGTGATGGAGGTTTCTCCTGATTACAAAATACTATACACCCATGTGATGGATATCCCGGAGTTGAGTGATGCGGTGCTGCGGTCCAGGAACCGGTTTGAAGAAGCGATTAAGAAGGTGACGAGAAAATGATTAAGGTTATGTTGTATTTATCGACCGGCTTTGTGACGCTTTCTATCCTGGTTTCGATTTATCGTTTGATTAAGGGGCCTTCGACTCCGGAACGGACCCAGGCCTTAGATGCGTTAGGGATTAACATGATTGCCGGGATGGGGGTTTTTTCGGTGATTTTAAGAAGCACCGCCTTTTTCGAAGTAATTCTCTTGCTGGGCATTTTGTCCTTTATAGGGACCATCGCCTTGGCCAAGTACATGGAAAGGGGTGTGGTGATTGAGCGCCGGTCATCTGATTGAATTGGGCAGTGTTTTTTTGATTTTAATTGGGACCGTCGCTGGTTCCCTTAGTGCCATCGGGTTTATTCGCTTACCGGATGTCTATAACCGTGCCCATGCTCTTGCCAAAAGCTGCACCTTGGGGGTATTATTTGTTCTCCTGGGCACCTTTTTGTTTTTCTTGTTTGTGGAGAGGTATTTTAGTATCAAGTTATTCCTGGGGATTTTCTTTGTTTTTCTTACTTCTCCCGTTGCAGCGCACATGACTTGCCGGGCGGCTTATCGTTCCAAAGTACCCTTGGCGGAGATAAGTGTCCGGGATGATTTAAAAGAGGCCATGAGCAGGGAATATAATTGTGAACAAAAGGGAGGAGCATGATGGCCATCTTAGGAAAGGATTTAGGTTATGATTGGGAATAGGTATTTACAGGAATTATTTACTTACCCTGACGAGGATACAAGTTTCAATCAGCTTATCGAGTTATAAAAGAGCAAAGATAATGACTTTATCAACAGTCTTAACGAGCCGGTGAATCTGGATTTATGTACTGATCAGGAGCTTGTGTATTTGACAAAAGCTTCGGCCTTAATAGATTGTTGTCTGCAGATAAATGGTATGGACATTCCTGATTGGCTCAGGGATGAAAAATTAGACAATGTTTATTTTGATTTGCAAGGGATTCAAAGAGTATAATATCTAAAGTAGCCCTTTTTGCATCAACCGCTTTCTTAAAAGATGTAAAAAAAGACATAGTAACAGAAGGAGTGTTCAAATGACGAAAAGCGCATCTCACCGTATTGTTTTATCAGGATTGCTTGTCTGTATCGGTTTGTTACTTCCTTATTTCACTGCTCATGCTTTCGGTGTACCGGGAACAGTACTTTTGCCAATGCACATACCGGTTTTTTTGATGGGGCTGCTCTGCGGACCGGCCTACGGCGCTATAGGAGGTTTACTTACCCCTTTTCTATCCAGCCTTTTAACGGGGATGCCTTCCTTTTTTCCGATGCTGCCTATTATGATGGGGGAGCTTTTCATCTATGGGTTGGTAAGCGGCTTTCTTTATCAAAAGGTCAGGATCCCGCTTTATCCCTCCATGCTGATTGCCATGTTCTGTGGACGGCTGGCTTACGGATTGCTGTTTACGTTTCTCCTGATGTTAAATAACGGAGTATTGCAAGCTCTTTCCGTAACGGCAGCTTTTATGAAGGGGCTTCCCGGGATTGTACTTCAGTTGCTTTTAGTTCCGGCCGTTGTTAAAGCTGTTCGTTCACATTGGAATCATGGTGCCGAATTGAAAATGTTGTCCCTGGCCAAAGCCATCCAAATGATTAAGGATGGAAAGGTCAGTTGCGTGATTATCAAAAACGACGAGATTATCCGTACGGCCAGTGGTCAAGGGATTTCCCCGTTGATCACAATTTTTGAGGAGGAACCGGAATTATTGAAGGATTCCTATGTTGTTGACAAGCTCATTGGAAAGGCTGCCGCCATCGTGCTTGTGCTGGGAGGGGCGAAAAGAGCCTACGGGGAACTCATGAGCGCTGCCGCCCGGGACTATCTGACCGGACATGATTGTGGGGTAAGTTTTGGCCAATTAATCGATAAAGTAATCAACCGGACCGGGGACGGCATCTGCCCGCTGGAAGAATCAGTTTTTGATGTTGAGGATCCGGAAACCGGCTATCATATCCTGAAAGATACATTAAACCGCCTAAGAAACGTAGGATGATCATGAGGCAACCATAGATTTATAAAATAAGATCCAATGGAAACAAAAGTTGTCCCAAAAAACGTCATGACAGGAGGAAAAGCTGTAATGAAGAAACTAGGATTTGGCTTGATGCGGTTACCGTTAACCAACGAGGAAGATCAGACCAGTATTAATCAGGAACTGCTCAATCAGATGGTGGACTATTTTCTCGCGCAAGGTTTTACCTATTTTGATACGGCCTACCGTTACCATAAAGGATTGAGCGAGCTTGCTACCCGTAAGGCCCTGGTGGAAAGGCATCCCCGGGAATCATACCAGCTTGCTGATAAGATGCCCACCTTTTTTGTTACCAAACATGAAGATTACGAGCGCTTTTTCAATGAGCAGTTGGAAAAATGCGGGGTTAGCTATTTTGATTATTACCTCTTGCATACCCTCGGCGTAAAAAACTATGCCAATACATTGGAACATGGCGGTTTTGAATTCATCGATAAAATGAAGAAAGAGGGCAAAATCAGGCATGCCGGCTTTTCCTTCCATGATAAAGCGGAGGTGTTGGACCGGATTTTAACCGAGCATCCGGAGATGGAATTTGTGCAGTTGCAGATCAACTATATCGATTGGGAACATGAAACCATTGAATCCCGCAAGTGTTATGAACTAGCGGTCAAGCACCAAAAACCGATTATCGTCATGGAACCGGTCAAAGGCGGCGCCCTGGCCAATGTCCCGGAAGAAGCGGAAAAGCTATTTAAGGCCTATCATCCCGAGATGAGCGTAGCCTCCTGGGCTGTCCGTTTTGCCGCATCCCTGGATCATGTTTTTATGGTCTTGAGCGGGATGAGCGACCTGGAACAAATGGTTGACAATATCAGCTATATGCAGGATATTGTTCCTTTAAATGAAGATGAAAAAGCAATCATCGACCAGGCGGCCCAGATCATTAACAGCAGTATTGCCATCCCCTGTACGGCCTGTGGTTACTGTGTGGAAGGCTGCCCCCAAAAAATAGCGATCCCCGACTACTTTGCCCTGTATAACAATGTGAAACGGTTTAGGTTGGTGCCTGCCCACCGGACTTACTACAGCAATTTTATCGAGAACTATGGGAAGGCGGGGGACTGTATCGGCTGCAAGCAGTGTGAAGAGCATTGTCCTCAACACCTCAAGATCGTGGAGAACCTGCAAGAGGTATCCCGGATTTTTGACCGGTAGACAGGCTTTGGAAGTAGATTTAAACGATCAGTTTTGGAAGTGATGCTTGATGATGGAAGAGCGCTCTTATCCCCATGCGCCCCAAAAGGAACAGCATAATTCGGACAGTAACAAAAGTTCTTACTGTATTGTGGTGCGGGACGTGCATAAATATTTTGGCGACAAGCACGTTTTGAAAGGGATTAGTCTGGAGATTCCCTATGGAAAAATCTACGGATTGCTGGGTCCTTCCGGCTGTGGCAAAACAACCATGGTCAAAATCATCGCGGGGCTTTTGGAAGCCACTTCGGGTGAAGTGGATGTTTTGGACGAGCCGATGCCGCAGCTTAGTTTAATGAACAAGCTGGGTTACATGGCGCAGTCCGATGCCCTGTACGGGACACTCACGGCGGGCGAAAACCTGCGGTTTTTCGGTTCGATTTATGGGATGAATAAGGGGGAAATCAAAAAACGAATCAGAGAGGTCATGGCGTTAGTCAACTTATCTAACGACATTGACAAACCGGTGCAACATTATTCCGGCGGGATGAAGCGGCGGCTTTCCCTGGCGATGGCCATCCTGCATCATCCGCCCGTTTTAGTGTTGGATGAGCCAACAGCCGAAGAGCTGAAGCAGAGTGCCAATAGCGTTTCCCTGGCGGAAATTGCTTTGGAAAAGGCTCAGCTTTCCCGGGACCAGGCCAAGAAAGAATATGAGCGGCTGGTGCCCTTGTGTGAAGCGGGGGCTGTGGCTCAGTCGGAACTGGACAAAGCGGAATACCAGTGGAAACTAGCCGAAGCCGCTGCCCATACAGCAGCATTGGAACTGGATAATGCCCGGCAAAAACTGGCCTTGCTGCAAAAAGGGACGCGCCAGGAAAAAATTGATGCAGCGCAGGCGGATGTGGCTTTAACCGAGGTGCAGATCCGCCAGGCGGAGGAAAACCTGGCCAAGTACACCATTACTGCCCTCCACGACGGAACGGTGATCAGCAAGAATTATCTCCTGGGGAATATGGTTTCTTCCGGTTTTAACCTCGTTGATATTGCTTCCGAAAAAGAAAAACATGTGGTGGCCTATGTGCCGAAAAGATACCTTGCGAAGATTTGCCACGGGCAAACGGTGGTCATTCGCAGCGAAGGGAAGCAATACCAAGGCACCATCGGGTTTATCGATGTGAAAGCGCAATACACGCCCAAAGAGTTGCAGAGTTCTGCCAACAAAAACAAAGAAAGCATGAAAATTAAGGCGAACCTGGCTTCCGGGACACCGTTAAAAGTAGGGGAAAGGGCCGAGCTTGTGATTCCGATTCAGAAGGTAAAGCAATAAAATTTAATTGCCTGGCTGTTTAACTGCTCCCTTCCCGTCAAGTCAAAGGCGAACTGCCCTGATCATCGAAGAATGATTGGATTAAGCGAAGGTATTGCAATCATCTTGATGAGCCAATTAAATGAAAAGGCATATGGAGAGAAAAACCCCTGTTTCGCAAGAGACGATTCCGGGGTTTTTTTGTGGTTTCTTTGCGGATATAAATATTTCGTTTCAGCTCCATAATTTGACAGAATTTGGAGAATTTATCAGGTATAATGAAAAAGGGAAGACAAGAGCAAAGAGAAGGGGAGCGAAAAGCCTTAAGGTGGTTGAAGGATTCCATGCAGGAAAGCGAGTTGGTCGTTGAGGTTTACCTGGATGTGCTTTTGTTGGTCAACTTCATCATGGACTATTTTATCTTGTGGGGTACGGCTAAAATAGCCGGTTTACAAAGAAGCCGGGCCCAATTAATGCTGGGAGCTTTCTGCGGGGCTCTTTATTCTTTGGTGGTCTTTTTTCCCCAGTGGCCGGTCCTCAGTTCCTTTTTGGCGAAGGTTGCCTGTTCCTTAGTCATGGTCTGGCTGGCTTTTCGCCCCTTGACTCTTGTCAGATACCTGCGGACCCTGGCATATTTGTACGGTTTTTCCATGGCCATGGGGGGAGCCGTTTTGGCTGCAGTCTTTTTGCTCGATGCCCAGCCCGGATCTATCCAGTCATGGAACGGGCTATTATTATTCTGGGGAATGGATTTAAGCTGGCTCCTGGTTGGGCTGGTCGTGGCTTTCTTCCTGGCTTATGGAGGGGTGAATTGTTTAAGGAAAAACTGGCGGCAACAAAAGCTTTTAAGTGAATTAAGCATTTCGGTGGAGAACCGGCTGGTGGTAATCCCGGCCTTATTGGATACAGGGAATGGGCTGATTGACCCGGTTAGTCAGAAACCGGTGATTATTGCCGAAGCCGCCGCCCTTAAAGACTTATTGCCGGAGTTGCTTTGGCGGGCGCTTGGTGAGCCATCTTTTTCTGAACACAGTTTGTATTCCGCCTTGCCCTCGTTGCCTGAGGAGTGGCAAAGCCGCTTATCCTTAATTCCTTATCATTCGGTGGGGAAAGCAGGGGGGTGGCTGGTCGGGTTTAAACCGGATTTTGTGCAGGTGCGCGACGGCTCGCGGCGCGTTACCACCGGCACGGTAATGATTGGTTTGGTCAACCGGGCTTTATCAAGGGAGGGTCATTATGTGGCCCTTTTACATCCGCAAATCCTGGAGGACAGTGCGGAAATCCTGAAGGACAGTACCGTGGAGGGAGGAGAGCTAAAGAATGCTGGGAGAAAAAATAAGGATGTTCGAACAATGGAATCTTAAAAAAGTCATTGCCACCGTTTTGCGAAGATTGGGCATTGATGAGGAGCTTTTCTATGTGGGCACAAGTGAAGCCTTGCCTCCTCCGCTGAGCGTCGATGAGGAAAACCGCCTTTTGCAGTGTCTGGAAACCGGGGATCAGGCCGTTAAAGGAACTTTAATTGAGCGTAATCTTCGTTTAGTGGTTTACATTGCCCGCAAGTTTGAAAATACGGGGGTGGGCATCGAGGATTTGGTTTCCATCGGCACCATTGGTTTAATTAAGGCCGTGAATACCTTTGACCCGGCCAAAAAAATTAAACTGGCCACATATGCCTCCCGGTGCATTGAAAACGAAATCCTGATGCACCTTCGCCGGAATAACAAAATCAGGTCGGAAGTTTCCTTTGACGAGCCCTTAAATATTGATTTAGATGGGAATGAGTTGTTGCTTTCCGATGTGATGGGCACCGATAACGATATCATCTATAAGGCTTTGGAGGAAGAAGTGGATAGAAAACTGTTGTTACAGGCCATGAATAAACTGAGCAGCCGGGAAAAAAAGATCATGGATTTGCGGTTCGGGCTTATCGACGGCAAGGAAAAGACACAAAAAGAAGTAGCGGATTTGTTAGGCATTTCCCAGTCGTACATCTCCCGCCTGGAAAAACGAATTATCAAGCGCTTGCGCAAGGAGATCCAGCGAATGGAGTAAAGCAAAGAATTAGAGCGCGGCGTTAATTAATCATTGTTTCCCCAAGGGCCTTCTGCTACAATTACAATGTAATGTGGGTAATCTGCCTAATCGGTACGCGATGGCACACATTCGCGATGCTTATTTAAGCAGGATAGCAGGGCAGCATGACAGAATGACAGATGAGGAGTTGGGGCAGCAATGACAATCAGAAAGGCGAAGTTAGATGATGTAGAAGCAATGTATGAGTTAGTGAATGATTATGCCGCGAAGGGTTTGATGCTTTCCCGTCCCCGCAACACTTTTTATGAGAATTTACGGGATTTTATCGTGGTGGAAAAGGAGGGCGAGCTTATCGGCACCGGGGCTTTGCACATCATGTGGCATGACTTGGCCGAGATCCGGGCTTTAGCCATCAAAGAAGAATACACCCGCCAGGGAATTGGCCGCAAAATGGTGGAATTCCTTCTGCAAGAAGCCCAAGAGATGAATATTCCCAGTGTGTTTACCCTCACCTATCAACCGGGCTTTTTTGCCAAACTGGGCTTTACGGTAGTGGAAAAGGAGAAAATGCCGCAAAAATTCTGGAGGGATTGTATTAATTGTCCTAAGTTTCCCAATTGCGACGAAGTATGTATGGAATACCGGTTTCGCTAAGGGTAATCAGGTGCCCATTCTTCAAATGGGATAAGGGGATAACCCAATAGGGATAATGAGGCGGTATAACCAAGGGGTTGTACCGTTTTTTGTTTTCTTGCCAAGGGTGGCGTTTTGTCTCCAACTCCCGGGATTTTATACGGTATATTTGCATTTCATCGCGGTAATAATGATGTTAGCGTGTAAATTTCCTCGGAGGGTAAAATACGATGATTAACAAGGTGGAAATTTGTGGCGTTAACACTTCGAAATTACCCGTCTTAAAAAACGCTGTCATGCGGGAGCTTTTTGAACAAATGCAGCAGGGCAATATGGCAGCACGCGAAAAACTCATCAAAGGAAATTTGCGGCTGGTTTTAAGTGTGATCCAACGCTTTACCAACCGGGGCGAATACGTGGATGATTTATTCCAGGTGGGCTGTATTGGTTTGATGAAGGCCATAGACAATTTTGATTTAGGGCAGAATGTGAAATTCTCTACTTATGCCGTACCCATGATTATCGGCGAGATCAGAAGGTATTTGCGGGACAACAACCCGATCCGGGTAAGTCGTTCCTTACGGGATATTGCCTACAAGGCTTTGCAGGTGAGGGATAATCTGGTGAATAAGAACTCCCGGGAGCCGTCCATTAACGAAATTGCCCGTGAGCTCAATGTCCCCCGGGAAGAAGTAGTTTTTGCCCTGGATGCGATTCAAGAGCCGGTTTCCTTATTTGAACCGATTTATCACGACGGGGGCGACCCCATTTATGTGATGGACCAGGTGGGGGATGAAAAGAATAACGACGCCAATTGGCTGGAAACAATTACGTTGAAAGAAGCCATGCGCAAGTTAAGCAACCGGGAAAGACATATTTTGACCTTGCGTTTTTTTGAAGGGAAAACCCAGATGGAGGTCGCGGAGGAAATCGGCATTTCCCAGGCGCAGGTGTCACGCCTCGAAAAAGCCGCCTTAAACCATATGCGAAAGTATGTTTGACTGCCACTGTTCATGAGAGCAACGGCAAAACAGGAGCACGAACAAGCGTTCAGGCAAAAAAGAAGAGCCGGTGGGGAGAGAAATGCTGGAAGAAGCATAGGGAGGCTCATCAACTCATATAGATATATTATGGAAAACGATGGTCTGAAAAAAAGAAGAAAGAATGGGAAAGAGGAGGATTAGAGGAAATGCTGCTGAAAATTTCCGATTTACGGGATCGGGAAATCATTAACATCAATGATGGCCGCCGTCTGGGTCCCATCAAAGATATTGACCTGGATTTGGAAAACGGCAGGATTCAGACGATTATTCTCCCGGCTTATGATGGCGGGAGAATATTAAGTATATTTAGTAAAAACGATGAATTGGTCATCCCCTGGGAAAACATCCGGCGCATCGGGGTAGATGCGATTTTGGTGGAGCTTTCCGGCCATATGTAAGAAGCTTGAAAAGCAGCAAAAAAGATACTTTGGTCCCATTGACAAACTCTATATATAGTTATTAAAATTTATATGGGACACTAGATGTAGATTAAAAAAATTATAAAAATTCTCTCCAATGAAATGAAAAAAGGACCCACTGAGGCATGATTACATAAGACGTGGAATACGGCTGTACGGGAAAGGCGGGTTGTCGGATGCGTTGTCCTTATTGTGGGCAAGGAGAGTCGAAGGTTTTGGAAACCAGACTGGTGGATGACGGCTTTTCAATTCGTCGACGTAGGGAGTGCATGGCATGTCAAAGCAGGTTTACGACTTATGAAAAAAGAGATGACATCCCCTTACTGGTCATCAAAAAAGACGGCAGCCGGGAGCCCTTTGACGGGCATAAAATCCTGGACGGCCTGTTAAAGGCTTGTGAAAAACGTCCGGTTCCCCTGGAAAGGCTGGAAGCGGTGGTTGCCGAGTTGGAAAGAAGCCTGCAGAACGACTCCTTAAAGCGGGAGGTGCCTACGAAGGCCATTGGGGAAATGGTGATGGAAAAACTGAAGGAGATCGATGAAGTGGCTTATGTTCGCTTCGCTAGTGTTTACCGGGAATTTAAAGATATCAATACCTTTATCCGGGAGATTGAGAAGTTGCGTTCTCATTCTTCGCAAACTTAGGAAGAGGTAAAGGAGGGTAAATCGGAAAAAGAATTTGAATTGGAAGAAAAGAATAAGTGAAAAAAGGTCGAGCGATTTGGCAGAAAAAGAGGGCGGAGAAATCAGACAGAAAGCAGAGTGACAAAGAAGACGGGAGGGATTGGCAGTGTTTTTACAGATTAGAAAGCGGGATGACAGGATTGAACCATTTAATCCCACTAAGATCACGGAGGCAATTTTTGCGGCAGCCAAAGCGGTAGGTGGTGAAGATCGCCAGACCGCCATGGAATTAACCATTGAGGTCATGAACTATCTCAAGAAACAGAAGCAGCTCGATGATGTTCCCGGTGTTGAGGAAGTGCAGGATGCTGTCGAAAAAGTACTGATCGAAACCGGACATGCCCGTACTGCCAAGGCTTATATTCTCTATCGGGAAAAACGTTCGCGCCTGAGAGAGGGCCGGACGGAATTAATGGATACGGTAGCGGAAATTGTACGTGAGACCAATCGCGACAATGCCAATGTGGGGAACTCCCCTTCGGCCAAAATTTTGCAAATTGCCGAAGCGGCTTCGAAAAGTTTTTACTTACGGCGTTTAATCCCGGAAGATGAGTCCAGAGCTCATTTGGAAGGGGATATTTACATACATGATTTAGGTTGGTACGGCAAAACGATGACTTGTTTACAAATCCCGTTGGACAGGCTTTTGCGGGAAGGTTTTAACAATGGCCACGGTTACATCAGGCCGCCGAAGAGCATCAAGACGGCGACGGCTTTGGCGGCCATCATTCTGCAGAGCAACCAGAATGATATGCACGGTGGCCAGTCTTTTGCCTATTTTGACCGGGATTTAGCTCCTTATGTGGAGATCGAAAAAGAGCGGCAGATGAAGAACCTGCGGGAGGTTGCCGGGCAACTGGGCACGCCCATGGACGACGAGAAAAAATTGGAAAAATTGGCGCTGGAGCGGACCGAAGACGAAGTATATCAAGCCATGGAAGGCTTTATCTATAACCTGAATACTATGCACTCCCGGGCGGGAGCGCAAGTGCCCTTCTCCAGCGTTAATCTGGGCACGGATACCTCCTGGGCCGGCCGGATGGTGACCAAGAACTTCCTGCTCGCTTTTGAAAAAGGTCTGGGAAAGGGCGAAGCGCCTTTGTTCCCCAATGTCATCTTTAAGATTAAGGACGGGGTTAACTACGAAGAAGACGATCCGAACTATGACCTCTTTAAACTGAGCCTGAGAGTGGCCTGCAAACGCTTGCAACCCAACTATTCCTACCAGGATGCCAGTTTTAACGCTCCTTACCGGGAGGAAGAAGTGGCCTACATGGGTTGCCGGACGAGGGTTGTTGCCAATGTGAACGGGCCGGCGGTAACCAATGGCCGGGGGAACCTTTCCTTTACCACCATTAACTTGCCCCGTTTGGGCATTGAATCGGGCGGGGATCTCACTATCTTCTGGCAGAAGCTGGACCAGGTCATGGACCTCACCATCAAACAGTTGCTGACCCGCTATAACCTGCAGAAAAAGCTGAGGGTGAAAGACTTCCCCTTCCTGATGGGGCAGCATCTCTATCTGGACAGTGAAGGGTTAAAACCGGACGATCCGGTGGAAAAAGCCATTCGCCACGGCACGCTGAGTACCGGTTTCATAGGGCTGGCCGAATGTTTGGTGGCCCTTACCGGAAAACACCACGGCGAAAGCCCGGAAGCCCAGGCCCTTGGTCTGGCGATCGTCAGTTACATGCGGCGCCGTTGTGACGAGGCCTCCAAACAACATGGTTTGAACTTTACTTTGCTGGCTACACCGGCCGAGCAATTAAGTGGCAAATTTACGAAGTTAGACCAGGAGCGTTACGGGATTCTTCCGGGGATTACCGACCGGGATTGGTATACGAATTCCTTCCATGTGCCGGTTGAATATGAGATTGCGGCTTTGGAGAAAATTAAGATTGAAGCGCCCTATCACAAATACTGCAATGCCGGTCACATCTCTTATGTGGAGTTGCCTTCGGCGCCTCATCAGAATCTGGAGGCTTTCGAGAAACTGATTAGGGCTATGTGTGAGGCCGATATGGGATATTTTGCGGTGAATTTCCCGGTGGATATTTGCAAGGAGTGTGGCTATAACGGGGTCATTGATACGGAAACCTGTCCGAAGTGTCACACCGAGGGACAGATTAGCCGGGTGCGGCGCATCACCGGTTATCTATCGACCCTGGATATGTTTAATGAAAGCAAACGGGCCGAGGAAAAGAACAGAAAGGTGCATATGAGATTATAATAAAGCAATAAAAATAAAGATTGCTGAGCTGTAAGGGGAGGGAGAATGACATGATCAGGTATGCAGGGGTTATCAGTGATTCGGTAGTGGACGGAACAGGACTTCGCTTAGTTACTTTTCTGCAAGGATGTCCCAGGCATTGTCCGGGCTGTCATAATCCGGAGCTCATTCCTTTTGACCAGCAGAAAGGGCTGGAGATTGAGGAAAAAGAGTTTGTCCGGCTGCTTTTGAAAAGAATCACCCAAGAGCATTCCGGCATTACTTTCAGCGGGGGCGATCCCTTGATGCAGGCTGATTCATTATGTGCGGTGCTGGAACGCTTAAAAAAGAAAAAACCGGAGCTGAATGTTTGGGTGTATACCGGCTATAATTTTGAGGAAGTCCGGGACTGGCCGGTGATGAAATATATTGATGTTCTGGTGGATGGTCCCTTTGTTGAGCAAAAAAAGGATTTGGGCTTGGCCTTTCGTGGTTCTTCCAACCAAAGAATTATTGATGTGCCCAAATCACTGGCGCAAAAGGGCAGAGTGGTGGAAATCAAATTGGGTGTGCAAAGCGCCTGATGAAAAACATTACTTTATGGATTCTGACCGTTGCTTCCTTTTTAACCCCCTTCATGGGCAGCGCCATAAACCTGGCGATTCCTGTGATTGGCCGGGAATTCGGGAGCGACGTGTATCAGCTTAGCTTGGCGCTCACCAGCTTTTTGTTAGCTTCCGCCGCCTTTTTATTACCTTTGGGCCGGCTCAGTGATATTCTGGGGAAGCGCAAAATCTTTGTCTGGGGGATTGCCTTATTTTCCTGTTCTTCGCTTCTTTGCGCTTTTGCCTGGTCGATCAACGCCTTAATTCTTTTCCGGATTCTGCAGGGCGCTGCTTCGGCGATGATTTTTGCCACTTCGGTTTCAATCCTCACCTTGGTCTTCTCTCCGGAGGAAAGAGGCCGCGTTTTCGGGATTAATTCGGCGGCTGTTTATATCGGCCTGTCACTAGGTCCGGTAATGGGCGGGAGCATCACCCATTATTGGGGCTGGCGGTATATTTTCATCTTTACGGCCTTAGTCAGCTTCATGGTGCTATTGTTGGTACGTAAGTATCTCCAAAAAGAATGGGTTAGCGCGAAAGGAGAACAGTTTGATCTAAAGGGAGCCCTTTTTTACGGACTGGGGGTCAGCGCGTTAATGTACGGCGCGTCGTCCCTGGCGCGCTGGTCCGGTGCGACGGTCTTTTTGGGCGCGGGCTTAGGTTTGTTATTCTTTTTTGTGCTTTTTGAGCTCAAAACGAAAACCCCGCTCATTCAGTTGGGGATTTTCCGCCACAACGTAACCTTTACTTTTTCCAGTTTGGCCGCTTTGATTAGCTATAGCGCTACGGCGGCCGTTGGTTTTCTGATTTCTTTGCATCTGCAGATTGTGCGAGGGCTGGATGCCCAAATGGCCGGCATGGTTCTCTTATGCCAGCCGGTTTTGCAGGCGCTCTTTTCTCCTTTTGCCGGCAGGCTGTCCGACCGGGTAGAGCCCCGTGTGGTAGCCTCCATCGGGATGGCGGTGACCACCCTCGGACTGTTCTTTTTTACTTTCCTTACCGCTGGGACGCCATGGTGGTTTTTGCCGGCTAATCTCGCCCTTTTGGGCATCGGTTTTGCCTTTTTTGCCTCGCCGAACAACAACGCGATCATGAGCTCGGTGGAAAAGAAAGAATACGGCGTGGCATCAGCGGTACTGGGGACGATGCGGCTTTTAGGACAGTCCCTTGGTATGGCGTTAATGACCTTTATTATCACTCTGTATTTGGGAACGGTGACGATTACGCCGGAATCGGGTGATTTGTTGGCCAGGAGCACCCAAGTAGCTTTTCTTTTGTTTACCTGGCTTTGTTTCGGCGGTATTTTTGCTTCTTTGGCCCGGGGAAAGCTGAACCGGGAAGAAGCCAGCTGACGGTCTTGCCTTAATGGGGCAAAAAAAAAGAGGGGTAAAGAAGCGTTCACTTAGGGA
>DGEB01000054.1:0-2863 GCA_002385735.1 Peptococcaceae bacterium UBA3937
AAAACTTGATAATATTACTTTACTTCATCGTGGAAAAAATGTGCCGTACTTCAAGCCATTGAAGGTAATCGTGGATGGTACGAGCATAATTTAGCAATTGCCAAAGAAGGATGTTTCAAAAAACCTACAAAAAGTTGACACCGTCTTCATCGGATGAAGTGTTGCTCCGGTGGATGAAATGAAATATACTTAATTGTAATATTCAAAAGAGGTGAACAACATGTACTGGAATCAACATCGGGAATGCTTGCCCCGCGAACAACTGGAGGAAATGCAGTTAGCGCGACTGAAAAAAGTCGTGGAAAGAGTATATTATAACGTTCCCTTTTACCGGCAAAAGTTTCAGGAAAGAGGGCTCGAACCTTCCGATATAAAAAGCCTGGCTGATTTAAAGAATTTGCCTTTTACCACGAAACAGGATTTACGGGATAACTATCCTTTCGGCATGTTTGCCGCGCCCATGTCGGAAATTGTGCGGGTCCACGCTTCTTCCGGAACCACCGGCAAGCCTACGGTTGTTGGCTATACCCGGACGGACCTGAATAATTGGGCGGAAATCATGGCCCGCTCCCTGACTTCCGGCGGAACAACGAAAGATTCGGTAATTCAAATCGCCTTTGGCTATGGGTTGTTTACCGGGGGATTCGGGGTTCATTACGGCGCCGAGCGCATTGGCGCATTGGTGATTCCCATTTCCGGCGGCAATACCGAGCGGCAGATCATGATTATGAAAGATTTCGGCACAACGGTGTTGGCCTGTACCCCTTCCTACGCTATTTATCTGGCGGAAACCCTGGAAAAAATGGGGATCGACAGGTCGGAACTCAAATTGAAATACGGTATTTTTGGGGCTGAGCCCTGGTCGGAAAAAATGCGGGAGGAAATCGAAAAGCGGTTGAATATCACGGCCATTGATATTTACGGGCTTTCGGAAGTGATTGGCCCGGGGGTGGCCATTGAATGTCAGGAGAAAAAGGGCCTGCACATTTTTGAAGATCATTTTATTCCGGAAATCATCGATCCGGTAACGGGGGAAGTGCTCCCGGAAGGAGAAAAAGGGGAACTGGTCTTTACCACCCTGACGAAGGAAGCCTTTCCGGTGATACGCTATCGCACCAGGGATCTTTCGGTCCTGACCAGAAAGCCTTGTCCCTGCGGCCGGACCCATATTAAGATGGCAAAGGTCTTCGGCCGGACCGATGATATGTTGATCATCAGAGGAGTCAATGTCTTCCCGTCCCAGGTGGAGACCGCCATTCTGGAGGTGGCCGGGGTAGAACCGCACTATTTGCTGGTGGTGGACCGCGTTGGCAGTTTGGATGAATTGGAGATCCAGGTGGAGGTTTCCCCCAGGATGTTCTCCGATCAGGTTAAAGGGTTGGAGGATCTGGAAAGGAAAATCAAACACCGGGTGGAAAGCATTCTCGGCATTTCGGTCAGGATCCGTCTGGTGGAACCCAACACATTACCGCGGAGCGAAGGCAAAGCCTGCCGGATCTTTGACCGCCGCAACATCTAGGACGGAACACTGGACCTGAAGCGGAGTGATCAGTGATTGTAAAGGAGGAGGGATGGAAAATGATTAAGCAAATCTCATTATTCCTGGAAAACAAAAAGGGTCGGCTGGCTTACGTGTGTCGTGTTCTGGCCAATGAGCAGATTAACATCAGGGCTTTGTCTATCGCTGATACCACTAATTTTGGCGTATTAAGGCTGATTGTCAATAATCCGGAAAAGGCCTACGAAGTATTGCAAAAAAATAATTTTGCGGTAAGCATGACGGACGTTTTGGCGATGGAGGTGCCTGATGTGCCGGGCGGCCTGGCCGGGGCGCTGGAAAGGCTTGATCAGGCCGCGATCAACGTGGAATACATGTATGCTTTTTTGGGCAAAACATCACATGGGGCTCTTGTAATTATCCGGGTGGAAAATCCGGAAGAAGCCATCCCGGTCATTCGGGAGGCGGGCATTAAGCTTCTCGATGGAGACGAGGTCTATTCGCTATAGCAAAAGAACCGAAACAGTTTGTCCGATGGGAGGAATCGCGCCGTGAAAATTACTCCGCCTGATCCCATTGCCTTTAGCATTGGTCCGTTTGATGTTCATTGGTATGGAGTTTTAATTGCTACGGCTATTTTGATCGGAACTTACCTGGCCATAAAAGAAGCGGAAAAGCAAGGCATCAACCCGGACCATTTCTTCAACCTGGTGCTCATTATTCTTCCTTCCGCCTTTATCGGGGCCAGATTATATTATGTCATCTTTAGGTGGGATTACTATAGCCAGTACCTGCTGGAAATTCCCGCCTTTTGGCATGGGGGATTGGCGATTCACGGAGGGATTCTCGGTGGTTTGCTGGGTGGGCTTTTGTTTCTGAAACGATACCGGTTGCATTTTTGGCAGAGTGCAGATATTATTGCCCCCAGTTTGATTTTAGGGCAGGCGATTGGCCGCTGGGGCAATTGGATTAATCAGGAAGCTTATGGTTACGAAGTAGATCCGGCGGTGGTTCCCTGGGCGATGTATATCGATGGAGCTTATCGTCATCCTACTTTTTTATACGAGTCCTTGTGGAACCTTCTTGTTTTCGGTTTTCTCCTCTGGCTGCGCCGTCGCCGGGGGATTCGGTGGGGCGATGTGGCCCTTTCTTATCTTGCTTTGTATTCGCTGGGACGTTTCTTCATTGAGGGCTTTCGCACGGACAGCCTGATGCTTACGCCCTCGCTGCGGGTTGCCCAGTTGGTAAGTGTAATAGGGATCCTGCTTGGCTTTGGCCTGCTTTTTTACCGGCATCGCCGGAAAAAGGACATCAGGACCTAAGCGTAAAAAGCGGCGAGCCTTGCTATCTTGAGCTTTGTTATTT
>DGEB01000054.1:3102-9922 GCA_002385735.1 Peptococcaceae bacterium UBA3937
ACTTTGCTATCTTGAGCTTTGTTACTTTTGGCCTGGTCAGGCTGGGGACGATTCCCCGGCTTTTTCTTTTTTCTCCTTCCTGAGCAGATTTAGTAGGCATAAAATCCGCTGAGACAAATATGATGTAAAGAGAAAAGTGAGAGGGAGGAGGAAAAAGATAAAAATGAGAAAAAAAATCCTGGTCATAATCTGGGTGCTGGTCTTTGCCACGGTACTGGTGGGGTGCGGTTTGCTGAATAAAGTGCGGGAAGATTTTAAGAAGGGGGAAAACCTGACGGAACCGCTTGATTTAAACAGCCCGACCGTTTTAGTGGAAACTCCGGAGTTGTCTACGACTGTCGAACCCGAAGAAAAAACAGTGGTAACCCTATACTTTGCCGATCCCGTTGAGCATAAATTAGTGGCGGAGGAAAGGGAAATTCCCAAAGTAGTAGGCATCGCCCGGGCCACAATGGAGGAACTGATCAAAGGACCGGCCGGTTCGGGCTTAAAAGGCACCCTTCCTGCCGGGACCAAACTTTTGGATATTAATATCCGGGAAGATGGTTTGGCCATTGTCGACTTCAGCGGGGAACTAATCAGGGATTTGCCGGTTTCGGCCCAGGCCGAAGAGTTGGCCGTTTACTCGATTGTAAACACCCTTTCCCAATTCCCCACCGTTCAGGAAGTGGAGATGAGGGTAGAAGGGCAGACGGTAGACACCTTGCTTGGCCATGTTGATTTCCAGCAAGGATTAGTAAAAAACACCAGCCTGGTTGAATAAACGCCCTTCTGGGCGTTTTGTTTTGGGAACAAAATTGAAAAAATAACGTCCGTATAAATAGATGTTGAAAAAACCCCATTGATTACCAGCCCCATCTAAGAGGAAAAAAGGGATGTAAAGTCGAATAAGATATAAGGTACGTCTTTTAACAGTAAAAAAGCAGCAGAAGGAGGTGATGTGGTGAAAAGGGTTCGACCTGGGCGCATGCTTAGGTTGCGGCTGCTGGTTTTTGTTCTGGGCTTCATGCTTCTTGCTCTCCCGGTTTTGGCCTTAGATGAGGGTGTGGTAAAGGGCAACAACGTCAATGTAAGGAAGGGTCCCGGAACAAATTATGCCGCAATCACTCAGGTTAAAGCTGGACAGGCACTATACATACTCAGCACCCAAAACAATTGGTTTCAGGTTCGCTTATCATCGGGTACCGAAGGTTGGATCCGCAACGACTTGGTAAATCGCGTGCTTAAAAAAGTGCGGGTCAAAGGTTCAACAGTCAATATTCGTACCGGGCCTGGTACTAATCATAAAGTGGCCGGAAAGGTTTATACGGGACAAGTATTGTCGGTTCTGGCCGAAAAAAACGGTTGGTACAAGGTGCATATTGGTGGGATTGCCGAAGCCTGGATTGCCGGCTGGTATACGGTAGATGACCCCTCCGGCGGGAGCAGCAATGCCGGAAACGCCGGGAACACCGGCAGTAACGGCAACGTCGGAAACGCCGGTTCCGGCTCGGTGACCGGGGGCACGGTCAAAATTACGGCCAATGTGCTTAATGTAAGACAGGGGCCGGGGACCAATTATCCCCTCGTAACCAAAATCGGCCTGAATGAGCAGCACAACGTGCTAGCGCAACAAAACGGCTGGTACAAAATCAAGGTCAACAACCAGGAAGGCTGGGTTTCCGGGGATTATGTCCAGTACACCCCGCCGGCCAATCCGCCGGCTGCGACAAGCCCCGGCACTCCTGACAATTCCGGCACTTCCGGCACTTCTGCGCCGGACGGTTCCGCCCCCGCTGATGCTGCTTCCGGCAGTGGACAAACTCCCACCGCCGTACAGATCACCGGCAACTACGTGAATATCCAGGAACGGGCGGATCTCAATGCACCGGTGGTGGAGCAGGCCAATTCGGGAGACGCTTTCGTGGTCTTGGACAGCAAAAACGGTTGGTATCAGGTTCGTTTGACCAACGATAAGATCGGCTGGGTTTCCAGTGAGTACGCCCAACCTTACAGCGGAACCCTTCCTTCGCGTAGCGTGCAGAAGAAGGAGGTTTTGATTGTTCCCATCGCCGACGGGAAGACCTTTAAGATTATCGATAACGGCGGCCGGCCGGAACTGAAGCTGGAAGGATGGACTGACAAGCAGTATCGTTTCCGCAAGACTAAAGAAGAAGTCAAGATGATTTTGGAGCTGGACGGTTACAGCACCAGAAAATACGAGGGGAAAGTGGAACGGGTAGGCATTACCCAACTCAAGGTTTATCCTGAAAGAAGCAAAGCGATTGTGGAAATGGACTTCAACTTTGTTCCGGCGCCGGGCATAGGGAAGACCGACAGCAACAAAGTTACCGTGATCCCGGTGGGGATGGCCGGAACCCAGTCCAGGAGCCTGGTCGGGAAAACGATTGTGCTTGACCCGGGGCATGCCAGTGTGCAGCCGGGAGGCTGGCCCGATCCGGGTGCGCTTGGCTCCAAAACCAAGATTCATGAGAAAGACGTCAATTTGGCGATTACCTTAAAGCTCAAGACCATGTTGGAACAAGGCGGAGCCAAAGTAATCCTCACCCACAGCGGCCAAACCACCTTGTCCTTAGCCGGTCGGGCGGCGATTGCCAATAACCTTAACGCGGATATCTTTGTCAGTATTCATGCGAATTACAATAACAAACCGGCGATTGCGGGGCATACCACCTATTATTACGCCCCGGCGAGCAAACCGGAGCTGTACGCGCAGCGCCAGCAACGGGAAAAACTGGCTTCGGCCGTGCAAAGGGAAATGGTTAAGAGCTGCGGACGGAAAGACAACGGGATTTTACAGGCTAATTTCGCGGTCTTAAGAGAAACGAAAGTGCCATCGATTCTTGTGGAAACAGCCTACCTATCCAATCCGGATGAGGAGCAACTGTTGTGCCAGGATTGGTTCCGTCAGAAATTAGCGGAAGGAATCTTCAACGGAATCAAAAGTTATTTCAGCAACTAAATAAAGCAAATCAAGCCAATATTGAGAGGACTCCTGCCTTGGGCAGGAGTTTTTTCATTAAAATATGATATACTTTAATTAGCTTAATTAGGCAGGAGGCAGAATGATGTTGGAGGCAGTTTTTGGTTACGCTTTTATCTTTTTTGCAAGGATTTGTGACGTGTCCCTGGCCACAATGCGCACCTTGATGGTGGTGCGTGGGCAACGGATCTACGCGGCACTGATTGGTTTCTTTGAAGTAATAATTTACATTATTGCTTTGAATGAGATCTTTGGGAATTTAGACAATCCCCTTAACCTGATCTTTTACGCGGCCGGTTTTGCCACGGGGAATTATGTAGGAAGTTTTCTGGAGGAAAAGCTGGCGGTAGGGATTTATACGGTACAGGTCATTACTTTAAAAACGCCCCTGGAACTGGCGGAAAAACTGCGGAATATGGGCTATGGGGTTACCGTGCTTGAGGGCTCGGGAAGAGAAGGAACCCGTTACATTTTGCAAATCATTTTACGCAGAAATCAGTTTGAGTGTTTACGTCGCGAAATCGACGCCTGGGACAAAGACGTCTTTTGGACGATTTTTGATGCCCGCTGCACCCGGGGCGGAATCTTTACGCGCAAAGATAAATGAAGCGTAAAGAAAAATGAAGCGGAAAAATAAATGAAACGCCAAGACAGATGAACCCGCAAGAAATTTCCGTAAAAAAAGCAAACTAAAAACGAGAGTATGGATTATAATTAAAATAGTATGACCATGACAGGTAGGTAGGAGAAAAGGCGATGTCATTACGAAAAGAAGCTCCGCTCGGGGTCTTTGATTCCGGGGTGGGTGGCTTGACCGTTGTTAAGGAAATTTTACGCCAGTTGCCCCACGAATCAGTTTTCTACTTTGGGGATACGGCCCATGTGCCTTATGGTTCCCGGTCTCCGGAAGAATTGCAAGGCTTTGCCTTTAAGATTACGGAATATCTGGTGGCCCAGGGCTGCAAGATGATCATTATTGCGTGTAATACCAGCACTTCTCTGGCCTATGAGTTGCTGAAAGAGAAATTTCCGGTCCCCATGATCGGCGTGATTGAACCGGCAGTGGATAAAGCATTAAGCATGACCCAAAACAACTGCATCGGGGTGCTGGCCACCGAAGCGACGATTAACAGCCAATCGTACCAAACCATGCTGCGGTCCAAAAGGCCCCGGGTGGAGGTGTACCCGCAGGCTTGTCCGGCTTTTGTGCCGCTGATTGAAAAAGGGATTGTGGACGGGCCGGAGCTGGAAAAAGTGGCGGAGGAGTACCTGACGCCCCTTTTGGAAAAGAGAATTGACACCCTGATTCTGGGCTGTACCCATTATCCTTTTCTGGAACCGGTTTTGCGGCAAATCACGGGGAGCGGGGTAGTCCAAATTGATCCTGCGGCGGAAACGGTCCGGCGCGCGAAAAAGATGCTGCAAGAGCTGGCCTTGTTGGCGGAAGCGGGGAATGAGGCGCCTGTCCATCGCTTCTTTGCCAGCCATGATGCCCCGGGCTTTGGGAAAGCGGGAAGCGTATTCTTAAGCAGGGATCTGGGCAAGGTAAAAGAGATCCGATTGGATTAAGGGATGGGATTAAAGAAGAACAAAAGACAGTGAATATACTGCAGAAAGAGGAAGGCGGGATCATTTTGGAAAGAACGGATGGAAGAAAAGCAGATGAATTAAGAAAGGTCAGGATCACTCCCCACTACATTAAATACCCCGAAGGGTCGGTCCTGGTGGAGATGGGAGACACCAAAGTCATATGCACCGCTACGGTGGAGGATAAGATCCCCCCTTTTCTGAAAGGGGAAGGTAAAGGCTGGGTCACGGCTGAATACGCGATGCTCCCCCGGTCTACCCAGATCCGGATGCCCCGGGAATCGGTCAAAGGAAAGATTAGCGGCCGGACCAACGAGATCCAACGGCTCATCGGGCGCTCCTTAAGAGCGGTCGTGGATCTGGAAGCCTTGGGGGAACGGACCGTCCTTTTAGATTGTGATGTGATCCAGGCGGACGGCGGCACGAGGACTGCTTCCATCACCGGTTCTTTTGTGGCGCTGGTCCTGGCTCTGCAAAAGCTGGTGGATCAAGGCGTCCTGCCCGCTTTACCGGTACGGGACTGGCTGGCGGCGGTAAGTGTGGGGAAGATTGAAGACGGGCTTTTGCTGGATTTGGCCTATGATGAAGATTCCCAGGCGCAGGTCGATATGAATGTGGTAATGACCGGACAGGGGAAATTCGTAGAGATTCAGGGAACTGCCGAAGGCGCTCCCTTTAGCCGGGAGGAGCACACTGATTTGTTGCGCTTGGCGGAAAAAGGGATCCGGGAATTGATTGCGTTCCAAAAGCAAGTTCTGGGGAAAGAGGATGATTTTTAGGTGATGGCTGCACCAAAACTGGTAATGGCCACGCGTAATCGGGGCAAAGCAGAGGAATTAAAAGCACTCTTAGGTGATTTGACGGTAGAAATATTGACGCTGGATCATTTTAGCGGCCTGGCGGAGATTGCTGAAACCGGCGCTAGCTTCCGGGAAAATGCTTGTTTAAAGGCCCATGCCGTAGCCGGCTTTACCAAACTGTCGGCCCTGGCCGATGATTCCGGTTTGGTGGTCGATGCGCTGGGCGGCAAGCCTGGTGTCTATTCGGCCCGTTTTGCAGGCGAACCCTCCAGTGATGAGCGGAACAACGCCAAATTATTGGACCTGTTGCAGGGGGTGCCCCTTCCTGAGCGTACGGCCAGGTTCGTTTGCGTGATGGCTTTTGTTACGCCGGAAGGCGACCTGAAGGTTACGGAAGGGCTTTGTGAAGGGCTCATTCTGGAAGAACCACGGGGGACAGGCGGTTTTGGCTACGATCCGCTGTTTTATCTTCCGGCTTTAGAAAAAACCATGGCCGAACTCAGCAAAGAGGAGAAAAACCGCATCAGTCACCGGAGCAAAGCTTTTGCGGCGATGTTGCCATTTTTGCGGGAATATTGGCAACAGTAACGAGTAAGGTGGGGACACGAAGGAATGAAAATCGGGGTTATCGGGGACACCCATGGTTCACGGGAAGCTTTAAAGAAGATTATGCAGGTGTTTGAGGGCGTCGAGCTCTTTATCCATACGGGCGACCACTGGCAGGACGGCGTATATCTTGAACAGCAGACGGGGACACCTGTTTTTACGGTGAAAGGCAACTGTGACCGGGGGGAACGGGACAGCGAGCTGCTTTTTACCCTCAAAGGGAAAAAGTTCTTCCTGACCCACGGCCATCTATACGGGGTGAAATATGGTTTGCAAAGGCTGGCTTACCGGGCCGAGGAGTTAGGCGTCAACTACTGTATTTTTGGCCATACCCACTTCCCGGTCATCGACCGGTATGAACAGATAACCATGTTGAATCCGGGCAGTATAGTTTGGCCCCGGGGGGATTATCGTTGCGCCGGTATCATGATGGAATACCGGGAGGATCTCTTTATTTCCCAATTCAAAAATGTTGACACAGATTGATTTTTTTGTTAAGATAACATTTGCTGCGGTGTTCAGAAATCCTGTGCCCATAGCTCAGTTGGATAGAGCAACGGCCTTCTAAGCCGTGTGTCCGGGGTTCGAATCCCTGTGGGCACGCCATTTATCTCTTTAAGCAAACAGTGGCTATGGTGGCTGTGGCGAAGCGGTTAACGCACCGGATTGTGGCTCCGGCACTCGTGGGTTCAAGTCCCATCAGCCACCCCATAATAACACGTCACGTCATTGCTTGATTATTGGGGCGTCGCCAAGCGGTAAGGCAACGGACTCTGACTCCGTCATGCGCAGGTTCGAATCCTGCCGCCCTAGCCAATACGAGCCATTAGCTCAGTCGGCAGAG
>DGEB01000054.1:10176-10387 GCA_002385735.1 Peptococcaceae bacterium UBA3937
AGAGCACCTGACTTTTAATCAGGGTGTCCCGCGTTCGAGTCGCGGATGGCTCACCATTTTCCTTCTTAAATTAAGTAGTATTTTTTTAATGTGATGGGTATTAAGCCTGTCTCTTATACACATCTCCGAGCCCACGAGACTAAGGCGGAATCCGGATGCCGGCTTCTGCTTGAAAAAAAACAAAATCTAGCTAGCGACTACAGACACTCTT
>DGEB01000026.1 GCA_002385735.1 Peptococcaceae bacterium UBA3937
AGATGTGTATAAGAGACAGGGTTAAAACCGAGCCCTGAGCTGCCATCACGGCCCGGCTGACAAAGTTTTCGGAAGCAATTAACTCAATCTTGCTCAACTGCCTTTGTTCTTCTCCGGCCAGGTGCTCGGCCAACTCCGGATCCACCGGCAAAACATACTTTTCAATATAATCCATTTTTTTCGCCGTCCTTTCTTGGGATCTGTAAATTTTAATTATTCTTTTTTAATCGCAACGGTAGCGCGCCCGTTCGCCGCCAATCAGCTTCGGCCGGGTCCGGGCCATGGTCAAATGGGCCTCCCCAATCTTCTTTAGGGAACCACGCACCGGTACGACCACCGGTCTTAAATGCATCCCAATCAAAGTATCGCCAATATCCAGACCCGCGTGGGCCTGGATTTTTTCCACTACTACCGGACGATGCAAAGACTTCATCGCCTGGTGGGCCAGGCTTCCTCCTGCTCCTTGCACCGGATAAACCGTTACCTGCTCCAGCTGAAACCTTTCCATCGCCTCTTCTTCCACGACCAGCGCCCGGTTGAGATGCTCACAACACTGCACGGCCATAAAAATGCCCCGCTCCTTTAGCAGCGGGTAAAGCCCTGCCCACAAGGCCGCGGCAACCTCCAGGCTGGATGCGGTGCCAATTTTCTGCCCCAGGACTTCACTGGTGCTGCCTCCTACCACCAGTAGTTGTTTTTCCCGTAAAGCAGCCGCCGCCAACAGCTCTTCCAGGGCCGTTCGCACGTCCCGGGTTATTTCTGACAGTTCCAAAAAAACACCCCCTTGTTCACCTGCGTGCCGGCTAACACTCCGGGGAAGCTTTGTGGTCCAAGGCGTTGATTTTATCAACCCGCCTTTGGTGCCTTCCGCCGGCGAAGGACCCGTTCAGCCAGGCTTCGACGATCTCTAAAGCCAGCCCTCTGCCAATGACCCTTTCGCCTAAGGTTAGGATGTTCGCGTCATTATGTTCCCGCGAAGCCCGCGCCGAAAAAGTGTCATGACACAAGGCGGCCCGGATGCCCGGTACTTTATTGGCCACGATACTCACCCCAATGCCTGTGCCACAGACCAGAATACCCAAGCTGCATTCCCCTTGGGCCACCGCCCGGGCTACCGGCAGGGCAACATCGGGATAATCGCATGAGCCTTCACTATAAGTCCCAAAATCCCGGACCTCATATTCCCCTTTTTCCGTAAGCCACCGCTTGATTTCCTCTTTCAACTGATACCCGCCATGATCCGAACCTAACGCTATTTTCAACCGTTCTACATCTCCTCTGCACAAATTTTTGCAATGGTGCTCTTTTTTGTCGATTACACCCCCGGAGAACTCTCCCTGATAAACCTGTCCAGGGCCTTCGGGATGTGTTCCGCTAATTCCTCGGCACATTGACGATAATGCTCCTCCAGCTGACCAAAAGGATCATAAATATCTAAATCCTTTAATTCCATTTTAAGCTTGTTCAATTCATCCATTTCCCTTTCGACCGTTTGCGCGAATTGTCTTTCCAGGACCCTAAACTGGTTGTCTACCTGCTCCAATTGCTGCAATAATTCCATCTTCTTTTTTTCCAAAGCGTCCAGTTCTTCCTGGTGCTGTTGATAAAAAAGGACTTTTTTGTGCTCAATCTCCTGATAAATCTGGTTGGCCTTTTCCTGCAAAACGGGCCGGACCTGATCGCCCTGGGCGTATTCTTTTAAGATGAACACTTTCCCTTTGGCTTCCGGCATGATTTCTTCAATGTATTGTTTATGTTTTTCCGTCATCGTCAGAATTAAATCGGCTTCCTGCATCATTTTGGCAGTCAAAAACCTGGCGCGATGCTGGGACAGGTCCAGGCCCCGCTCCTCCATCACCGCTCTGGCCTGGGGCGCCGCCGGTTCACCCTCGATCGCCCCGGTCCCTGCCGAAAGCACCTCGATTACCATATCGTCCGGGCTTATCCCGCCCTCAAGGGCCCTGCGGTGAAGGAAATCCCTGGCTAATACTTCGGCCATTGTACTGCGACAAGTATTGCCGGTACATACAAAAAGCACGCGTTTGGTCCCCATCTTTCATCCTCCCCTCCCTTACGGGAGCAATTCTCTCCACTCGTTCCTTCGCTCGTTTTCACCTTATCTCTTTGGGCCATTCTGATCTGATGGCTTCTCCTTTACTATACGCTATGTTTTCGCATTTATCCTTCTATAATATACGAATTTTTTACTTTTTTCCTTTAACTAAAGAGCAACTTCAGCCCAATACCCACTAAAATCAGGCCCGCCAAAATTCCTGCTTTTTCTCCCACCGCCTTATGGAGTCCTTTCCCACAAAACAGCCCGACGGCGGTCATTAATCCGGCCACTACGCCCATGGTAAGCACCGTTAACCATAAATCCACCTGTATGGTGCCGAGCCCGAATCCTACCGACAAAGCGTCCAGGCTGACACTGCAGGCCATGGCGGCCAGACTAAGGGGATGATGAAGATTGATTGCCGTGCCTTTTTCGTCCCCGCAAGAGGCTGTTTTCGTTCGCCCGCTCTTCACCAGGCCGGCCTCTTTTAAACTGTCCCATATAGTATTGAGCCCAATCGCCAGCAGCACCAAAGCGCCAATCATGCTGGCTACCGGCCCCGCGATCTGCCCTAAATACGCGCCCAGGGAAAGACCGATTAAAGGCATCACCACATGAAAAACACTAACCGCCCCTGAAACAAGGGCGATATCCCTTAGGCGCACACCCATGAGCCCGAGCCCAAGCGCCACGGAAAAAGCATCGATCCCTAAAGCGACCGATACCAGTAAAACCGTTGGATAATTCAATCCCATCGCTCCTTAAAAACAAGAGTGTTCCCTCGTCATGATAAGCTTTACAGGACCCGGCTTAGCTGTCAATCACCTTATAACCGGCTGCTTTTAATAACCGGTTCATCAAGGCCGCCCCTATCCCTTCTTCCGGATAAGTTTCCGTAAAAACAACATCCGCCCGGGCCTCATCACAGTTTCTTAACTCCCGGTACAACAAATGGGCAATCTCCTCCAAACGCGCACAGCTTCCCAAATCCTGCGCATAAGCAACTTGTCCCTTCAGATCCGGCAAATGCCGCCAGGTCTCCCTGGTTAAAAGCAGCCCTATCTTTTTCCCCTTGTCGGCGTATGCGGTGACCAGTTCCCGTATTTTCAAGGCGTTTTGCTCCCGCGGCCCGTGAATCAGCACCACCTCGGCCCGGGGGGAATAATGAACGTATTTCATGCCCGGGGCCTTCGGTTTTTGCCGTGGGTCGGACAAGCCCTGGTCCACAATGACCGTGCCCAAAACCGCCGTTAATTCCTCGCGGGTAACCCCGCCGGGGCGTAAAATCACCGGAATGGGCCCGGATAAATCCAGCACCGTTGATTCCAACCCTACCCCTGTTTCGCCGCTGTCTAAAACCGCTTCAATCCGGCCGGCCAGGTCTTCATAAACATGCCGCCCGGTGGTCGGACTGGGATAACCCGAAAGGTTGGCGCTGGGCGCCGCAATCGGCACCCCGCTGGCCGCAATCAGCGCCAGGGCCACCGGGTGCCGTGGCATCCGAATCGCTACCGTATCCAGCCCGGCCGTAACCTCCTCCGGAACGCAGGGTTTTTTGGGTAAAACCAGGGTTAAGGGCCCCGGCCAAAACAACTGCATCAGTTGCCGGGCCTGGGCATTAACTTCCGTGGCCAGGCCTAAGACCTCGTCTTTGCAGGCCACGTGCAAAATTAAAGGATTATCGGAGGGGCGCCCTTTGGCGGCAAAAATCCGACGGACCGCCTGCGGATTCGTCCCATCGGCCCCCAGACCATAAACCGTTTCCGTCGGAAAAGCTACCAATCCTCCGTTAATAATAATCTCTGCCGCCCGCTGAATTATTTCCGGCTCCGGCTGATCGGCCGAGACCGTCCAATAGGTCGTTTTGATCCCCATTCTCTCCACTCAACCTTCGCTAAAACATTCCAATCCTTGCACAAATAGCTACCCCTTAGTATACCACAACTCGATCTCTTTGCTCCAGGTCACGCAAAATTTTCACCGGCGCATAGCCCTGCCCCGTCAGAATCCCTTTGACTGCCTCCCCTTGCTGCCAGCCGATTTCCATGAGCAGGCGTCCGTTGGGGGCAAGATGTTGACGCGCCTGTCCGGCAATCCGCCGGTAAAAGGCAAGGCCATCTTCTCCTCCGGCTAAAGCCAAGGCCGGTTCTTTCCGGACATCGGGCGGCAACTGCTGCATTTCCCTGGCATCAAGATAGGGAGGATTCGAGATAATCAGCTCAAAACGTTCACCGGCGGCAAGGGGAGCAAACAGATCCCCCTGCCGGAAACTGATTCTTTCCAGCACTCCGTGCCGTGCCGCATTTTCCCTGGCTACCTGCAGCGCTTCTTTTGAAATGTCCGTTGCCACCAAAAGGGCAGCAGGAAGATAGTAGGCCAGGCTAACGGCAATGGCCCCGCTGCCGGTGCCCAACTCCAGGATCCGGAGCGGAGGCAACCCTTCAGACGAAGGTTCGGCTTGAGCCCGGGCCTTCCCGAGCCGGATGGCTTCCTCCACCAACAGTTCCGTTTCCCAGCGGGGGATTAAAACAGCGGGCGAAACCTTAAAGGAAAGGGACATAAATTCTTTTTCGCCTAAAAGATAATGTAAGGGCACGTTTTCTCCCCGCTGTTGAACGAAAGAGTGAAAGCTTGCCCACACCGCTTCATCCGGTTGCTCTTTTAGCTCAATGGTCAAATGCAGGGCATCCTTCTGCCAGGCCTTGGCCAGTAATAACCTGGCTTCCTGCCGGGCCGCCTGATTAGTCCAGCCCCTGTCCTTTAAAAAGGAAGCCGCCCACCGTAGAGCTTCTTCCCCGGTTTGCGGCCTGTCCTGATCGGTCATTAGGAATCCACCTTCTTTAATTTTTCGGCCTGATCGCTCGTGATCAAGGCAGCGATAAATTCGTCCAATTCGCCCATCAGCACTTCTTCCAAGCGGTAGGACGTAAGCCCGATCCGGTGATCGGTCACCCGACCCTGCGGGAAATTATAGGTGCGGATCCTTTCACTGCGGTCGCCGCTTCCCACCATCGTCCGCCGGGCATCGGCCATTTCCCCCTGCTGTTCTTCCTGGGCTTTTTCCAGAAGGCGCGCCCGCAGGACCTTCATGGCTTTATCCTTGTTCTTGTGCTGGGACTTTTCGTCCTGGCAGGAAACCACGATCCCGGTAGGAATATGCGTAATCCGGATGGCCGATTGGGTTGTGTTGACCGATTGCCCGCCCGGCCCGCTGGAACAGAAGATATCAATGCGGAGCTCATTAGGGTCGATTTCGATGTCCACCTCTTCGGCTTCCGGCAAGACGGCTACCGTGGCCGCCGAAGTATGGATCCGCCCGCCCGATTCGGTTGTCGGGACGCGCTGGACGCGATGCACACCGCTTTCAAACTTCAGCCGGCTGTACGCCCCTTTGCCTTCAATCATCACAATGGCTTCCTTAAAACCGCCGATGTCCGTGTAATTGGCGGAGAGCATCTCCACTTTCCAGCCGTTTTTTTCGGCATAACGGGTATACATTTTCAGCAAATCCGCCGCGAACAAAGCAGCCTCCTCACCCCCGGTCCCACCTCGGATTTCCATAATGACGTTCTTTTCGTCATTGGGATCTTTCGGGAGCAAAAGCACCTTCAGCCGGTGCTCCAGTTCGGCTTCCTTCGTTTTGAGCTCTTCCATATCCGCCTCAATCAGTTCATTCAGCTCCGGATCCTGACCTTCTTCCAAAAGCTCCTCATTATCTTTAATATTTTGCAGAACCCGCTTGTATTCCCGAAATACCGTCACCACATCTTCCAGCGCCGCATGGGCCTTGGTATGCTTGCGCCATTCCTCCTGGTTGCTGATTACTTCGGGATCACTAATCAAACGCGTCAGTTCTTCATAGCGCTCTTCCAACTGCTGCAGTTTCTCCAACATCGCCTCTCACTTCACTTCCCCTCTTGCTGTCTTCCTCTTCTTTTTCCGCCTCCAGGACTTTTTGCAAAGCGAAAATCGCCACTTCCAGTTGGCTGTCGTCGGGCTCCCTGGTGGTTAGCTTTTGCAAATACAGTCCCGGCAAACTTAACATCCTCATCATCCCAACGTGTTGATACTTGCCGGTGAGCTTTAAAAATTCATAAGAAACCCCCGCCACCACCGGCAACAGTAAAACCCGGGAAATCAAACGCGTCCAGATGTCGGTGTCCCCGGTTAAGGAAAAAACGAGAATACTGATCACCATTACAAAGAGCAGGAAACTGGTCCCGCAACGAGGATGCAGGCGCGAATGTTTGCGGGCGTTTTCCGGAGTCAGTTCCTCCCCGGCTTCATAAGTAAAGATGGTTTTGTGCTCGGCCCCATGGTACTGAAAAACCCGCTGGATATCCTCCATCACGGAGATCGCGACCACATAGCCTAGAAAAATCAGCACCCGCAAGATCCCCTCCAGGATATTCTGAAGAAGATTGCCCGGCGCATATTCCTTCAAGAGGTGGGCCAAGCCCGCCGGTAATAAAGCGAAAAGACCGATTCCGGCCACCAGAGCAAAGGCGACGGAAAGACCTAATTCCCAGTTGCTCAAAGTCTCTCCTTCCCCTTCCGCTTCCACCACCTGATTGGCCGAATAAGTTAAGGTTTTCACCCCGATTACCATCGATTCAATTAAGGCCACCACCCCGCGAATAAAAGGCACCCTCAACAGACGATACCGTTCGCTTAACGAGTTAACCGGCTGCAAATCAAAAACAATCTCCTCCGGAGTCCGCCGCACCGCAACGGCCATTTTCTTTCTGCCGCGCATCATTACCCCTTCGATAACCGCCTGCCCGCCATATGAATAATCGGCCATCCAGCCGCCTCCTTCCCTTTGCTCCCTGGCATACTAGCTCCTTTTATAAGCTATATTTGATAAATATAGCAGAGCCTGGGCTCTGCATATTTTTCTTTACTCTATGCCGTACTTGTTCTTAAATCTTTCGACCCGTCCTCTGGTAAAGACCGTACGTTGTTTACCGGTAAAGAAAGGATGACATTTCGAACAAAGCTCCACCCGTAAGTTCTGTTTGGTTGAACCGGTCTCAAAGGTCTCGCCACAAGCACAAGTCACTTTTGCTTTATAGTATTGAGGATGAATGCCTTCTTTCACGTTTTTCACCTTCTTTCAGAATCCCTACTCAAATTGCTTTTCAGCAAATTATACGGCGTTACATTAGGTTATTATAGCATAGGATTTTCTGCAAGGCAAGTAAAAACGCACAGCATGGAGCGGGAACGTGCATCCTTTTTCTTGCCCTGATTCCCCTGCCTTCGGCCCTACAAAAGGGACCCCGGCAAAAAAACGATCTAGCCGGAGCCCCTTGAAAAGATCCCTTTTTCCCAGTCAACCATCAAGCCTTGGCGCGTTTGGTATATTGGGTCTTCTTGTCCATCCGGTGCCGCGCCTCCAAAAAGCGGATCGTTCCGGACACCCCGCGCATTACGACGGTATGGGTCGTGGCATAATTGCCATAATAACGGACACCCTTGAGGAAATCGCCATCCGTCACGCCGGTGGCCGCAAAAATCACGTCTTCGCCGCGGACCAGGTCATTCAGCGTTAGGATTTTCCGGGGATCGGTGACCCCCAGCTTTTTACACCGTTCAATATCTTTCGCGTTTTCCGGCCACAGCCGCCCCTGAAATTCCCCGCCGGTACAACGGAGGGCAGCGGCAGCTAATACGCCCTCCGGCGCGCCACCGATGCCGATGACCATGTCAACGCCGGAGCCGGGAATGCTGGTGGCTACCGCCGGGGATACATCCCCGTCGCTGATCAGCTTGATCCGGGCGCCGATTCTCCTTAATTCTTCAATGATGTGCCGGTGCCGTTCCCGGTCTAAAACGACCACGGTCACGTCGGCAATATCTTTATGCAAACTCCGGGCCACTGCCCTGACGTTTTCCGTAACGGAAGCGTCCAGGCTAATCTTGCCGACCGCCGCCGGACCCGCGGCGATCTTTTCCATATACATATCCGGAGCATGCAGCAGGCATCCTTTCGGAGCAACGGCCAGCACGGCAATGGCGCCCATTAAACCTTTCGCCACCAGATTGGTTCCCTCCAATGGATCAACGGCCACATCAACCTGCACATTGTGCCCTCGGCCGACCTTTTCCCCGATGTAGAGCATCGGCGCCTCGTCCATTTCGCCTTCACCGATCACCACGGTGCCGTCGATATTCACCGTGTCAAACATGGCGCGCATGGCCTCCGTGGCGGCATCATCCGCCGCGTTCTTATCGCCCCTCCCCCACCAACGGGCCGAAGCAATGGCAGCAGCCTCCGTAACGCGGGCAAATTCTAAGGTTAATTCCCTTTCCATTACCGAATTCAGTCTTTGTGTATGCATTCCCTTTTCCTCCTCATTAATCTCCTCACCGCTTTCTTGATCTGCTTGTGCCTTCTTTTCTATTTATTTTAACTTGGCCTCCCAATCCTTCTGAAACTTTTCCAAACCCAGGGCCGTCATCGGATGCTCAAACAATTGCAGAAACACCTTGTAGGGGATTGTGGCAATGTGTGAACCCACCCGCGCCGCCTCCATCACATGCATCGGATGTCGGATGCTGGCCGCAATGACCTTCGTGGACAGATTATGCAAACGCAACACTTCGACAATCTCCCGGACTAACGATATCCCATCGTGCCCCACGTCATCCAGCCGCCCCACAAAAGGACTGACATAAGTGGCACCCGCCCTTGCCGCCAATAAAGCCTGATTAAGGGAAAAAACCAAGGTTACATTCGTCTTGATTCCTTCCTTGGCTAACAGCGGAACGCATTTGATCCCTTCACGGGTCATCGGGATTTTTATCACGATGTTGTCGCGGATGCCGGCTAGCTTTGTCGCTTCCTGATACATTCCGGCTGCGGTTGTTGACAATACCTCGGCACTGACCGGGCCGGGAATTAACTGGGTGATTTCCTGCAGGATCTCGTGGAAATCACGCCCCTTTTCCTGAGCAATCAAAGAAGGATTGGTCGTTACTCCTGATATTACCCCGTATTGAGCCGCGTCCCTTATTTCCGTCAAATTTGCCGTATCCAGAAATAGTTCCAAACACACCACCTCCCGTAAACTTAAAGGGGTACAGGAAGGTTCCCCTGTACCCAGCCCAACCTCTGGAGATTATGCTTTCCCGCTACTGCCAAACACACGAATCTTCTCCCGCACAATTTCCGTCATGGCTTCCCGAGCCGGACCTAAAATCTTCCGCGGATCGATTTCCTGAGGATTCTTATTAAGAACGTCCTTTACCCCTTTCACGAAAGCCTCCCGTATATTGGTATCGATATTCACCTTTCTTACTCCTAACGAAATCGCCTTTTGCACATCCTTATCCGGCACACCCGAAGAACCATGCATGACAATGGGAATATCGACCAGCTTCTGGATCTGCGCCAGGCGATCAAAGTCCAGTTTGGGTTCGGCCTTATATTGACCATGAGCCGTGCCGATGGCTACGGCCAGGGAATCGACCCCCGTCTGTTCCACAAAATATTGCACATCCGCCGGGTCGGTCAGCATTGCATCCCGGTCCGACACGCTGATATCATCTTCGGTCCCGCCGATTCTCCCTAATTCTGCCTCCACCGATACGCCCGCCGCTTGGGCAATCTCCACAATCTTTTTGGTAATCGCGATGTTTTCTTCCAGCGAATACTTGGACCCGTCAAACATCACGGAAGAAAAGCCTTTGGCAATACACTGCACCACTTGCTTAAAATCGGTGCCGTGATCCAGATGTAAACAAACCGGAACAAAGGTCTTCTTCGCTGCCGTGTGTACTAAACTGATAATATAGTCGAGCCCTGCGTATTTTATGGCCCCTTGACTGGCCTGAATAAAAACCGGCGCGTTTTCCGCCTCCGCAGCGGCAATAATTGCCTGGACAATCTCCATATTATTGCAATTAAACGCCCCTACAGCATAATTACCTTTAACCGCTTTTTCCAATAACTCTTTTCCTGTCACTAATGGCATCCTTCCAAGCCCCCAATTCATTATTAATAGAATCTGTTCTTTGCTTTGGTTTTATTATTTGTTCCTTCTTTGTTTTTAACCTTGGTTCTCTTTTTTTGTCCGCTCCCGTCCAAATAGATGCGGGAATCCGCTTCCAACATGATATTGTCCATCTTGAAGAGGGTCTGCAAATCCCGGAAAGATTCCGCAAAGACAACGCCTACCGCCCGGCAATCGGCACACCTTAACTCTACCCGGTCCGGGAAAGTCTCTAATTCCATGTCCACCCCGCCACAATCGCAGGAAAGCTGGTCTCGCTCCGCCATGCGCCCGAGAATATCCAGCACCCGGTACATGATTTTCGGGTTGACGTAAAAATCATTCCAACGCGAAGGAGCGGCAAGTTCCCGGAAAAGCTCCTCCTCTTCATTAATGGCCTTGAGCACCTCGTCTTTGTTTCCCATGTAACCCAGTTCCATTCCGGTATGCTCGCATTTAATAGGTAGCATCTTTTTGTTCCAGATCCTCTCCCCGGACAAGTTAAGGCAATGACTTGTTTCGCACATAAAGCAGGACGCATGAAGAGAATAAGCATGACACCCTTTCCGCACGATCTCCAAAAGACCGGTGCCGCATTCACAAGCAAAACTAACCCTGCCTCTTTTGCCGCACTGGAACCGCGACACGGCAAACAGATTAATTTTTCCGCATTTTGGACAATGGAGTGATAAAATTGTCTTTGTAGTTATCAACACTTTCCTTACCCACTTTCTCTCTAACAAGCCTTCCCATGTTGCCTCATCCATAAATTTATGTATAGAATTATTCTTCATTATTCTTAAAACTCCTGCCCTTTTTACAGCATAATTCGCAGGAAGTTTTTGTTAATTATTTCAGCAGTTTTTCTAAAACCTCTTTCACCTTTTCCAAATTAAAAGGCTTTATTAACACAATCATCTCACTTTTTAGTTCATGGTCCGGTTCATCATAGCCGGTCATAAAAACCCCTTTCAGCCCTTTTCTTTTTTCCCTGATTAGTTTCATCGTTTCATAGCCGTTTATACCGGACATTTTCATATCAACAAAGGCCACCTGAAAGTCTTCCTGGCAGACCAGGTCATAGGCTTCCTGCCCGTTGGCCGCGGTCTTCACCTCATAGCCCAACATTAAACAGGTTTCCGCCAGTAACTGGCGAATGCCTTCCTGGTCGTCAATAATCAGGATTTTTGCTTTGTTTCCCATTTCAATCACCACCTTATTTTTTGGTAAACTCACCTCCTTTAAGCAAAAAAACTTAGCTAGTACCGACTGCCGCGACCTGTTCCGCGCCCTGCTTTTCATGGAGATAGACCTTGGGGATACAAGGATTCACGACGGTCCGCCGGGCCGGAAGGATTGCCGCGGTACCAACTTCAATTCCCTCTAAACCGGTAATGTCCACCATGGTTAACTGCATCCCCACTTTGCCGATAATCCTTCCTGTCCCCTTGGGGAAACGAACAGGCGCCTCAAATTTTGTCCGGCCCAGGTACCTTAACAGCAACTTAACGGCCCCTTTGACAAAATCGCTAAAACCAGCGGGTTTCAAAACCGGTTCCACCTGCACGCCGTCGGTGAAGCCCACCGGCAAAATCGCGATGGTCGTTGGCCTTTTCGCCCGGAAGGTCCTCCCGTACCCCACGGAATGACCGGCCGGGAGTTTTTTGATGTAGATTACTTTGACCTTAAAACGCCAGGCCTCTTTCAAGGCAAGGCCTTTTTGCAGGGAAGGAACGGGAGCTTGTCCATACAATAAGGTGCCCACCCGCACCATGTCCAAATGCATTTCCGGCAATTTCAACAAGACCGCGCTGTTGGCAATATGCCGAACGAGCCCCTTAATGCCCGCCTGCTCCAATTCCGCGCAAACTTGTTGGAAGATCCGGAATTGTTTTAAAGCATAGCGGTTGTTTCTCCACATGGCCGTGGCCAAATGGGAATAAACCCCTTCCAGTTGCAAGCCCGGCACCGCGCCAATCTCCTGCGCCACCGTCACAACCTCCCGGGGCCATATGCCAAAACGCCCCAGCCCCGTTTCCACCTTGAGCTGGACTTTGATGATGGTCCGGGTTTCTGCCGCGGCTTTTTTTAACCACTCCACCGCTTCCGGGCTGGCGACCGTTGCGGTTAAATTAAATTCGGCAAAAAGGAAAGCTTCTTCCGGCAAAAAGGCTCCGAAAACCAGAATGGGAGTGCGAATACCCGCTTCCCGTAAAGCGCGCCCTTCCTCGACCGTAGTAACTCCCAACATGTCAACCCCGGCGGCGGAAAGCAGACGGCTGACCTCAACGGCCCCATGCCCATAGGCATCGGCCTTGACCACGCCTAAAAGCTTGACCTCCGGAGCGATTTTTTGCCTGATCTGCCGGTAGTTATGTTCAATCGCCTCCAGATCTACCTCGACCCATTTGGCCTTGTTTATTGCGCTTTTTTCCTTTTCCTGCATCATCACGTGCGCTCCTCCCCTACCCCCTGAGCTTTTTTTTCAAAGCGATGAGGCGTCGGATGTTCTTTTGGTAGAGCGGTTCAAGAATGGTCCACAAACGATAAGCAAAGGGCTTGAATACTAAATCGTATTCCCCGACAAATTCCGTGAAGTCCCCGTTAAAACCTTTTTTGAAGCGGTAAAGCCCATAAAGGGGGTTGTCCTCCGATAAATTGCCGGAAACCCCGCGGAAATCGTACATTTTGCAGCCACTGACCTTGGCCCATTGAATCATGGTCCACTGGAGCAGATAATTAGGCATCACCCGGCGGTCCCGATTGGAGGAAGCGCCGTAAATGTACCAGGCCTTATCCCCAAAAAGAAAGGCCAGGGTGCCCGCAATCGGCCGCTCCTCGTAATAGGCCATGAACAAGCGTAAAAATCCCGCCGGGGCCAGGGTGTTCCACATATCTTCAAAATAATGGTAAGGACGGATTAAGAATTTATCCCGTTCGGCCGTTTCTTTTAAAAGCTCGTAAAAAACCGGCAAATATCCGATGTTGCAGTTTTCCTTGACGGTTACCCCTTTTTTGGTGCTCAAGCGGATATTGTAACGGGTTTTGGAATGAAAATTGCTGAAAAGGGTGTCTAAATCCGGGCTTAGATCCAAACGAAAGACAAATTTAGGCTGGATCCCTTCAAAACCCTCCGCTTGTCCGGCCGCTTTAAACCTTCTTGTTTTAAGGTATTCCAAAAATTCCTTGTCGTCAAGCCTTATATCCGGATCAATTTTCAAAAAAATGGCTCCTTTTTCCTGCGCTAATTTCCTGACTTCAGCAAAGAGAAAATCCATCAGCGCGGCGTCATGGATATCCCCCACCGGACCCCGGGGCGCGTAAAAAATCTGTTTCCCTAAAAGCGGAATCTGGCGCGCCAAAATACTGATGGCGGCAACCGGGGTCGGCTCCTGGCTTTCGCCCTCCCCGACACGTTCCACGATCATCCGGTAAGGCTGCCATTCCCCTTTCCCTTTAAGTTCCCCCCATTCCCAGGACTGTAGGATATGCCCTTTGGGAGCGGAAAGGACAAAGCGGTTATAATACTCTTTTTCCTCCGCGTTTAACAACCTGGCTCTTAACATTAGTACCTCCTTGGACAATTAAAAAATAAGCTAAAAGGCACAGCACCGCTGCGCCTCTCCCCATCTCGCTTTAAAACCTTTGTCTTCGCAACCGATCCCTTATTTTTTCTTCCTCTTTAGCGCAGCACCGATAAAATCACGGAATAATGGATGCGCCCGGTTCGGTCTTGACTTAAACTCAGGATGGAATTGACAAGCCACAAACCACTGATGATCAGCCAACTCCACTACTTCCACCAGTTTACCGTCCGGGGATTCTCCGCTGATCATGAGCCCGTGTTGGGCTAAGACCTCCCTGTATTCGTTATTAAATTCATAACGATGCCGATGCCGTTCGGCGATTTCTTTACGTTCATAAGCTTTATGCAGTTTCGTTCCTTCCTTAATGACGCAAGGATAGCTGCCCAGGCGCATGGTCCCGCCCAACTCCTCCACGTCCTTTTGCTCCGGAAGCAAACTAATAACCGGATGAGGAATATCCGGCTGAAATTCCGCACTGCCCGCCTCCAGCTTGGCCACGTTCCGGGCAAACTCCACCACGGCCAGTTGCATTCCCAGGCAAATCCCCAAAAAGGGGATCTTCTTTTCACGGGCATATTGAATGGCTTTGATCTTTCCTGTAATCCCCCGGTCGCCAAAACCCGCCGGGAGCAAAATGCCATCAACATCTTTCAGGAAAATTTCCGGATCGACGCCGTTTTCTAATTTCACGGAAGAAATCATGACCACTTCCACGGCGACGTTATGGTAAATCCCTGCATGGGACAAGGCTTCACTAACACTAATGTACGCATCGGGCAGTTCCACATATTTTCCTACCAAGGCTATTTTAACCGTACCTTGCGGGTTTTTAATCCTTTCGACAATTTTTTCCCAGTCCGCCAACTGCGCCGGCCCGCACTGCAAGCCCAAACGTTCCACCACAAAATCATCCAGCCCTTGCTTTTTCAGGATAAGCGGCACTTCATAGATGGTTTGGGCATCCACCACCTGAATCACCGCATCCTTATCGATATCACAAAACAGGGCTACTTTTTCCTGCATCTCTTTGGAAAGAGGCCTTTCCGTACGGCATACGATGGCATCAGGCTGAATCCCGATGCTCCTTAATTCCTTTACGCTATGCTGGGTGGGCTTGGTTTTCACTTCCCCGGCCGCCGCCAGATAAGGCACCAGGGTAACATGAATGTATAAGACGTTGTCCCGCCCCACATCACTTTTAATCTGCCGGATCGCTTCTAAAAAAGGCAGCGATTCGATGTCCCCCACCGTTCCGCCGATTTCCGTAATGACCACATCCGGATTGGTTTCCCGGGCTACCCGGAAAACGCATTCCTTAATTTCATTGGTAATGTGGGGAATGACCTGCACGGTCCCGCCGAGGTATTCACCCCTTCTTTCCTTATTGATAACAGACCAATAGATTTTCCCTGTCGTTATATTACTTAAACGGCTCACGTTGATATCTACAAAACGTTCGTAATGACCTAAATCTAGGTCGGTCTCGCCGCCATCATCCGTTACAAAAACCTCGCCATGCTGATAAGGGCTCATGGTTCCCGGGTCCACATTAATATAAGGGTCGAACTTTTGAATTGCTACTTTCAAGCCACGGCTTTTCAACAGGCAGCCCAACGATGAAGCCGTAATACCTTTTCCGAGGGAAGATACTACTCCGCCTGTCACAAAAATGTACTTCGCCATGAATCTTTCCCCCCTCCTCCCATCATTTTTTGTCTTCCTCAAGCTTCCTTATGGCAATCCCTAATAAATTTTATCCTTCCCCTGCGCCAGAGTCAACATACATTAATCATCTCTTCTAACTATCTTCCCAGTCGTCCTCCTCTTTCTCCGGCTCAAATTTGTCAAACGATTCTCGCTCTTCATATTCCAGTTCAATTTCGTCCTGCAAAGAACGGCGATGATAGGGAATCGTCCGGGAGCCGTAAGAAAGGTTCCGCCGGACAACTTTCGGCTGTTTCCATTCCTTTAAGCCCCATAGCCCTTGCCCTAAATTATCAAAACGATTATCGAGCACCAGTTGAGTGTGAATTGCTGCCATTTTTTTATAATCATCCAAAGCCCATCCCTTAATTTCAAAAACTGCTTCCATTAATTCTTTGATGTTTTTACCTTCATGTTTCTCCGCAGTTTTCAATAATTGATAAATAATGTCTACTTCGGACAGATCCGGATTAATGTTTTCCAATTCTCCCATCAGCACACACTCCCCTTATTATTATGAACATTTTATTATTCTCACTAATCTGTGCTTTTTCCTGCTAAGAGGACAAATTTTTTCCAAAAAGCCAACGAGCCGCCAATTGCAAGGTCTACATCCGCTCCGGCGCACTGACCCCCAGTAAGCGCAACACATTGCGTAAAGTAATCCGCGTCGCTTCAATCAAAGCCAGCCGCGCCTTTCTGAGCTCCACGTCATCCACCAGTACCCGGCAACTGTTGTAAAAGCTGTGAAAAAGGGAAGCCAGTTCATGGGCATACCGGGTCAGGTGATGGGGTTCATAACTGACCGCCGCCTGCACTATTTCGTCGGGCAAATCGGCAATTTTACGAATTAAATCCAACTCCGCCTCCTCTTTTAACAAGGAAAAGTCCACCTGTTCATAGCTGGGCACTTCATCGACTGAAGCTTTTAAGATGCTGCAGACCCGGGCATGGGCATACTGCACATAATAAACCGGGTTTTCGGAAGATTCCGCCTTGGCCAAATCCAGGTCAAAGTCCAAATGACTGTCCGCCCCCCGCATGACAAAAAAGAACCGGGCGGCATCTTTTCCCACCTCATCGATCAGTTCGGACAGCGTAATGTACTGCCCGCTTCTTTTGGACATGCGCACAATTTCTCCCTGCCGGAACAGGCGCACCAACTGCATTAAAATCACATGCAAAGCGTCCGGGTCATAGCCCAAAGCCTGCATCGCGCCTTTCATCCTGGCCACATGGCCATGGTGATCGGCGCCCCAAATATTAATCACCTTGCTAAAGCCCCGCTCAAACTTGTTGCAGTGATAGGCAATATCGGCGGCAAAATACGTGGGTATCCCATTGGAACGAACCAGGACCTCGTCCTTTTCATCGCCGAAGGCGGTGGTTTTTAGCCACAAAGCGCCTTCTTTTTCATAGACCAGTTCTCTTTCCTGCAATTCCTGAATCGTCCGGGCAATCGCCCCGCTATCATGCAGGCTCTGCTCGCTAAACCAGACATCATATTCCACGCCAAAACGCGCCAAATCATTCTTAATATTGGTTAGTTTCTCCTCTAAAGCCTTCTGGATTAAAAATTCCCGCCGCAAGTCCTCGTCCACCGTCAAATACTTGTCTCCTACTTCGGCAATAATCTTTTGGACCGTTTCGATCACATCCTGCCCGTGATAACCTTCTCCCGGGAAAGGAACGTCATGGCCCAGCAGTTGAAAATAGCGGGCTTCCAAAGAACGACCGAAATTCTCAATCTGATTTCCCGCGTCATTAATGTAAAACTCTTTGGTCACATCATAGCCTGCCCCCTGGAGGACATTGCTGAGGGTATCCCCCAGCGCCGCTCCTCGCGCATTTCCCATATGTAAAAGACCGGTGGGATTGGCGCTGACAAACTCGATCTGAATCTTTTCCCCTTGCCCGAAGTCGGACTTACCATAATCGTCGCCTTCCCGCAGAACCACCGGCAGAACCTCCTCCAGCCAGCTTTTGCCTAAATAAAAATTAATAAAGCCGGGGCCGGCTATTTCCACTTTTTCAAACAAAGGCCCCTCCTTTGGCAAATGGGCGACGATAATCTCCGCTATCCGGCGTGGCGGCATCTTGGCCTCCTTGCTTAACAGCATTGCCACATTGGCGGCGAAATCGCCAAAAACCTTTTCCCGCGGTTGTTCCACCACAAAAGCAGGAAGGGTTTGGAAAGAAAGCTGCCCGGCTTCCTGGGCCGCCTGAAGCGCCTTTTCGATGGCTTCTTTTACTTCTGTTTTTTTAGCTTCAACTATACTGCTCATCATAACCCCTCTCCCCGTCAACTAATCACCACAATTATATGTTCCTTCCCGCGGGAATGTCAATGCTCTCTTCCTGCTCATTCCACCTCAAAGGAATATTGGGGCGGCGGGGTTATCCGGACGATATTTTCCTCGCTTCCCGAGTCCGCGTTATAGAAAATGGAAAACTTCTCTTCATAAAAAGAACCGCGCACTTCCCAGGTCAGGATTTCTTGGCCCCAGGTGTTGACAATCAGGGCCGGGCGCACCGATTCTAGTTTCAGCCGCGGACTGACCATCGCCCTGATCTGCTCCTCGGTTAGTTTGGGTTCCGGCAAGGCCCTGGTATGGTGATACATATGATAGGGTGTACCTTCAAAGCCGGTAATTTCCCCATCCTGCAGCGCCACCTGGATTTTCACCTGGTCGGGGTACAATAATACTTCACCCTGACGGGGAACAAAAGTATAGACCCCGAAATTATCTTCTTTCTGGGCATGAACCATCACAAAATCCTGCATTTCGTGCTGCCGGAGCCACTCCTGGCCTTTCTGTTCTCCTTCACGGAGCGAGAGCTTGCTGCTTTCGGAAGTGCTGGTTTTCATGGCCCAAATCACGGAGCCATCCAGCCTGCTAACATCGACGTAGACCGTCTCCTTTTCTTCCGCCAAAGGCGGAATCTCGATGCCGTAAGTAGGGATATCCCCGACTCCTTCATAACTCATTTTGGCTGTATGTTTTCCCGGATCAACAAACCACCAGTCCAGCGCGATTTGCTGTGCTTCTTTTAGCCCAATCTCTTTATCCCCCTTCATTTTACGGGGTTCCGGCTCAACAGGGGCCAAATCTTCACTGAGATTGATTTCCGGATATTCCTCAATCCTTTTCTCCAGTAGGTTAAAGCCGTCCAGAATGGTATTGTCCGCTAAATTTCCTCCCCCCGCAACAGAGGCCAGCTCCACCTGGGTCCAACTCAACTGTTTGTTTAAGATTTTGGCCTCCAGTTTGTTCAATTCTTCATCCAGGGTCTTGGAGCGATGGAATAATTCTTCCAGCACCCGCCGGCTTTCTTCCTCCAGCCCTTCCCTGCCGCGGGCGAGCTTCCCCAACAAGGCCTGGGCAACCTCCCCCGTGTCCGCCAGAAACTTTTCGGTTTTGGACAAGGGCACAAAGGCTAAAGGAAGTCCTCCTAAATTGCTTTGGGCCGCAAAAACCTGTCGCCAAACGGTAGCCAGCGTCAAAACGGACTGTTCCCGGGATGAAGTAACCAGGGACTGGGCCAACTGCCCGGTAATATGGTCCAGGTGCCAGGTCAATTCATGAAAGTCCTTTTGGTACTGGCTCTCCGCCCGGTTTTGCAGTTCCTGCCGTAATCTTGATTCCTGATAGCCCCAAAACCCTACGCCCAACAAGGCCACGAAGAGCAAGCCAAAAAGCAACCCTTGTCTTTCCTGCCAAAACTTTTTCATTCCTTAACCACCTTTCACGGACGATTCTTCAACCCCATCAGCGGGCAAAAACATGTCTGCCGATCCGGGCAATGATTGGCCTGGACCAAATCCAGCGGGAAGTAGCGGTGACCGGATTCCAATAATAAAGCGCTCCGCCGGTGGGATCCCAGCCGTTAATGGCCGCCCTGGCCGCCCGCACGGCCGATGCGGTGGGGGCCCGGTAATACTGGCCGTCGGAAACAGCGTCAAAGGCGCCGGGTTCAAAAACAACCCCGTAAACGGTATTCGGGAAATTCGGATTCCTGACCCGGTTTACAATGACCGCCCCCACCGCTACCTGGCCGATAAAACTTTCCCCCCGGGCCTCCCCGCTGATTATTTTGGAAAGGACATATACATCATTGCTGGAAACGGTGCCTACTTTTCCTTTGGCGCTCTTGGCAACCGGCAGGGCGCCCTCCGGCGATTCTTTCATTTTTCGCTCATCGGTAAGTTCCCACACGATTCCTGCGAAAAGGGCCAGACCAATTATAATCATCACTGCGAGGAATTTTTTCTTCATCCTTCTGCTCCTTTCCTGAGGATATCATCAGGCTTTGAATTTTTTCTTAAAGATAGTATGAGTTAAATTAACATTTTTATCAGCATAAAAAAATTAAAATTGCGTCTGACCATTTATTAAAAAGTAAAAATTGCATAAAGCCTTGATTTATGCAGGATTGTGCGGCCCTCTTGTCGAAACCTAAATATAGAGACAAGTCTGAATACTTGCTAAAATTTGGATAGTTGACCATAGATCCCCTTAAAGATTGTTGTTTATGGTTATCTCTAGCGAAAGGGGGGCGGGAGATGCCCATAAAAAAAACAACGCGTTTTCTTATCACGGGGTGTTTTGTTATCTCTTTGCTGTTCTTTTCTTGCGATACGCTTGCCGCAACTACGATTTATGTCGGTAATCGTAACGCCGATTATATATGTGACGGAAGAGACGACCAGGTGCAAATTAATGAAGCTTTGAAAAAAGCCGCCTCAATGGGCGGGGCTGTTGTTTACCTGCGCGGTCCTTTTACCTACGAAATCCGGGACACGCTTTATATCGGCGATAATACCACCGTCACCGGTGATCCGGGTGCGGTGTTGAAACTGGGTAACAACTTAAAATGGAAGGAATACCAGGCCATGTTCCAGCAGATGAATCAAAATGGAAACAAAAACATCAAGGTCTACAACCTGGAATTTGACGGCAATCTGGATAATCTTAGCAAAATCGTGTCTTATGGTAAGGGATACTTTAACTTCTTCTACATGATTCGCTGTTCCAATGTGGAGATTTACAATAATTACATGCATTCCAGTCAAGGCGATGGCTACAGGGGAAAATGGGGCAATGGAATCAAATTCTATAACAACAGGGTCGAAAACCTGGGTCATGACGGGCTGTTCTGTTTGAACATGACTAATGTGGAAGCTTTCAATAACCAGATTGCCACCCGGGCCAACAGTGGGATCCGCATAACGGATAGCAACCATGTCAGGATCTATAACAACTACATTACCTCAGGTTATCTTGGTAACGCAGGTGTGCAACTGGAATCCCGCGGCCAGGAACCCAGAATGAATAGTATCCAGGTTTACAATAACATCTTCGAAAACACCTATGGGCCAGGCATCTGGATGATCAGATGGGGGCAAGAGAACGGCAGAGACCGCAGTTATGCCTACGGCGCACGCATTGCCGGCAATAAATTTATCGGATGCGGGGTCAACAAAATTGACTGGAACGGCGGCCTTGTCGTAGATGGTTGGGAATACACGGTGATCGAAAACAATGTCTTTGACGGATGTCACGGAGCCGCTATTGTGCACCGGCATCCCCAACAAAATATCCACGGCGAATCCATTGCTCCACCGGGAAGCGGTTATACCACCATTGTCAGGGATAATGAGATAAAGAACACGCGGCCTCATAAGGCCGGAAACGGAATAGGGGTTTATAACTATAACTCCCGGAACAGATTCCTGGTACACAATAACCAAATGCAAAACAACCCGGGCGGCAATTATGTAGGCGATCAAATCATCGAAGACCCGGCCAGCCAGATTAATAAATACACCTTCAAGACTACTCCCAATTATTCTTATTACGGAATAGGTGACGGCAACTATTATCAACAAGGCAGCGGTAGTAATGATCAACAAGATGAAGCTAACTATTATCAACCAGGCGGGGGCACGGAAGTGACCCCGGGCAGCAACGATTATTACGGCACTTCATCCCAACAGCAATCTTCAGAGGACTTATTTAATGTAGATGACTTTTTCAGCAATCTCTTGGACTATTATAGCAACAATC
>DGEB01000063.1:0-4451 GCA_002385735.1 Peptococcaceae bacterium UBA3937
AGGAGGTTCAAAGAAAATGGAAAGAGTAACCAGGTGGAAAAAAATCATTGCCATGCTGACCATAATCGCTTTTTTGTGTCCTAGTGCAGCATTGGCCGCCTCAAAGGAGGCTTCCGGCAAAAAAACACAATCTTCCGTGAAAGTGCAGGTAAAGAATAAGCTCGCCAATTACTGCGTGGGGAAAGACAGTCGCGACTACGACAAAAATAATAAAAACTGGAATTATTATTACCAGCAATGGAAAGCAAAATATGCCAAGGATAATAAAGCAGGCAAAGATGATCAAAACAAAAAAGAACAGGGCAAGAAAAACGATAAGAATAAAGCAAACAAATACTGCAAAGACGACAAGAATAAACAAAACAAGGGCGGTAAAGTAAATAATGATAAAAAGAATAAAGACTACAGAAACAACAACAAATCCTGCGGATATGACAGCAAGTATTCTTACTGGTATTGTAAAATAAAGGATAGCAAGGATAATAAAACCTGTAAAGACAACAAAGATAACAAGAATAAGAAAACGTGCGATAAAGACTACGGACGTAAACCCAGTGCAAAAAATATTTATACAAAATATTGCAGTTCAAAAGCCAGCAGTTCCTTCTTTAAAGGGTTGAAACTAATTAGTTACTGGAAATGTGATCTAAGAGCAAAATAACAAATTAAAAAGCTATAGAGAATAAAGAAAAGAAGGAGAAGATACCGGTATTAGGGATTGTTTTCTAAAACAAATCCTGCTGCCGGTATTTTTTTGGTGTTTCACAAGCCTTTTTTGCCGGGTTCAAATTGACAAAAGAGGGCTGGTTTCGTATAATTAAGTCATTGATTTTCATGGCAAAATAAGGGGATGAACTCCTCATCCTAACGCCAAAATGTTAGTGATGAGGCGTTCTTTTTTAAGGTAATGCAAAGAGATTATTAAGAAGCTTGGTGGGAGTTTTTGAGGGGGTCGGAACATGCTAAGCGGAAATGAGATTCGCGAAAAATTTCTTTTGTACTTTGAAGGTAAAGGACACACCAGAGTAGCAAGTTCTTCTTTGGTTCCTTACAATGATCCGACGTTACTGTTTGCTAATGCCGGGATGAATCAATTCAAAGATGTCTTTTTAGGGCTGGAAAAAAGGCCATATACCAGGGCAACCACTGCTCAGAAATGCGTTCGTGCCGGAGGGAAGCATAACGATTTGGATACGGTAGGGCGGACAGCGCGACATCATACTTTTTTTGAGATGCTGGGAAACTTCTCTTTTGGCGACTATTTTAAAAGAGAGGCCATTACCTACGCTTGGGAATTCTTAACCAAAGAATTGGGCTTGCCCGAAGACAAGCTCTATGCGACGATTTATCAAGACGATGACGAAGCATTCGCTTTGTGGCGTGAACTGACACCGCTCCCCGAGGAGCGGATTATCAGGTTGGGGGAAAAAGATAATTTCTGGTCCATGGGGGATACCGGACCATGTGGCCCGTGCAGTGAAATTCTCATTGACCGGGGCGAAGAATTCGCCTGTGGACCGGATTGCAGGATTGGCAAGTGTGAATGTGACCGCTTCCTGGAGATTTGGAATCTGGTGTTTATGCAGTACAACCGGGATGCCGACGGCAAGATGACCCCGCTGCCCCGTCCCAGTATTGATACAGGAATGGGTTTAGAAAGAATTACTTCGGTGGTCCAGGGTGTGGAAAGTAATTATGACACCGATTTAATCAAGCCGCTTTTGCAAGCGATCGAAAAACTTTGCGGCCAGCCCTACTATAAAGATGAGCGGGGATTTCCTTTCCGGGTGATTGCCGATCACATCCGTTCCTGCAGCTTTTTAATCAGCGACGGCGTGTTGCCGGGAAATGAGGGCAGGGGCTATGTTCTCCGGCGGATCCTGAGAAGGGCCATTCGTTTCGGAAAGGTCCTGGGTATCAATGATCCTTTCATGGAGCAACTGGTTCCGGTGGTTGTGCAAATAATGGGACAGGCTTACCCGGAGCTTGCGGAAAAAATAGATTATGTGGCGAAAGTGATCCGGTTGGAGGAAGAACGTTTCCACGAGACATTAAATGATGGGATCCGGATGGCGCAGGAAATCGTGCAGAATCTCAAAAAGCGGCAGTTGGATACGATTCCCGGGACCGAGGCTTTCAAATTATACGATACTTTTGGTTTCCCCCTGGATCTTACAGAGGACATCGCGGAGGAAGCCGGGCTGAAGGTTGATTTGGAAGGATTCAATCGGGCCTTGGAAGAACAGCGCCAAAAGGCCCGTGCCGCACGCCAGGAGGTTAATGCCTGGGATTTAGCCTTATTGGTGACTAATTTGGCGGGCGATCTGCCGGTTACCCATTTTACGGGATACAGCAAAGTGCAAGATGAAGCTACTGTTTTAGCGCTGATTAAAGGCGAACAGGCCGTAGCGGAAGCACAGGACGGGGATGAAGTTTATTTGCTCTGTGAACAAACCCCCTTTTATCCCGAGGGCGGCGGACAGGTTGGCGACCAGGGGGTAATTGTTGGAGCCGCCGGCAAACTGGTAGTTACTAATACAAAGAAGCTGCCTGACGGGAAAATCGTGCATCAGGGCACCGTTTCCGGCACTATGAAAAAAGGGGAAAAGGTCCGGCTAATGGTTAATGTTTCGGAACGGCGCGATACCGCCCGCAACCATACGGCTACTCATTTGTTACACAAAGCTTTGCAGACCGTTTTAGGATCCCACGTGCATCAAGCCGGTTCCGTGGTGGAACCGGCCAGGCTGCGTTTTGATTTTACCCATTTTGCGGCTGTAACCGCTGAGGAGTTATCCGCGATCGAAAACCTCGTCAACGAGCAAATCGCGGCGGGGTTAGATGTTGGCACCAGAGAAATGTCCTTGGAAGAAGCGAAAAAGTCCGGGGCGATGGCGCTTTTTGGGGAAAAATATGGGGAGAAGGTCCGGGTTGTCCAAATTGCTGATTTCAGCAAAGAGCTGTGTGGCGGAACGCATGTGGGCAATACAAGTCAATTAGGGCTCTTTAAGATTGTGAGCGAAGGAGCGGTTGGCGCCGGAATCAGAAGAATTGAGGCGGTTACGAGCCGGGGCGTGCGGGAGTATCTCGCCGAAAAAGAAGCCGTCTTGGCGGAACTGGCGGAACTGGTGAAAGCGCCGGTCGCCGAATTATCCCATCGGGTGCAGTGGCTTCTTGAGGAATTAAAAGAAAAAGAAAAGCTTTTGGTCCAGATGGAAAACAAGTTTGCGCAGATGCAGGTTAACAGCCTTTTGGATAAGACCGTCAAAGTGGAAGGGCTTTCTTTGCTGGTGAGCCGAGTGCAAGCCCGTGATGTGGAAACAATGCGGAAGATGACCGATTTGTTGCGGGATAAGCTGCAAAGCGGGATTGTCGTTTTAGGAGCGGTAATCGACGACAAGGTCAGCTTTATTGTGGCCGCCACCCCTGATCTTACGGCGCAGGGAGCACATGCCGGCAAAATCATCAAGGAGATTGCCCAAATCGCCGGTGGCGGAGGAGGCGGACGACCCGATATGGCCCAGGCCGGTGGAAAAGATGTGGCCAAACTTGATGAAGCTTTGGCGAAAGCCGCGGCCATTGTGAAAAAGCAGCTAAGCAAAGAAAATTAAAGGAAATCAGGTTTTCATCAAGAACTAATAATATAGGGACCATATAAAATATGTGAAAGGGTTATTTTATATACTGCAGCCGAGTTTTGAACAGGAGAATTTGTGGGGTGAGGTTGATGAGTAGTGAAAAAATGGATCAGACGATGATGTTTCGCGTAGTAACCGAAGAAAACGTTTCGGCCAACGAAGTGCTGCATTTCGTCTATGAAGCATTGAAGGAAAAGGGCTATAACCCGATTAATCAGATTGTCGGCTACCTTTTATCCGGCGATCCCGCCTACATCACCAGCCACAAAAACGCCCGGGCGCTGATCCGTAAGCTGGAACGTGACGAAATTCTGGAAGAGTTGGTGCGCAGTTATTTAGAAAAAAAACGAGGTTAAAACAAGTCAATGCGGATTTTAGGATTGGATATCGGTGATAAGAGGATTGGTTTGGCGGTAAGCGATGAATTGGGCATGACCGCCCAAGGATCCGGCACTTTGGAGAGGACCAACGAACTGCAGCTAGATTTGCAAAAGCTGATAGCAATTATCCAGGAAAAGGGGATCACGAAACTGGTCGTGGGGCTGCCTAAAAATATGAACGGCACCTTGGGGATGCAAGCCCAAAAGGTGCAAGATTTTGTAGCGTGCTTAACGGAGCAGTGTCCTGTGGAGGTTGTCTACTGGGATGAGCGGCTGACCACCGTCGCTGCTCATCGTGCTTTGTTAGAAGGAGATACTTCCCGTCGGAAAAGAAAAAAAGTAGTGGATCAAATTGCGGCGGTCATGATTTTGCAAGCTTATCTCGACAGCATTAAATAGACATGTGTTTTTAATAAATAATTTAATATATATT
>DGEB01000063.1:4697-10467 GCA_002385735.1 Peptococcaceae bacterium UBA3937
TTTAATATATATTGAGAGGATGATAAGTTGACAAGGTTTTATCGGCGGGTTACAATGACTTTAGAAGCAAAGGAAAGAGGTGGAAAAAATAATGGTAGATCAGAATGAAAATGTGGTTTTGGTGGACGAGAACGGTGAAGAACACGAATTCGCACTTATCGATGTAATTGAGGTTGACGGAGAGGAATACGCAATTCTCGAGCCACTTGAAGCAGATGAAGATGCGGATGAAGATCAGCCGGAAGCCATCATTTTAAAAATTGGGCAAGATGAAAATGGAGAAGAAATTCTTTACGATATTGAAGACGATGATGAATGGGAAATGGTTGCTCAAAAATGGCAGGAAATGATTGAAGAAGAGGAAGAAGAGGAGTAAAACAGCTTGCCATAAGTCGGTGCGGTTTTGTGACGATGCGGCTGGAACCATTTTAGTCAACTTATTGAAGAATACAATGCGAGAGAGAGAGCCTTTTACCCGGAGCATGGGAAAAAGGCTCCTTTTTTACGGTGCTTTTAAACTTACCCGCTATTCCAGCTTTTCCCTTGTGTTATAAAGGATGCGGAATTAATAAGATACCATTAGTGATACTCAATGGGCGATGGAGGTTTTCCAAATGACCAGGGCACAGCGGATTATGCTCGTTGTTGGCTTAGCCTTGCTGCCGGTTTTGATCATCGGCGGGCTCTGCTGGCGTTGGGGGCTCTTGTCGACAGTCCCCGTTTGGACCAGTGACGACCGGCGGGTTTGTCAAGGCGTGACGATTCAAGGCATCGATGTGGGCGGCAAAAGCAGGGACGAGGTTTTTCGGCTCTTAGATGAGGAAGAGAAGCAAAAAATTGCTAATTACCGGATTATTTTGCATTTACCGGACGAGTCTTCGGTAACCGAAATCCCTTTTTCTGAAATGGGCCTTGGCATAGACAAGCCCAAAACCTGGCAGGCAGCTTTCGAGCAAGGAAGGACCGGCTCTTTAGTGGAACAGCTTAAGGCCAGATGGCAAATCTGGCGGCAGGGGGTTGAGCTCCCTATCTATCTTTCCCTTGATGTAAAAAAAGCGGAAAAGCTGCTGCAAAGAGTCGGCGAACCCTGGTATGTTGCGCCGGAGGATGCGCGTTTTCGGATTACGGAAGCGGATCAAGTGAAGATAGTTCCCGGAAAAGAGGGACAGCAAATTGCAGTGGAGGATACGCTGATCCAGCTTCGGGAAAAGCTCTTTCCAAAGGGGGTTTTGCCGGAAGAAACGCAGGAGTTTCAGTTGGAGTTACGTCTTGTCAAAATCAAGCCGGAACGTACGGAAGAAGATTTGCAAGCTTTGGGCGTCGAAGGGCTGGTCAGCCAGTTTACTACTTATTTTGACAGCGGCAAAATCGGGCGGACCAATAATATCCGCTTAGCCAGCTCCAAATTGGATCATGTGCTGCTCTTGCCGGGCGAGGTTTTCTCTTTCAATGAGGTGGTGGGTCCCCGGACGAAAGAAGAAGGGTATGATGAAGCGGATATTATTCAGAATTATAAATACGTTCCCGGGATTGGCGGAGGCGTCTGCCAAGTTTCCTCGACCCTCTATAACGCGATTTTGCTGGCTAATCTGGAAATCGTGGAACGGGCGCCCCATTCCATGATCATTAGTTATGTTGAGCCGGGCTTGGATGCGACGGTGGTTTACGGCAGCATCGATTTTCGCTTTAAGAACAATTTGGAAAGCGCGATTATCTTGAAAACAGAAATGGGTCAAGAGTCCCTCACCTGTAAGGTTTTCGGGAAACCTATCAGGCAGCGGGTCGAGCTCAAGACTTTTCTGGAGCGGCAAATCGAGTTTTCGACAATTTATAAGGAGGACCCCGCGGTGCCTCCGGGCAAATTTATTGTGGAAAGAAAGGGCGTGCCGGGCAAGGTGTACCGGGTGGAACGGCATATGTATGATACCGCTGGTTCCTTGCTGAAAAAAGAGCAGCTTTCTCGGGATATTTATCCGGCTGTCGACCAGATTATCAAAAGAGCCCCGGAGGAGTCTTCCCGGACGGAAGCGGAATATGGGCAGGATGACCTTTTCGTGGAATAAACAAATGCGCAAACGGCAGTTCTTGTCGACCGGAAAGGTGTTATAGTATAATGAATAAGTATTAGAAAAAACAAGCAAATCTTGCAAAGTAAAAAAGAGCAATAAGAAGAGGAGAAAAAAGAAGTGAAAAATGATGAGGAGAACAAGAAGCCGGAAAAAACGAGCCAGGATCGTTGGGCTAGTGTTGCTGATTCTGGTTCTTTTCGCCGGGGTAAGCGGGGCGGGAGCGCTGCTTTGGTGGCGGGCGCAGGATCCATTGGGGCCGGCCAATCCCCAGGATAAAGAGGACCGGCTCTTTGAAGTGAAGGCGGGGAGTTCCCTGCAACAAATTGCTCGGGATTTGGAGCAGGAAGGCTTATTGAAGGATGAGCGCATCTTTTACTGGTATGCCCGCTTGAGCGGCAACGCCGCCAGGCTTAAGGCGGGCCGGTATTTGCTTAATCCGGCGATGGACGCCCGCACGATCACCGAAAAACTGGTGGAAGGAAAAGTGGCCACCATTACTTTTACTATTCCAGAGGGTTATCACTTGCGGCAAATCGCGGAGGTTTTCGCTCAAAAAGGGATTGCGGAAAAAGAAGAGTTCTGGGAGGCGATCCAGAACGGCAGCTATAATGTGCCTTTTCTTGAGGAATTGCCGCCGCGCTCGGAGCGGTGGCTGGAAGGGTATCTTTTTCCTGATACATATACCGTCCCCCTCGGGACACCGGTGGAGAAGGTAATTGAAGTGATGCTCAAGCGTTTTGCTCAGATTTACGACCGCTTGCCGTCAAATAATACCGGTTTGACCAGGCATGAGTTAGTCACCCTGGCTTCGATTGTAGAGGGCGAATCCGTCCTGGATGAGGAAAGGCCGATTATCGCCTCGGTTTTCTTCAACCGCTTGAAGACTGGACAAAGGCTGGAGGCGGACGCCACCGTCCAGTATCTCTTTGATGAACGGAAAGAACGGGTCCTGTATAGGGATTTAGAGATTGATTCGCCCTATAATACTTACCGCAACAAAGGGCTTCCTCCGGGGCCCATCGGCAGTCCGGGTGAAGCTTCCCTGCGGGCGGTTTTGCAACCGGCGGACACCAAGTATTATTATTTCGTGGCGCGGAAAGATAACAGTGGAGCCCATGTGTTTGCGCAAACCTTGGACGAGCATAACCGGAACAAGCGTCGTTTAGGCTATTAAAAAAAGACCTGTGAATAGGTGGGGTGGCTTTGGCAGAAATTCAGATTCCAGAGAACGTCGTGCAATTTATCCGGCAGTTAATCCCGGACCTGGGTCCTCTTTTTGCGGAAATCGAGGGGGAGTGCAAGCGGGATTATATCCCGTTGATTGACCCGGAGGTAGGGCAGTTATTGCGGGTTTTAATCGAACTGAAACAGGCTCGGCGGATTCTGGAACTGGGTACGGGAATTGGCTATTCCACCTTGTGGATGGCGCTGAATCCCAGGAATGAAGTGAAAAAACTCCACATTACCACGGTGGAGATCGACCCTCACCGGTACGAACGGGCCTGTCATTATTTCGAACGGGCGGGAGTAACTGCGGTTGTGACGCCACTTTTGGGCGATGCTAAAGCCATCATTCCCCAATTAGGGGGGAGTTTTGATTTTATCTTCATGGATGCCGCCAAAGGGCAGTACCCTGCTTTTTTTCAGAAGCTCTGGGGTCTGCTGGAAGCAGGCGGGGTGCTGGTGATTGACAATGTCCTGATGAACGGCTGGGTGGCGGACCTGTATTGGCCGGAAAGGCGGAAGAAAACCATGGTGGTACGGCTGCGGCAGTTGTTGGAAATGCTGAAAACGCACAAAGAGCTCATCACCGTTACCCTGCCGATGGGGGATGGAGTAACGGTTTGCGTAAAAGAACGAAAAAGGACAGACAAGGACTAGGTGGGATAGCAAAGTGAAAAAGGAAAAGGTTGAGCTTTTAGCTCCGGCCGGTGATCTGGAAAAATTACAGGCGGCGGTGCTTTACGGCGCCGATGCTGTTTATCTGGGCGGAAAAGAATACGGGCTGCGGGCCTTTGCAGGCAATTTTTCTCTCGAAGAGATTGCGGAGGGTGTTAAGTTCGCGCATCGGCATCAGGCCAAAGTATACGTTACCGTAAATGTCTTTCTCCATAATCAGGATCTGGCCGGCTTAGGGGACTATTTAAAAAGCTTGGAGGCGTGCGCTGTAGACGGTGCTCTCTTTTCCGATGTCGGCGTATGGCAGATTGCCCGGGAAATATCCTGCAATTTGCCTTTGCACCTCAGTACCCAGGCCAATACTACCAACTGGGCCACCGCCCGGTTCTGGGAAGAACACGGGGTGGACAGGATTGTGCTCGCCCGGGAGCTTTCCCTGGCCGAAATCAAGGATATCCGGCAGAAGGTGGGGCTGGAGCTAGAGGTTTTTGTGCATGGGGCCATGTGTATTTCTTATTCGGGTCGTTGCCTTTTAAGCAACTATCTGGCCGGGCGGGATGCCAATCTGGGTCTGTGTGCCCAGCCTTGCCGGTGGAATTACGCCCTGGTGGAAGAAAAACGGCCGGGGCAATACTATCCGATTGTGGAGGATGAACGGGGCTCTTATGTGTTCAATTCTCACGACCTTTGCCTGATCCGGCATTTGCCGGAGTTGATTGAGGCCGGAGTAAACAGCTTGAAAATTGAGGGCCGGATGAAGAGCGTGCATTATGTAGCCACGGTAGTGCGCGCTTACCGGAAGGCTATTGATGCCTATTACCGCGACCCGGAGGGTTACCGCTTTGATGCGGACTGGTACGAGGAAATCCTAAAGGTCAGCCATCGTCCCTATACCACTGGTTTTCTTTTTGGCCGGCCTACCGCAGAGGCCCATAATTACGAAAGTTCTGATTACCTGCGGGCCTATGATTTTGTAGGACTGGTCCGGGCTTATGACGCATCCGGAGGGATAGCCACCGTGGAGCAGCGCAATAATTTCCGCGTGGGGGATGTTTTAGAGGTGGTAGGGCCGGAAACGGAGCTGTTTACGCAGCGGGTTGCGGCGATGACCGATGAAGAGGGACAGCCGATTGAGGTGGCTCCTCATGCCCAGCAGATAGTGCATATTCCAATGGAAAAACCGGTGCAACCGTGGGATATGCTGCGACGGGCCAAAGAAAATAGCTCAATCAAATATGAAGACAAGAATAGATCATAGGGTTGCGGAGGCCAGGGCGATGCGCGAAAGCAATCATGAGAACAAGTTGTATCTAAAGGTACCCAAAGAGAAAATTGCCTCCTTGATCAGGATTATGGAAGGTTACGACAATGTGGGGCTGGTTACCACGCTCGATCCCCAGGAAGGATTGGTGGCGATTCAGCTAACCCCCGACACTGCAGAAACCGTTCGGAATATTTTACGGGAACTGCCTTTTGTAAAGTATTGTGGCGAGCAAAGTTGAAAAGGAGATAAAAATAATATAAAATAATTGGCAAAAATTAAAGGAGTTAGGATATTTTATCTAGAATATAAAAAAGAAAACGAAATTCAGGCAAGATTCTACTTAAATTCAGACTAGTATGGGAATCTGCGACAGGCAATAATGTTTGTCGGGATTAAACTGATAAGGGGCTGGAAAAATAAGTTTTGCCAAACAATTCAGATAAAAATATTTATATATATAAAATATATAATTATATAATCGAGAAATCATTGAAGGGGAAAGGGATTGGGAGCTAATGTATAAGCTATGGAAAAGAAC
>DGEB01000024.1 GCA_002385735.1 Peptococcaceae bacterium UBA3937
GTGGTATCATCGGTTATCGAATAGGCGAATCTCTGTGCAGCTCAAAGAAGCACCAGGAGAGAGGTTCGAAGTTTGGTCATCAAATTTCGAACCTCTCCGTTAGTTATAAATAATACTTGTATTTAAAAAGGAAATTTAATATAATGTTAAAGTATGGGTCGACATGCGATGAGGTGGAAGGTTGCTAATGCAGAAAAGATACGCCCGAGGGCGTTGTCCAGCTAAAACCGGCTGTTTCTGCACTTAGGGAATTTTCACTGAGAATGTCCGAGAAATAATAAGTCGGGCGAAAGGGAGGGAATAACCAAATGGCCAAACAACAAAAAATCAGAATCAGACTGAAAGCGTTTGATCATAAAATTCTGGATCAATCCGCCGAGAAGATTGTTGACACTGCCAAGCGCACGGGGGCTTCGGTGGCCGGCCCCATTCCATTGCCAACGGAGCGCAATTTGTACACGATCTTAAGATCTCCTCATGTCAACAAGGATTCTCGTGAACAGTTTGAGATGAGAACCCATAAAAGGCTCATTGATATCCTTGATCCGAATCCCAAAACGGTTGATGCGTTGATGGGGTTGGATTTGCCGGCCGGTGTAGACATTGAGATTAAACTGTAAAAAGAGTATCCCAGTTAATTATGATTAGGCTTTACTTAGGAGGTGGCAATAGTGCATAAAGCCATATTAGGAACCAAAATAGGCATGACCCAGATTTTCGACGAAGCAGGCCGGGCCATTCCGGTTACTGTTATAGAAGCGGGTCCCTGCACGGTAGTGCAAAAGAAAACCGAAGAAAACGATGGCTATAACGCGATCCAATTGGGTTTTGGCGTGGCGAAGGAAAAAGACCTGAACAAACCCCAAAAGGGCCATTTTGAAAAAGCCCAGCTGTCGCTTTTGCGTCATCTCAAGGAGTTCCGGGTGGATGACGTGAGCGCTTATGAGCCGGGGCAGGAAATTAAAGTGGATGTTTTTGCGGCGGGCGACTATGTGGATGTGGTCGGAATTTCCAAAGGGAAAGGCTTTGCCGGAGGAATCAAACGACATGGCATGCATCGTGGCCCCATGAAGCACGGGTCCAAGTATCATCGTCGTCCGGGCTCCTTGGGGGCGAAAGGTCCGGCGCGGGTTTTCCTGGGCCGCAAAATGCCCGGTCGTGCCGGCGGACAGCGGGTTACCGTGCAAAAACTGCAAGTGGTAAAGGTGGATCCGGAGCGCAACTTGTTGTTAGTGAAAGGTGCTGTTCCCGGACCGAAGAAAAGCCTGGTCACCATCAAGAGTTCGGTGAAGGCTTAAATGGGACTTGATGGGAAAGGAGGAACTAATAATGCCAAAAGTTGCATTGTATAATACAAAAGGCGAAGAGATTGGCGAAATTAAACTGAATGACGAAATCTTTGGCATTGAACCCAACGAAGCAGTGGTTCATGAAGCGTTAGTCATGCAACTGGCCAGTCTGCGCCGCGGCACCCATTCCGTAAAATCGAGAAGCGAAGTACGGGGTGGAGGCAGAAAGCCTTGGAGACAAAAGGGAACAGGCCGCGCCCGTGCCGGTACATCCAGATCGCCCTTGTGGCGGAAAGGTGGAATTATTTTTGGGCCAAAGCCGCGGGATTATTCCTATCATTTTCCCCGGAAAAAGGCGCGGCTCGCTTTAAGGTCGGTTTTGTCGGCGAAGGTGCGCGACGGGGAAATCATTGTTTTGGACCAGTTAACCTTTGGAGAACCCAAGACGGGGCAAATGGTTGAGGTGCTCGGAAATCTGAAGGTGGAGCCCAAGGCCCTGGTCGTTACCCTTAATAATGATGCCAATGTGGCCAAATCGGCAAGAAATATCCCTGGTGTCAAGCCTTTAGGCGCTGATGGAATCAATGTTTACGATCTGGTGAATCATGACAAGCTGCTGATCACCAAAGATGCCGTGGCCCGGATCGAGGAGGTGTTTGCAGGATGCGCAACCCCCACGAAGTCTTAATTAAGCCTGTCGTTTCGGAAAAATCCACCGATTTAATGGCGCAGAATAAATATACCTTCCAGGTTGACCCTCAGGCCAATAAGATTGAAATCAAGCACGCGGTGGAAACGATTTTTAAAGTCGATGTTACCGAAGTCAGGACGATGAACGTGAACGGCAAACTAAAAAGGCAAGGTCGTTTTACCGGCTATACGCCCAATTGGAAAAAAGCCGTCGTTACCATTAAAGAAGGGCAAAGAATACCCATTTTTGAAGAGTAGAGTGAAGAAAGAACGCAAGGGAGGGAAAAAGGATGCCAGTTAAAGGCTTCAAAGCGATTACACCAGGGAGAAGGCAAATGACCGTTTCCACATTTGAGGAAATCACCAGAACCGAGCCGGAAAAAACCCTGGTGGAGCCTCTGAAGAAACACGCCGGCCGTAACAACGAAGGACATTTAACGGTGCGGCACAGAGGCGGAGGGCACAAACGTCTTTATCGAAAAATTGATTTTAAACGCAATAAGGATGGGATTCCAGCGAAGGTAGCCTCCATTGAATATGATCCGAACCGTTCGGCGCATATTGCCTTGCTGCATTATGCCGACGGGGAAAAGAGATATATTCTGGCACCCTATCAATTAAAAGTTGGGGATACGGTGGTCTCCGGTCCCGATGCCGACATTAAGATCGGCAACGCTTTACCGCTGGAGAATATCCCGGTGGGTACCGTCATTCATAATATCGAGCTGAAACCCTTAAAGGGCGGGCAGTTGGTCCGTTCCGCCGGTGGTGCGGCTCAGTTAATGGCGAAGGAAGGAGATTATGCGACGATTCGTATTCCTTCCGGGGAAGTGCGGAAAGTCCATATCAAGTGTAAAGCGACGATTGGGCAAGTAAGCAATCTGGACCACGAAAACATTTCGCTGGGCAAGGCGGGACGCAGCCGGTGGTTGGGTATTCGGCCGTCTAACCGCGGTGTGGCGATGAACCCTGTTGATCACCCCCATGGTGGTGGGGAAGGGCGTTCGCCCATCGGCCGCAAGACACCGGTTACGCCTTGGGGTAAACCGGCTATCGGCGGAAAAACCAGAAAGAAAAAGAATCTTTCCGATAAGTTCATTGTGAAGCCTCGTAATAAATAAACGGGATAATCTGTAGAGAAAGGAGGCAAATGAATGGGCAGGTCATTAAAAAAAGGACCCTTTATTGATGATTATCTGTTAAAGAGAATTGAAGAAATGAATAAAACCAATGAGAAACGCGTTATCAAAACCTGGTCTCGGCGTTCCACCATTTTTCCACAAATGGTCGGGCATACTATTGCGGTTTATGACGGGAGAAAACACGTCCCCGTTTATATTACGGAAGATATGGTCGGACACAAATTGGGTGAATTTGCGCCTACGAGAATGTTTAAAGGGCATGGCGCCCATACCGAAAGATCTACCGCTTTGAAATAATTTCCGGGAAGAAAGAAGGAGGTATTATTGGAAATGGAAGCAAGAGCAATTGCTAAACATATACGCATTTCTCCCCGGAAAGCACGGCAAGTGGTAGATTTGATCCGGGGAAAAAATGTGGGGGAAGCCTTTGCCATTCTCAAATTTACGCCCCATAAGGCGGCAACGCCTGTTTACAAGGTGTTAAAATCTGCGGTGGCCAATGCGGAACACAACTATGAAATGAATGCTGACGAACTGTACGTTAAGGAAGCGTTTGTGGACGAAGGTCCGAACATGAAAAGAATAATGCCTAGGGCACAAGGGAGAGCGGATATCATATACAAACGCAGCAGCCATATCACCGTCGTCGTTGGTCAAAAGGAGGAGGAATAATAGTGGGTCAGAAGGTACATCCAAAGGGTCTGAGAGTAGGCATTATTCGTGACTGGGAGAGCAACTGGTACGCTGACAAAAACTATGAAGAACTCCTTCACGAAGACATTAAGATCCGTAAATTTATTAAAGATAAACTGTATACTTCGGGGATTTCCGCCATTGAAATCGAACGTGCCGCCAACCGCGTGAAAGTGTCGATTCACACGGCTAAACCCGGTATTGTCATCGGACGGGGCGGAGCGGAAGTGGAAATGCTCAGGAAAACCCTTGAACAGATTACAGGCAAAAAGATCAATGTCAATATTGTTGAGATTAAAAGACCGGAATTAAACGCCCAGTTGGTAGCCGAAGGGATTGCGACCCAGTTGGAAAAGCGCATCAGCTTCCGGCGGGCGATGAAGCAAGCCGTTACGCGCACCATGCGGGCAGGAGCGGAAGGTGTAAAAATCTCCTGTTCCGGGCGTTTAGGTGGAGCGGAAATTGCGCGCACCGAATGGTACAGTGAAGGAAAAGTGCCTTTGCATACTTTACGGGCCGATATCGAATACGGTTTTGCCGAAGCCAATACCACCTACGGTAAAATCGGGGTTAAAGTATGGATCTATAAAGGTGAAGTACTTCCTGAAGCTAAAGACAGGAAGGAGGTAAACGCCAATGCTGATTCCTAAAAGGGTAAAATGGCGCAAACCGCATCGCGGAGTGATGAAAGGAAAGGCCCGCCGTGGAAATAAAGTGTTTTATGGTGAATATGGACTGCAGGCACAAGAATTGGCGTGGATCACCAACCGCCAGATTGAAGCGGCCCGTGTTGCCATGACCAGGTACATTAAGCGTGGTGGGCAAGTATGGATTAAGATATTCCCGGATAAGCCGATTACGGCCAAACCTGCGGAAACACGCATGGGGAGCGGGAAAGGGACACCGGAGTATTGGGTTGCCGTGGTCAAACCCGGGCGGGTCATGTTTGAAATTGCCGGGGTTGACGAAGCAACAGCCAGAGAGGCGTTGCGTTTAGCTTCTCATAAACTGCCCATCAAAACCAAATTTGTAAAACGAGAAGAAATGGGTGGTGAAGCAAGTGAAAGCTAAAAATCTGCGAGACCTGACACAGGACGAATTAAAAAATAAAATCAGCGAGTTGAAAGAGGAATTATTTAATTTGCGCTTCCAGCTTGCAACCGGTCAATTGGAAAACCCGATGCGTTTACGCGAAGTACGCAAAACGATTGCCCGCACCCATACGGTATTACGGGAGCGGGAACTGGAAAAGAAGAGTTGATGAGCTACTGCCTGAAAAAAGGAGGTATTGAATTTGGAGAGAGGAACGCGCAAGACCCGGATCGGAATCGTGGTAAGCGACAAGATGGATAAAACGGTTGTTGTCGCGGTAGAGAATTTCACGAGACATTCTCTTTACCACAAGGTTATCCGGTATACGAAGAAATATAAAGCGCATGACGAGAAAAACGAATGTAAAGTCGGGGATAAAGTCAAGATTATGGAAACCCGTCCCTTAAGCAAAGGGAAATGCTGGCGGGTTGTTCAGATTATCGAAAAAGCCCCTCTTGTATAAACAGGAGTGTTCCTGAAAGGAGGTTAATGGCACAATGATTCAACAGGAAAGCATATTGAAGGTAGCGGATAACAGTGGGGCAAAGCGGTTGTTGTGTATCCGTCCGCTGGGTGGTTCCTTCCGCCGTTACGCTTCGGTAGGTGATATTATCATCGCAACTGTTAAAGAAGCAACACCAGGCGGCGTTGTTAAAAAAGGCGAAGTGGTAAAAGCGGTGGTTGTCCGCACCAAGGACGCGATCAGAAGAGTTGATGGGTCGTATATCCGGTTTGACGAAAACGCAGCCGTGATTATTAAAGATGATAAAAGCCCAAGAGGCACCCGGATTTTTGGGCCGGTAGCGCGTGAATTAAGAGAAAGGGACTTTGTAAAGATTCTCTCTCTGGCGCCGGAAGTGCTCTAAAAGCGCGGCGTGAAAAGAAAGGGCTGGAGGTGAATGGTGCATGGCAAAGCAGAAGATACATGTCAAGAAAAACGATCTTGTTCAGGTAATTACGGGAAAAGACGCCGGTAAAAAAGGAAAGGTTTTGAAGGTCGATCCCGTCAATGGCCGGGTGATTGTAGAAGGGGTTAATATTGTCAAACGTCACATGAGACCGACCAGAGTCAAGCCCCAGGGCGGTATTACGGAAATTGAGGCTCCACTGGCCAGTTCCAATGTGATGATTTATTGCGAAAGATGTAAAGAACCGGTTCGGATTAATAAACTTATTTTAGCGGATGGCAAAAAAGTTCGCGTATGTAACCAATGCGGCGAGCATTTTGACAAGTAAACTCGGCCGGAAGGGAGGTAGAAGGTGTGGTACGCTTAAAGGAGAAATATCTAAAAGAAGTTGTTCCTGCTATGATGCAGAAGTTCAACTATAAAAATGTCAATGAGATTCCCAAGCTGGAAAAGGTCGTGATTAACATTGGGGTCGGGGAAGCGACGCAAAATCCGAAGGCGCTGGACGGAGCCGTAGAAGATCTTAAAGTAATCACCGGCCAAAAGCCCGTGATTACCCGGGCTAAAAAATCAATCGCTGCTTTTAAGCTGCGTGAAGGGATGGCTATTGGCACTAAGGTTACTTTAAGGAGCACCCGGATGTATGAGTTTGTGGATAAGCTTTTTAATGTGGTCTTACCCAGAGTCCGGGATTTTAGAGGCGTGTCCCCGAAAGCCTTTGACGGCAGGGGAAATTATACTTTAGGTTTAAAAGAACAATTGGTATTTCCGGAAATCGACTATGATAAAATCGACAAAGTTCGTGGCATGGATATCATCTTTGTGACTACCGCCAAAACTGATGAGGAATCAAGGGAATTGCTCCGTTATTTGGGAATGCCGTTTGCCGAAAGATAAAGGAAATCAACTACCAAAGGAGGGAATTATGTGGCCAAAAAAGCGCTTGTCCTGAAGCAGCAGAGAGCACCTAAATTTAAGGTGAGATCTTATAACAGATGTAAAATATGTGGTCGTCCCCATGCTTATATGCGGAAGTTCGGCATGTGCCGGATTTGCTTCCGTGAGCTGGCTTATGAAGGACGGATTCCCGGTATTACGAAGGCCAGTTGGTAAGTATTGAAAAAGGAAGGGGGTCGTTTTAAGGATGGTCATGACAGATCCGATTGCTGATTTTTTAACGAGAATTAGAAACGCTAATTCTGTTTACCATGAAAAAGTAGAAATCCCGGCTTCAAATGTGAAAAAAACCCTTGCCGACATCCTGAAAAAAGAAGGTCTCATCAAAGACTTTGACTATATTGAGGATGGAAAGCAGGGCGTGCTCCGCTTGTATTTGAAGTACGGTCCGAATAAGGAAAAAGTCATTACGGGAATTAGACGAATCAGTAAACCGGGACTTCGTGTTTATGTGAAAAAAGATCAGGTTCCTCGTGTCTTGGGTGGTTTGGGCATTGCGGTTATTTCCACCTCTCAGGGGATCATGACAGATAAAGAAGCCAGAAAACGCGGTCTTGGTGGGGAAGTAATTTGTTATGTGTGGTAAAAGTTTTGCTCGGGAGGTGTAAAGATGTCGAGAATTGGTAAGCAGCCCATCGCGGTACCCCAGGGAGTAGAAGTGAAAATGGAGGGTTCGGTTATTTCCGTAAAAGGGCCCAAGGGTCAGTTGCAAAGAACATTGAACCCCGAGATGAAGGTGACCGTAGAGAATGGGCAAATCCTGGTTGCCCGTCCCAGTGATGAGAAAAACCATCGCGCCCTGCATGGTCTCACCAGAACCTTGATTGCCAACATGGTGCAGGGGGTTACCAACGGTTTTGAAAAATCCCTGGATATCGTTGGGGTGGGTTATCGTGCGGCGAAACAAGGCAAGAAGCTTGTCTTAACCATAGGATACTCTCATCCTATCGAAATCGAACCGGAAGCGGGCTTGGAAATCGAAGTGCCGAACCCGAATAAAATCGTGGTCAAAGGCGCCGATAAGGAAAAAGTCGGGCAACTGGCGGCGAATATCCGTTTTGTCCGTCCTCCGGAACCATATAAAGGCAAAGGGATCAAGTATACTGATGAAAGAATCCGCATGAAAGTCGGTAAAGCCGGCACTAAGAAGAAATAAGAACAGCAAAGCTTAACCCGTGTGAGAAGGGAGTGAAGCATGTGATAATCAAACCGGATCGGAAAAAGATTCGTCAAAAAAAGCATCTCAGAATTCGTAAGCAAATTAAAGGGACGGCTGAACGGCCGAGATTGGCTGTATATAGAAGTTTAAAGCATGTCTATGCGCAATTGATTGATGATGAGAAAGGGGTCACCCTGGTGGCGGTCTCTACCCTGGAAGCGCCGATCAAAGGAGAGGTAGAATCTACCGGCAATACGGAGGCGGCCCATAAAGTAGGGCAGGTTTTGGCACAGAAGGCTTTGAAAAAGGGCATCAAAGAGGTAGTGTTTGACCGCGGCGGGATGATTTATCATGGTCGGGTCAAAGCAGTAGCGGAAGGAGCCCGTGAAGCAGGGTTAGTTCTATAATCTACCGGCAAAGGAGGGAAAAAGATGGCCAAAATTGAGGAGAATAATCAAGCTCAAGAATTCACCGAAAAAGTAGTGTTTATCAATCGTGTCGCGAAGGTTGTAAAAGGTGGACGCCGGTTTAGTTTCAGCGCCTTAGTTGTGGTGGGCAATCAAAACGGACTGGTCGGAGCAGGACTGGGTAAGGCTACCGAGGTTCCTGAAGCGATACGGAAAGGAATCGAAGACGCGAAGAAAAATCTCATTTCCGTACCAATAACGGGTACAACGATTCCCCACGAAATCCAGGGGAAATTCGGTGCAGGGAAAGTGCTGTTGAAGCCTGCGGCCAAAGGTACAGGCGTTATTGCCGGCGGCCCTGTGCGTGCGGTCCTGGAGTTGGCGGGGATTAGAGATATTTTGACGAAATCCTTAGGATCAAACAATGCTAACAATATGGTTAGAGCCACTTTGAACGGACTGGAGAGTCTGAAACGGGCTGATGAGGTCGCCAAATTGCGTGGCAAGTCCGTGGAAGAGCTCTTGGGTTAGGAGGTCAACAATGGCTAAGGTAAAAAAGATCAAGATTACTCTTAAAAAAAGCGTGATTGGTTCAAGCGAGACCATCAAAGAAAATGTGCGGGCTTTAGGGCTGCACAAGTTAAACCAGAGTGTAGTTCACGAAAACACTCCTGATATTTGCGGCAAGATCAACAAAGTAAAGCATTTGGTGTCAATAGAAGAATTGTCTTAATGAAAAAAGGAGGTGCAGCGCATGAAACTCCACAGTCTAAAACCGGCCGAAGGCTCCAGGGTCAAAGAGACACGGAAGGGCCGGGGCATCGGTTCGGGACTAGGGAAGACTGCCGGTCGCGGACACAAAGGGCAAGGCGCCAGATCAGGCGGTGGCAAGGGGCCATACTTTGAAGGCGGTCAAACCCCATTGCAAAGAAGAATGCCCAAACGCGGCTTTACAAATATTTTCAAACCGGAGTATGTGGTGATCAATGTCAAGCAGTTGAATGATCGTTTTGAAAAGGGCACGGTCGTTACGCCCGAATTATTGGTAGAATCCGGTTTAGTAAAAAATGTGCGGGATGGAGTAAGAATCCTGGGCAACGGAGAAATTACCAAAGCGTTAACCGTCAAAGCGCATGGCTTTTCTAAGTCGGCAGCAGAAAAAATCGCCGCTGCTGGCGGCCAAGTAGAGGTGATTTAACGGTGTTAGAGGTTTTAAGAAGCGCATGGAAACTTGCCGATTTACGCAAGAAAATCCTGTTTACTCTGGCCATGTTGGTCGTGTTCAGGATTGGGGTGCATATCCCGGTTCCCGGCATCAATCTTGATGTGATTGCCGAATTGATTTCCCAGGGACAGCTCTTAGGGTTTTTTGACGTAATCTCCGGAGGTGCTTTCAAAAACTTTTCGATCTTTGCGATGAGTATTACTCCTGTCTCTTATACACATCT
>DGEB01000034.1 GCA_002385735.1 Peptococcaceae bacterium UBA3937
AAGAGTTAAAGTAATAGTAAGAGTGGGGGAGTTCCTCTTTTGGAAAGCCAAGATACCAAGAAAAAAGAAAGGAGAAAGGGAAAATGCTCAGAGCGGATCTGGCGGTTATTGGCGGGACGGGGGTCTATAAAGCCGAAATGCTGGAAAACACCCGGGATGTGGAAATGGAAACCTGTTACGGGAAGGTAAACCTCCTGCTGGGTTCCTATGCGGGCCGGGAGGTGGCTTTTTTGGCCAGGCACGGCAAGGGGCATTCCGTTCCCCCGCATTTGGTCAATTACCGGGCCAACATCCGGGCCTTAAAGGATTTAGGAGTTAAGAAAATTATTGCCACGGCTGCTGTCGGCTCTTTGAATCAGGCCATGGCGCCGCTGGATTTTGTGATTATCGACCAGTTCCTGGATTTCACTAAAGTCAGATCCAGTACTTTTTTCGATGGCGAGCAGGAAGGGGTAAGACACGTGGATGTGACCGATCCCTATTGCCCCCGGTTGCGCGCTTTTTTGTACGAGCAAGCGGTGGCCTTAGGGCTCAAAACCCATCAAGGCGGGTGTTATGCCTGCATGGAAGGGCCCCGTTACGAAACTCCTGCCGAAATTAAGATGTTGAAGCTGTTAGGCGGCGATGTGGTGGGGATGACCAGTGTGCCGGAAGTGGTTTTGGCCCGCGAGGCGGAAATGTGTTACGCCACGGTGGCGATGGTGACCAATTATGCTGCCGGCATTCAACCTACGAAGTTGTCCCATCAGGAAGTGGTGGATGTGATGCAGCAGTTAAGCGAGAATATTTCCCGGCTGATTATGACGGCCCTGGCCGAGCTGACGATTGATGACGAGTGTGCCTGTTGTCGCTGGTAAAATAGATTAAAGAAATTAAAGAGGGAGGAAAGGCGATGTCCCGGATTTTGATTCAAAAGGCACTGATTGCTCCGTTAGTTACTTTGCCGGAGCTTACATCTTCCGAACAGTTGTGGTTTACGGGCGATATCCTGATTGAGGGGCAATATATCAAGGCCGTGGGCAAGGACCTGTCCGGTTATTGTTCCGCCGGAGGGGGGAGCGGTTCCGGCAAGGAAGCAGGAACTCTTGCGGAGAAGGGCAATCTAACCGTGCTCAACGGGCAGGATTATTTAGTGTTCCCCGGCTTTGTGAATTGTCATACCCATGCTGCCATGACGATGCTCCGGGGCTATGCCGATGACCTGCCTTTGATGATTTGGCTGGAACAGAAAATCTGGCCGCGGGAAGCCTTTTTGGAAAAGGGGGACATTTACTGGGGCTCCCAACTGGCGGTTTTGGAAATGTTGAAATCCGGCACGACTACTTTTGCCGATATGTATTTTTACATGGAAGAAACGGCGCAAGTGGCTTTGGAAGCCGGGATCCGCGCCTGTCTTTCCCGGGGCATGGTCGGTGCGGGCCCGAATAGGGAAACCGCCGTTCAGGAAAGCGAAAGCTTGGTGCAGACCTGGCACGGCCAAGGAGAAGGGCGGATTAGCTGTATGTTTGGGCCCCATGCTCCCTATACTTGTCCGCCGGAATACTTAAAGCGGGTCATGGCCCTGGCGGATACATACGGAGTCGGTCTGCATATTCATTTGGCCGAAACCCGGCAGGAGGTTGAAGACATCCGCCGGCAATACGGCCTGCGGCCCATTGAATTAATGGAATCCATCGGCCTTTTTGACGGGCGGCATGTTTTAGCGGCCCATTGTGTGCACTTGGCGGAAAATGAAATGGCCATTTTAGCCCGGCATCAGGTGGGCATCGCCCATAATCCAGAAAGCAATATGAAGCTGGCCAGTGGCATCGCTCCGGTGCCCCAACTCCTTGCCCACGGCGCGGTGGTGGGCTTGGGAACCGACGGCGCGGCCAGCAATAATAATTTGGATATGTTGGAAGAGATGCGCAGCTGCGCCCTTTTGCATAAAGTAGCGCAGATGGATCCCACGGTCATGCCCGCCCCCTTGGTGCTGGAACTGGCCACAAAACGGGGCGCTGCCGCTTTGGGATTGAAAGACACCGGCTCTTTGGCGCCGGGGCAGAAGGCCGATCTGGTCATGTTGAAGCTTCGCGAGCCTCATTTGACGCCTTTGCATGATCCTATTGCCAACCTGATTTATGCTGCCCGGTCCACCGATGTGCAGACGGTCATTGTGGACGGCCGGATCGTGATGAAAGACCGGCATATGCTGACGATGGACGAGGAAAGGATTCTTTATGAGGCGGCTGTGCGGGGGCGGGCTCTGGTTGAACGGTAAAAATAAAATGTAAAAATGAGCACGTAATTCCATATAATATGCAAAAAATACTTGACAATTATTATTAAATCATGACAATATATAATCTATATAATGGAATCAGGACCAAGGTCTTGATTTAATTTTTTTGTTTAATAATCATAAATACGGAAAAGGGTTTTTCGGATAAAAATAGAAAAATATTTTATAGATGTGTAATTTAAGGAGTAAATTGGGGATGGACACTTACTTTATGCTTCTGGCAATCGTCAATCCAATAATCCTCTTATTCGTGTTCGGGTATTTATACTACCAGTACCGGGACCGTTTTATCGGATTATGGTGCATCAGCGGATTGATTTTGATTACCAAATTATGTCTGGAATTTGTGCTGTATCTCTTGAAGATGGGGTACAACGTATCGGTTCCGCTTTTTCGCCTGGTGGATTTGATTGCCCTGGCGGCGGCGGGCTATTTCCTGTTGGCCGGTTCCTTTGATTTTATTAACAAGAAACTGTCTCCGAACTGGAAGCGCTTTTTCATGTTCGGGGTAGTGTGGTGCATTATCGGGACTTTTCTCGAGATGCCGCCCTTGTTGTCTTCTTTATTGCCGGTTCTTTTTATGGCCATTAGCATTTTTGTGACCGGTCTTAATATCCTGGAATATCCCGACCTGACCGGGATTGGCAAAACCTTAGGCGGCGGAGCCCTGATTATTTGGAGTGTGCACCTTAGTCTTTATCCGGTCACCCGGTATATGGTGCAGTTTACCGCCTATGGGTATTTTCTGGCGGCCGTGGTGTCATTGGTGGCGGCCATTGCCCTGTTAAACATCTATTTCCAGCGGATGCGGAAAGAATTGGAGCAAAGTGAAGCTCGTTTCCGTTTGTTGGCGGAAAACGCCCAGGACGTGATTTTCCGCTTTTCCCTGTGGCCGAAATACGGTTATGATTACATCAGCCCGTCCGTTGTAGCTTTGACGGGCTATCAGGATAAAGATTTTTATGAAGATCCCGAATTATTCGCCAAACTGACCGTACCCAATGATTTATACAAGCTGGAAGCTTTGAAAAGGCCGGTGGGCCGGGAAGGGATCAACATTGTCTTCCGCCTGGAGCATAAGGACAAAAACGTGATCTGGGTCGAACAGCGTTGTGTGCCGATCTATAACGAAGTGGGTCGGGTTGTGGCTTACGAGGGAATCGCCCGGGACATCACGGAAAGCAAAAAAGTAGAAAACGAATTAAAATACCTAAGCCAGCATGATGCCCTGACCAATTTAGGCAACCGTTTGTATTTTGAAGAAGAAATGCGCAATCTGGACGATGCGGAGTATGACTCCCTGGGGATTATCGTTTGCGATATCGATGGCTTGAAAATTGTCAACGATACCTTTGGCCATGCCCAGGGCGACTTGTTGCTGAAGACCGCGGCGGACATCCTGAAAAAGGTCTTAGGGGAGAACGCCCGCATCGCTCGTATCGGCGGTGATGAGTTTGCCGTGGTTTTAGTGAACAGTACCGAGGAAATGCTCGCGGAAGTATGCCAGGCCATGAACGATGAAATGAACAAATACAGCGCGCAGCCGAACGTGCTGCCCATCAATATGTCGATTGGCTACGCCTGGAGCAAGGGCCGGGAAGTGACCCCACAGGAATTGTTCCGGGAAGCTGATAATAAAATGTATGCCGTAAAGATGAAACATTGGGAGAAATCCCAGGAGTCCATTTTGAACGCCATGAAAGAGATTTTAAAAACGAAGGATTTTGAGCAGGAAGGGCATATCAAGCTTTTACAAGAGTTGCTGCAGGAAATGGGTAAGATCATGGAATTACCGGAGTCCCAAATGGAAATACTGGATCTGCTGGCGCGCTATCACGATATTGGCAAGGTGGGGATTAGTGATGAGATCCTGTTTAAGCGAGGGCCTTTGAACTGGGATGAAACCATGGAGATGCGCCGGCACTGCGAGATTGGTTATCGGATCGCGCAGTTTTCTAATGAATTGGCCCCGATTGCCGAATTGATCCTGAAGCATCATGAATGGTGGAACGGGAACGGGTACCCGTTTAGAATCAAGGGGAAGAACATCCCGCTGGAATGCCGGATGTTGGCCCTTGCCGATGCCTATGATGGGATGGTGTCTGACCGGCCGTATCGGAAGGCCCTAAGTTCGGCGGAAGCCCTGAAGGAAATCGAACAATGCAAAGGAACCCAATTCGATCCGGAGTTGGTGGATATTTTCATTCAGGCCGTGAAAAATCTTTTGGAAAAGCGAAAAA
>DGEB01000052.1 GCA_002385735.1 Peptococcaceae bacterium UBA3937
CCTTATCCTTTGCTTCAGCATTGTTCTTTGCTTCATCGCTGTCCTTTAGTTCATCACTATCCTTTAATAAAGCATTGATTTCTTCCTGTGACAATATTCCGTTCACCATCAATCCCCCCCTTCACTTTCTACCGCGGTAATCTGTATAGCCATTTTATTTCCCAAGACCCCTGGTTTGCCGTAAAATTTCAGTTCGGAGTCTACATACACATCCACATTGCTATTCGCCTTTTTCTCTAAAGGAATCACATCCCCTACCTGCAATTCGATTAAGTCTTTCACGGTAATGGTGTTGGAACCTAAAACCGCCCGCACAGGAATAACCGTCCTTTCCACCGTCCTGCGCAGGAACCCTTTATATTTTTCCGAGTTAACGGAACTGGAGCTGGCAAACCAGAACCGCTTGCTCAGCTTCTCCGCGATTCCTTCCAGCATCAGACAAGGAAGACAGATATTGATGAGCCCTTCCACTTCGCCGATTTTGGTGTCGATCACAATCACGAGCACCATTTCCGAAGATGCAACAATCGGGTTATACTGCGGATTTGTCTCAATTCCTTCAAAAATGGCCGTAACGGTATGCAAGCTGCTCCAGGACTCCCCAAAGAGGGATAAGATCTTTTCCATGATTTTTTCGAAAACGTTCTTTTCAATCTCCGTCAATTGCCGGCCTTTAAAGGTACTGATACCGGGTCCGCCAAAGAGCCGGTCAATGATGCTGAAACCAATTGCCGGGTTAAACTCGATCAGTCCCTTGCCCTCCAGCGGCGGCAAACTATAGATACTTAAAATCGTGGGACTGGACATGGAATAGGAAAACTCCTCGTAGGTCACCTGGTCGATGGAAGCAACTTTGGCCGAAACCCTGGTCCTTAAAATGCCGGAAAACAAAGTGGTTAACAAAAGACAGAAGCTATCGTAAATGACCTGGATCGCGTTCAACTGCTCCTTCGAAAACTTATTCGGCCGCCGGAAATCGTACAATCTTACCTTTTTTTCTTCCTCGATGATGTTATCTAAATCAACTGTTCCGGACTGCATAGCGGATAACAGGATGTCTATTTCCGACTGCGAAAGAACTTCTCCCACATCAATCACCTCTGGATGCCAAATTTCGCGGTATTCAAGAATGCTTTAGGTGGCAAGGAATTTAATGATATACACATTCTTAATCTCGCCGGTCGTCAGGATATTATTAATGTATTTCATCAAGATGTTTTTTAATTTGTTTTTCCCCTCGGGAGTCAGGACGTCCGTGGTTTGCTCCATTAACACCAGGTTTACAATATCCGTCAGGACATCTTTTTTCTCGTCTAATTCCGTCGCAACTTCTTCATTTTCCGCCTCAAAAGCGAATTTAGCAACCAGAAATCTGCTGGTGCTGCCGGCGAAATTGACGGTGGTTTCTTCCAGTTCAACCCGCGGCCCCAATTCTTCCTTGGCTTTTTTTACAGGACCCGCATCCGTATTGGCCAGGACCATCCGGTAAATGAAGAAGGCCGAACCAACCATCACCAGCACCATCAACAGCGCCATCATCATGATTAACTGTTTACCGTTATCGGTATTTTTTTTGTTTTCTTCTGCCATTGCCAACACCCCTTTTATTGTGGTTCATTCACCAGTAAACTCTCCCGGATGATTACCAAATCCACGCGCCGGTTTTTGCTGCGGTTTTCTTCGTCGGTGTTCGGAACAAGCGGATGAAATTCCCCGTATCCTACTGCCGAAAGCAACTTTTCGCTAATCCCTTGTTCGATTAAATAGCGTAAGACATTAACCGCCCTTGCCGTAGATAATTCCCAGTTCGAGGGGTATCTGGGCGTATTAATCGGTAAATCATCCGTATGCCCTTCAATTCTGATGGGACTGTTTATTTCTTTTAAGATCTCGGCCAGGCCAAGTAAAATCGTGCGCGACTCGGGATATAAATCAGCGCTGCCTTTCGAAAAAAGAACCGAATCCTGAAAACGAATCACTAATCCCCGTTCCTCAATACTGGTGGAAATCCTGCTCTCCAAATCATGGCTGCTAATAAAATTCATTAAATCCTGCTGGATTTTCTGCAGTTTTCTCATTTCTTCCTGGTATTTTTTAAAGTTTTCTTCCTGGGTTACGATCTCTTTTTCTTCCACCAGATTGGCATTGCCGAAAACGCTGTCGTCAAGAGGAATGTTCCCCCCGTCCAAAACCCCCAAAGCACCCCGTAAGGAACTGATTAGAGACTTCCATTTATAAGCGTCCAAGGTGGAAAAAGAATATAACAGCACGAAGAAAGTCAAACAAAGAGTGACAACATCGGAATATGTAAGGAGCCAATGATGGGTGTTTTCACTTTCTTCTTCGGTTCTTCTCGTGTATCTACTCATGACTAAAGCCTCTTCTTCTTTCTTCTATTTCTAAGCGCTTGTTCTCTTCGAGAAGCGCCTTTTGTTTGGGGTATAGGTAGGACTTTAATTTTTCTTCAATAATCCGGGGGTTTTCTCCCGCTTGAATCGCCAGCACTCCTTCAATAATGATGTCTTTTAATAAGACCTCTTCCTTACTGCGTAATTTCAGTTTACCGGCAATCGGCAGGCAAACCAAATTGCCCAGCAAGGCTCCGTAAAAAGTGGTGATCAGGGCCAGCGCCATACCAGGTCCCAATTTGCCGGGATCGTTAATATCTTTCAGCATGAGAATCAAGCCGATTAAAGTGCCCAGCATACCGAAAGCCGGCGCGCTTGCGCCCATGAAAGTAAAAATGCTGGCCCCGATTCTATGGCGCTCTTCGATCATGATGATGTCCGTTTCCATCACCCGCCTTACCACGTCCGGGTCGGTACCATCCACCACCATTTGCACTCCTTTGACCAAAAACGGGTCACTCTCCTGATCGATTTCGTAATCTAAGGATAAGAGTCCTTCTCTTCTGGCTTTTTCCGCCATTCTAACAATTCGGTTGATTAGTAAACTAGGTTCAAAGTCATGTTGCTTGAAGGCGTTCTTTAATACTTTCATCACGCCTAAAACCTGGTCTAAGGAAAAGTGAATCAAGGTAGCGCTCATCACACCGCCGACAACGATCAATAAGGAAGAGAAATCCCAGAAAGTGAGAAGACTCCCTTTGGTTATGATTGCCCATAAAATTAATACTATCCCGGAGATAACCCCAATAATGGTTGCAATATCCATGCAAAGCTCAACTCTTTCCTGTTATTATTCCTTTTCCCCTTAATAGACATTGGTGATTAGCTTTTTGTAATCCACCGCTTTTTTAACTACTTCGTCCACGGTTTCTTTCACCATCATTTTGCGACCGTTAATCAGGGTAATAACAGTATCAGGGGTCGCTTCGATGATTTCGATTAGTTCCGCATTCACCACAAAGGGTGTGCCATTTAGTTTTGTTAATTCAATCATGCTCTCTCTCCAACTTTCTTAAACCACCCCCACCCCCTTTAATTAAGGGGTGGGGGCAGTTTTTATTTTACTACCGGCGTAAATTAACCAATTCCTCAAGAATCTGGTCGGAAGTGGTGATAATCCGGGAGTTGGCCTGGAAACCGCGTTGGGTAATGATCATATCTACAAACTCCTGGGAAAGGTCCACATTAGACATTTCCAGGGTTTCCGGCTTAATCAGCCCACGCCCGCCCTGGTTGGGAAGGCCGACATTAGGTTCACCGGAGTTACTGGAGGCGATGTAGAGATTGCTTCCTGTTTTCAACAGACCGGCCGGGTTAGCAAAGGTGGCAATGACTACTTGAGCCAGATTCCGCCGTTGTCCATTGGAAAAGGTCCCCGTCATAATGCCCCGGGTGTCCACGCTGATTCCCTGCAAGTCTCCTGCCGCGTAACCGTTTTGATTGGTATAGGTGATGGTGAAATTATCGGCATATTCGGTGACATTGCCAAAATCCAGCGTAAAATCCAGTTCGTCAGCCCCGTCTACGGTCTGAACCACGTTCGTAACCGTGGAGCTGGTCAGTTTTCCGTTTACCGGATCAAAGGTAAGCATCCCCCGGCCGCCACTGTTCAATTGATTGTCAAGAAAAGTAACTACTTCCCAGGTGTTATACGCGGTCTTAGTAAAGTAGACATTAACCGTATGGACGTCCCCTTTGGAATCGAAGATGGAAACACTGGTGCCGTAATTGGCCATCTGATAATTGATGGTATAGTTTTCGGAAGCGGCACCGGCAGCAATGGTCACCTCTCCGGTATGGTAATTGACCGTAAACCCATCGGGTGCCCCTTCGGTCAACACATTCCCGCTGCTGTCTTCAATAGTAATGCCGGTAATGGGCAAACTCGTAGTATCCAGGGTAAGGATGGTCGGTGTCCCGGTGGTATGGCCCACCGTCTCCGTCCCGGTTTGCAAGCTGGCGCGGGAATCTAAATTTTTGCCGAAATCAATGTTGCTGGTCGCATGGGGAGGGGAAGAAAGATGGGAATTTAAGTTGATCGGGACAATTTCCCCTTTCGGATTGATTTCCCCGTTGGCATCAGCCAAAATCCCCTTTACGAACATCCCGTTACTTTTGTTGTAGAAGGACATGTTGAAATCAAAATCAAAATTACCGGCACGGGTATAATAAACCTCATCCCCGCTGCCCAGCACGAAAAAGCCTTCTCCCTCTATGGCCAGGTCCGTATTTTTCCCGGTGGATTCAAAGCTACCCGAAGTATGAATGACGTCAATAGACGCTAAGGACATTCCTAAACCAACCTGGATGGGATTAATCCCTCCCCTGTCCTTCGTTGGGGAGGAGGCCCCGCGTAAATTCTGACTTAACATTTCCTGAAAAGAAACACGACTTTTTTTGTACCCGACGGTATTGACATTCGCAATATTGTTACCGATGATGTCCATTCTGGTCTGATGGTTTTTCAGACCGGAAACACCGGCAAATAATGAGCACATCATAGCTCATGACCTCCTTTTCGTTTTATTCCTTGCCAAGTTCTGTCGGTCCCCGGCTAGGGCTTCCTCAAAGAGGTCCAGCCCTTTCTTGTTAATTCGGCCATCCTGCTTGCTTAATCCTGCTTGTTTAGTTAATAATCGCGCTGTCAATGTTCGTAAAGACATTGCCTTTCCTACTTTCGCCATCTACCGCGGTAATCACCGTCCGGTTCTTGATACTGACCACAAAAGCTAAATCATCGAGCAGCACCAGTGATTCTTTGGCTCCTTTGGTGTCGGCTTTTTCCACGGCCTCCTTCAACCGCAGCAAGTGTTCTTCTTCCAGTTGAATCCTTCTGGCTTCCAATCTTTCTTGCGCGTGACGGGAAAATTTCAGCCCTTCTGTGGCTATTTCCTTTTTTAAAACTTCATTAAAGGAAGTGCCTGGACTTTTTTGCTGACCCGCGGGTTTTTGCGGCTTCGCAGGGCTAACCGGCTGAATTGGTTGAGAGATGATAAAGGGTTTGTCCACCATATGTTTCACCTGCTTTGCTCATTAATTCACTTCTTTTACGAAGGTGATCCTGGTAAGCGGTACCTCTTCCTCGCCTACAACCGCCACATAACGTCCGTCCACCTGTTTCAGCCCATTGACAAGACCCGTTTTTTCCTCGCCTTCGGCATCCGTGTAGGTGATTTCACGTCCCAGTAAGGTTAAGCCTTGGCTAAAATTGTTCTGGACCGCCTGCATCGCCATAAAATCCAGTAAGGCTAAAACATTTTCATTGTAGTAATTCTGCGACTGAATTAAAGTAGTAATCCCTTCTTCAAAGGTTTTCCCCAGGTTTTGCATCTGTTCCAGGCTGGACATTTGGGCCATCTGCGCGATAAATTCCCGGTCCTGCATGGGATTCAAGGCATCCTGATAACGGAGTTCCGTAATCAGTAGCTTCAAAAAGTCGTCTTTCCCTAATATTTTGTTCAGTTTGTTTTCCGTATCGCTTGCTGTGGACTGGTTCTGGCTGCTTCCCACTGCATTTACCGCCATGTTATTCACCCCTTTCGTGTGTTTTTAAACCAGATAGTCATAGTTTCCGGTGTGTAAAGAGGGATTGCTTTCTTCCGCCTCGGTCAGCTCCTGCTCAAAATAGCCGGGAGCTTCGTAGGTTAGCTTGCGAAAACTGGGCGTTTTGCCATGCTGCCAGGGATCATGCTCCTGTTGTTGGGCGAAGAAGTTTTCATTGAATTGCTCGCCGCCTAGTTCAACATCCATGCGGTCAAAACGGATGCCCTGTTCCATAAAGGACTGCCGTAAACTGTTGAGCCCGCTTTCCAGCAGGTCTTTGGTCACCGGAGCATGAGCGAGGATTTTCACCGAGACGATCCCTTCCTCGGAAGTAAGTTTGACCACCATTTTCCCCAGTTCCTTCGGTTCAAGCTGCACCACCAGCTCTTTGCTGCCGTTGGCCTTGTCGATGGTCTTCAATCTGGAAATGACGATTTCCGGAAAATCCTGAGCTAGTCGTTCCGCCTGGACGCTGGGTTCGTTGCCTGCCTCCCGGCTCCCCGCATCAAGACCCTGCCGACCTGACTTCGCCAGGGGCATGGCGGCTTCATTTCCCGGTTGGCTTGCCAAATCAGAAGTCAAGGCGTTTTCAGTTTTGGTGGCCACTGGCTTAAGCTGTTCGTCATTTAAGCCCTGTTCTGTTTCCGCCGTCCAGTGCTGAGCCCGGAGATGGCTTTCCGACTTGTTTTCCGAAGGTTCCGGCGCGCTTTGCTGCATGTCCGCCACCAGATGGGGTTGGTCTGTTGGTTGACCCTTTTCCCTGCCGGCAACCATTACCATTGGGAAGGGAACAACGCCCTGAGCTCGCTTGCCCGTGCCGGTTTCGCTGTCATGCGGCAAGTACGGCCTTGGAGCCTGGTTTTCCATCGGCGACTGCTCTTTCACCAGTGGGGAAAGCAAATCATCTGCCACTGGTTGCTGGCCCTCCGCCGCCGCTTGCGCACCATTGCCATTTTGCCTGGGCCAGTCTGCGAGTCTGTTGGTAAGGCTGAGCCTGTTTAAACCCATGCCTGCAACATCCTGAGCATAAGGTGCGGTTTGCCCGGCGAGCCCTGCTGCGTTCTCCGGTACACCGGCCGTTAGGACAGGCGACCCCTGCATAGCCTCAAGCCCGGTTGCATCAAGCATGGTTAAGAGGATATCCATAAAACCAGCGGCACCTTCCGCATCTTGACGTGGACCGCGCTCCGGCTTCCCGGCGACGACGCCTCCTGCCGTTAAGGCACTTACATTATCCACTGTCTTCACCTCCTTTCGTAAGCAAGATGCTATGATCATCCAGCAAGCCCTTTTCTTCCAGCAGGCGTTGGTCATCGACCACGCTTCCTTCTTCCAGCATTAATGAAGTGATGAGGGCGGCTCGCTGGGGATCCAGCAAAGAAATGACTTCACCGGACCTTTTTTTGTCCAGGAACGAGAGAATCATAATCACAGTATCATCATCCAGGTTTTCCATAATTTTGGCCACTGCATCCGGTTTCATTTCCCGGTAATACTCGGCCAGTTTTTCGGTATTATGTTTTACCCTCTCCTTGTCACTTTTTTCCGCTTTTAATTGGTTGATTTCGGCTTGTAATTCGGTGGCCTGTTCCAGGAGAGCCGTTTTTTCCTCTTCCAGAGCGGTAATTTTGCTTTGCAGTTCACTGTTTTCGCCACGCAGTTTTTTGTTTTCTTCCTCAATGGGTGAAACAAAGCTCTCCGCCGTCAGTTCAGGAGGCTTTTTGGCCAGCCCTTGCAAAAAGGGCACTTTGACAAAAATGCCACTTAAATCAAGGAAACCTGCCAGATGAGCTCCTACAGCCCCACTGCATCCGATAATTAAGATTGCTAACATAATCACAATTACCTTTTTCTTCATCTTGACCCCATTACCTTCTCTTGATATTTAAAGCCAATTCGTCTAAGAATTGTTGTTCGCGCCTGTTTTCTTCCTCACAATAGTTTAAGTATTGCTTTTCATGGAGCTTATCAATGATTTTTCTTTCTTTCATGGCTTGAACGAGCTTCTGCTTGGCTTCTTCCAGCGACTGCTTTTTTTCTTCCACTACGGCATCCTGGAGTTGGAGCAGTTTGTATTGATAGGTCAAATAATTGCGGTAAAGCAGTACTTCCTCAGCGGAAATCTCCCCGTGCAGAACTTGCGAAAAATCATGCTCCAGGGAAACAATTTTATACTTGATTTCTTTTCTACGCTTTAAGGCTTGATTAAACTGGGCAACACAGTTTTCAACTTTCTCCAAACAGATTCTTTCCCGATGTTCTCTTAACCGTTTTACATTGGCCAACCGAAATTTAAACATCGTCTATCTACCCGTTTCCTTCAATCTGATCACAGATTTCCTTCATTTTGTCGATGGTTTGGGAATACTGCCAATACTCCTGCACATCCTGTTTTAAGAAATTGTTGATTTGCTCAATATATTCAATCGCCAGGTCAATTTTGGGATTGTTCCCTTTTTGATAAGCGCCGATGTCGATTAAATCTTTGGCATCCTGGTAAACAGCAATGATTTCTTTGATTTTATGGGCGGCGTTGACATGCGCTTCATCGACGATGTTGAGCATGACCCGGCTGACACTGTTTAAAACATCGATGGCCGGATAATAACCCATGGCCGCCAGTTTGCGAGAAAGAACGACATGTCCGTCGAGAATTCCTCTGGCCGCATCGGCGATCGGTTCATTCATGTCATCACCATCGACAAGGACGGTGTATAAACCGGTGATGCTTCCTTTTTCCGAAGTGCCGGTGCGTTCCAAAAGACGCGGCAACAAAGCAAATACGGAAGGCGTGTATCCTTTGGTGGCCGGTGGTTCGCCGATGGCTAAGCCGATTTCCCGTTGCGCCATGGCAAAGCGGGTGACCGAGTCCATCATGAGGATTACTTTGGCCCCCTGATTCCGGAAATACTCGGCCACAGCCGTAGCCAAAAAGGCTGCTTTGACCCGGATTAAGGCCGGTTGATCCGAGGAGGCGACCACAACCACCGACTTTTGCAACCCTTCCCCCAAATCATTTTCCAGAAACTCCCTTACTTCTCTGCCCCGTTCGCCGATCAAGGCGATTACGTTCACGTCAGCACTGCTGTTTCTGGCAATCATCCCAAGTAAGGTGCTCTTTCCCACGCCGCTGCCGGAGAAGATCCCCAGTCTTTGCCCGTTGCCACAAGTCAGCAAGCTGTCAATCGCTTTAATACCCAGGGCCAACGGTTCTTTGATCATTTTTCTTTTAAGTGGATGGGGTGGTTCTGTATTTAAGGGTAAGGTCTCTACCCAGGCATAATCTCCTTTTCCATCGAGGGGCTCGCCCAATCCGCCGAGGACCCGGCCAACAATCTCCGGCCCTACTCGCGCTTTTAAGGATTCTCCGCTAGCAATAACCAAATCGCCCGGCACCACTCCACCCATATCACCTAGGGGCATGAGGAGCGTTTTATTATCTTTAAAGCCTACCACTTCCGCCGGAATGACCCTGTTACCCTTTTGGATGTGAACGAGTTCGCCAATTCCGGCTTTTGGCCCGTGGGATTGAATAATTAAACCAATAATCTCGGAAACATAGCCTTTAAATCGGTAGGTCCTGGTACGGGCCACGGCTTTTTGGGCTTTCGCGAAATCAAACATTCATCCACTCTTCCTTTATGACTTTCTTTAGGTACTGCATTTGTTCATCGATTTGCGCGTCGATAAATCCTTTTTCGGTGACGACAATGCAATCACCCGGTTTGATGCCCGAATCCGGCTCCACCGTAAACTTGTTTTTCACCAGATCGAGCATGTTTTCATTCGTAAAGTCTAAAAAAGGCATATGGATCGGATTTACTTTAATCGTTATGGATTCGGCTTCGCTGGTTTCTTCCAGCACCTTCTTCACAATGGAGGCAATAACCTCTGGTTTATATTCAATCGCCACATTGAGCATTTTTTTCGTGATCAGCATGATTAAATCCAAAATATCATCCGCCTGCTCGGCTAAATAATTCTTTTTCAGGACACTTAAGGAATTAAGCAGGTCTAAGGTTTGTGCTTTGTAAACGGCGATTTCTTCTTCCGCTTTTTCTATGCTTTCCTGATAGCCTTTTTGGAAGCCTTCTTCCTGGGCCTTTTTCAGCAGTTCCTCGCGCTCTTGTTGCGCCTGCTGAAGCAACTGATCCGCTTTACTTTGTGCTTCGCCGAGAATAGCCGTCGCCTTTTTTTCGGCTTCCATGATTAATTCATTCACAACGGCTTTGGTTTCCAGATAAATCGCCGTACTGGTTTCCCTGGTAAATTCTTCAGTAGTCTTATTCTGACCGGCATCCGGAGCGGAAGAAGGCGCCGATGCAGGCAAAGCCTTTTCCTTTTTCCGTATTGGATTTTGATTAACAAGATGTTGTTTAACAAAACACGCTTTGATTACTTTAGTCAATTACTTCATCTCCTCCTCCACGGGAGAGAATAATCTCACCGGCTTCTTCTAAGCGACGAATGGTATTCACAATCCGTTGTTGAGCCTCTTCGACATCTCTTAAGCGCACCGGGCCAAGAAAGGTGATTTCTTCTTCCAGCATTTCGCTGGCCCGTTTGGACATGTTCCTTTTGATTTTGTTGGCCACATCTTCGCTGGCGCCTTTCAGAGCCAAAGCCAAATCTTTGCTTTCCACTTC
>DGEB01000001.1 GCA_002385735.1 Peptococcaceae bacterium UBA3937
TAATCTCATCAATAACCCCCGTATTGAGGACCCCGGGCACAAACCCGGCGCCGATTCCCTGTATTTTATGGGGACCCGGTTTGCCGCCGGACAAAACCGGAGAGGCGGCCGGTTCTACGGCACAAATCTTTACGGCGGGTTTCTTTTTCTTTAATACCTCCCCCACCCCGGTAACAGTCCCCCCGGTGCCGACCCCGGCGATGAGGATGTCCAGCTTTCCCCCGGTGTCTTCCCAGATTTCCTGAGCCGTTGTCCGGCGGTGAATCCCGGGGTTGGCCGGGTTCTCAAACTGCTGGGGAATAAAAGAGCCGGGGATTTGCTCCGCAAGTTCGCGGGCTTTTTTTACGGCGCCCCTCATCCCCTCCGCTCCGGGGGTTAAAATCAGTTCCGCCCCCAGGGCTTTTAGGAGCTTTCTCCGCTCCAGGCTCATTGTTTCCGGCATTGTCAGAATCAGCCGGTAGCCGCGGGCGGCGGCAACCATGGCCAAAGCAATCCCCGTATTCCCACTGGTTGGTTCGATGATAACATGGGCGCCGGGATTGCTTCTGTCCAGCAGACCTTCATCTTCGGCGGCCCTAATCATGGCATAGCCGATGCGGTCCTTCACACTTCCGGCGGGATTGAAATACTCCAATTTCGCCAGTATTCTGGCTTTAAGATTGTGTTTCCGCTCCAGATTGGACAATTCCAAAAGCGGCGTCTTGCCAATCAAATCCGTTAAACTGCGGGCTATCTTTGCCAACTCTGCATACCTCCGCTTCCTTTAATTGAGTATTTTATGAAGCTAATTTCGAAGCGCCTGGTCCAGGTCTTCTATTATATCCTCAACATTTTCAATTCCAACCGAAAGACGGATAAAATCCGGGGTAACGCCGGTGGTCAATTGTTCTTCTCCGGTCAGTTGCTGGTGAGTGGTCGATGCCGGATGAATTACCAGAGACTTGGCGTCCCCGATGTTGGCCACATGCGAAAGCAGCTCAACCCGGTTGATAAACCTGACGCCCGCTTCTTTTCCGCCTTTCACTCCGAAGCCAATGATGGCGCCGGCGCCCTTGGGCAGGTATTTTTGAGCCTTGGAAAACTGAGGACTGTCGCTTAAACCGGGATAATTCACCCAGGCCACTCTGGGATGCCCCTGCAGAAACTCCGCCACTTCCAACGCATTTTCGCTGTGCCTGGCCATGCGCAGGTGCAGGGTTTCCAGCCCCTGCAAAAGCAAAAAGGAATTGAAGGGGGAAATGGCGACCCCCAGGTCGCGCAGGAGGTTGACCCGGGCTTTAATTATGTAGGCCTTGTTGCCTGCGGCTTCAACAAAGTTTACCCCGTGGTAACTCGGGTCCGGGTCGGTAATAAGCGGGAAGTTTCCTTCCGCCCAGGGGAAGTTGCCGGAATCGACAATTACTCCGCCCAGGGATGTACCGTGCCCGCCAATAAATTTAGTTGCGGAATACACGACGATATCGGCGCCGTATTCGATAGGGCGCAGCAGGTAGGGCACTGAAGTGTTGTCGATAATTAGCGGCAGCTTGTGTGCATGGGCGATTTCGGCCAGCACTTCGATGTCCAGGACATCCAGTTTGGGATTGCCGATTGACTCCGCATAAATCGCTTTGGTTTTTGCATTAATGGCGGCGGCAAAGTTTTCTAGATTGTTTGAAGCAACAAATCTTACTCTTATCCCAAAACGGGGAAGAGTGTGGTGAAAAAGGTTGTACGTCCCGCCGTAAAGGTTGTCGGCGGCCACTATTTCATCTCCTGCCCGGGCAATATTGACAATGGCCATGAAAATAGCGGCCTGGCCGGAGGCGACGGCCAGTGCGCCGGCACCTCCCTCCAGCGCTGCCATGCGTTCCTCCAAAACGCCGGTGGTAGGATTCATCAGCCGCGTGTAAATATTGCCTTCTTCCTGCAGGGCAAAAAAAGCTGCCGCATGGTCCGTATCCCGGAAGCAATAGGAAGTTGTCTGGTAGATGGGCACCGCCCGGGCACCGGTGGCCGGGTCGGGTTTCTGTCCGGCATGGACGGCCAAGGTCTCAGGGTGATACTTTTTCCCCATTCTTCATCCTCCTCTTTTTTTTCATGTTGACCCCTTGTGGCAAATTAGCTATAATACATACTAATCCTATAGTTATAGTAGGAATTATTTTGATTATATCCCGCCCCGCTCCGGCTGTCAATAAAAAATATAAGTTTTTTCAAACACTGGGATTCTATGTTTCTCTTTTTTGAATATAAAAAGGCAGAAAACTTTTAATCCCTGGTTTTTTTATCTGTCATATAGGACTGGAGGGAATTAAATGCCAATAAAAATACCCCGCCATCTGCCGGCCTTTGCAGTTCTCCAGCAGGAAGAGGTCTTTGTTATGGATGTGGAGAGGGCTTTGCATCAGGATATCCGCCCCTTAAAGATTGTCATCTTGAATTTGATGCCCAATAAAAGCGCCACAGAAACCCAGCTTTTGCGTTTACTGGCCAATACCCCGCTGCAGGTAGAAATAACTTTGCTCCACCCGATAACGCACCGTTCAAAGAACACCTCGGAGGAGCACCTGAAAAAATTCTACATTTCTTTCGCCGAGATCAGGGACGAAAAATTCGACGGGATGATCATTACCGGCGCCCCCGTCGAGCGGCTCGCCTTTGAGGAAGTGGATTACTGGCCTGAATTAACCGCCATTATGGACTGGACCACACACCATGTCTTTTCCACCATGTACATTTGCTGGGCTTCCCAGGCAGCCCTCTATTATCATTATGGAGTACCCAAGCATGCCAGAAAGAAAAAGCTGTCCGGCGTCTTTTCCCATAGAGTTGTGGAAAGTGCATCAGGCAATTATTTGAAGCTCTTGCGGGGCTTCGACGACCGGTTTTACGCTCCCCACTCCCGGTATACGGAAATCAGCAAAGAAGACATTTTAAAAATACCGGACCTGCAAATCCTGGCTGAATCCGAAGAAGCGGGAATTTATATTGTAACTTCCGCCGACGGCCGCCGGATTTTTATCTCCGGTCATCCCGAATATGACCTTTTTACCTTAAAGGCGGAATATGAAAGAGACCTGGCAAAGGGCCTGGATATCGACCTGCCGGCAAACTATTTCCCCGGAAATGACCCGACGAAAAAACCCGGGATGAACTGGCGGTGCCACGCCAATCTGCTCTTCGCCAACTGGTTAAACTACTACGTCTACCAGGAAACCCCCTACAATCTGGACGACCTGCCATAGCCGATCAGGCCCGGGCTTGATCCGCCAGGTCCTGCAGTGTGGTGGAGGCAAGAACTTCGTTGATTCTGTCGGCCAGCTTCTTCCACAAAGGGTAAGTCAGGCAGGATTCCATGCGCGGGCAGTTGGCTGAATCGGAATCCTCCACGCAGCTGACGGGAACAATCGGGCCCTCCAAGGCGGTTAAAATCTCTTCCACGGTAATCTCCGGGGCCGGCCTGGCCAGTACATACCCGCCAAAAGAACCCCGCACCGCCCTGACCAGCCCCGCCTTGCGCAGGCTGGCAAAGACTTGCTCCAAATAGGATTCGGAAATTTCCTGGCGTTCGGCGATTACTCTTAGGGGCAAAGGCCCTTCCTGGTAGTTAAGGGCCAGTTCGACCATGGAGCGCAAGCCGTACCTTCCTTTAGTGGAAACCAGCAAGGAACAATCTCCTTTCCGTTCACCGGCCGCCAGCTCCGGCCGGATCTAAGAATTTTGTCGCAAATGGTACCTCAAATTTAACATAGAAGAGTTGCTTTTTCAAGGCAGCCCCCGGCGAGGAGGAATGTCTCCGTCTCTGTCGCTAGAAACAGAGACTCTGGTTTTCGGAATCGAATTGTCTCAATTTTTTCCGCCCTGACAACGCGTCGCTTTAATTGCTTATCTTTTTGTTGCTCCAGAAAAATTACCAAAATTCAAGTCTATAAATCTATTAATTTACGGAAATAGAATTTTTAGTAGACAAAAACCTAAGATACTTCCAAATACATTTAACAAAATGTCATCCAAAAGCAGGTCATCCCTGTTCCGGACTCTATTGCTGGATTACGCACAGTTTGTCAAATCTCATTTCTTACGCAGGAATCTTACGCTATTCCGTCGAAAATAGGCATTGTTCTTTATTTCTAATTTTTAGAAGCAATATGGCCGGAAACGCAAAGCAGTAATTATTTTCAAACAGTTAAAATTTAATCTAAGAGTGTGACTCTGGATTAACGGCGGGGAAGATACTGTAAATTTATTAGGGGAGGAGTAACGAAATGAGAGGGCAAATTTTAGATTTTTCTATGCGGGACAACAGCGGCGTGATCTCCGGGGCCGATGGCCAAAGATACTATTTTACAAGAGCTGATTGGCATGGGGACCGTCCGCCTGTGCGCGGTATGGAGGTCGATTTTGAGACAGACGGCAACAAAGCACAAAATGTGTATATTGCCATAAGCAGCACCGTTTCAGGTTCAAAGAACAGAATAGCTGCGGGCCTTCTGGCTATCTTTCTCGGTGGTCTCGGGATTCACAAGTTTTACCTGGGATTTACCGGTCCCGGCCTTGTTTACCTGCTGATTAATACCATCGGTTTTTTTATAACTTGGGCGCTATTATTCATTCCTAATGCCATCCTGGGAATATTTGCATTGATAGAAGGGATCATTTATCTGACAAAATCCGATGAAGAATTCGAACGCCTTTATGTCATCGAGAGGAGACAATGGTTCTGAAGAAAAGCCACGTTTAACTAAAGGGCAGCCCGTGCGGGCTGCCTCAGACTGTAGACAAAGTCACTGAAATGCAAACCTTGGACACTCCTTGGTTTGCATTTCTTTTTCCGACTTTGACAGTTAACCCTCAATAAACCCTTCAAAATTGGGCATATCTGTTTTAGGT
>DGEB01000022.1 GCA_002385735.1 Peptococcaceae bacterium UBA3937
CCTGCCCTATGTTTTTGTAACGATGCGCCGACCACCGACATCTCCGCTATCCTCTTCGTCGGCAGCGTCAGATGTGTATAAGAGACAGTGATAAGCCTGCGCCACCTTCACCGAATCACCCATAATTAAAAAGATGGCGTGGGGGACCGTTCCGGCCGGTTCCCTTCCGGCCAGTTTCGCCCCTAAAATACAACTGGCTCCGTCGGCGCCGCCAACGATGGCTGCCCTTTCCATCACCGGCGCGATGGCCGGATGAACATGCCGGGCCCCAAAACAAAGCATTAACTTGTCCCCGGCCGCCTCTTTCGCTTCCCTGGCTGCCGTGGCCCAGCCGCTGGAACTGGCCAGAATCCCTAAAATCGCCGTTTCATAAATGCCAAACTCCGAATACTTGCCACGAATCCGCATAATGACTTCTTTAGGCTCAAAGCAATCGCCTTCTTTTAAAGACCACACGTTCACGTCGCAGTGTTGGAACAGCGAGAAAACTTCCGGTAACCCGGCCAGAATCCCTCCCCGCCGGGCAAAGACTTCCACCATGACCACCGTGTCCTGTAAACCGCGCCTTGCTAAAATTTCCTGTGTCTTGACAAAATACACATCCGTCGTGGCCCCTTGCACAATTTCCTCATGTTCGGCCGAAAACAACACCCTGTCTTTTTCAGGTTTCAAAGCACGAACCTGCGCCAGTGACTTTAATCTTTCTTTCATTGCTTTTCCCTCCTGATACTTTTCCCCAGCAAATAACCTTTCTTTGATCCGCTCATTCCTTGCGCATAGTTTGGTTAGCTCTGGTATATTTTTTTGTATATTTGATAATTAAAAAGTACCCGATTCACATAATCCCGTGTCTCTTTGTACGGGATGTTGTCAATGCTGTCCAACTGGCCGGTCCAGATTCCTTCGTTCATCCACCGCTTAATCTTATGTTCCCCGGCATTATAGGCAGCGATTACTTGCACGATGTTGCCGTCAAAGGTGCGTTTCAAGTAAGAAAGATACCAAATCCCCATGGGGATGTTGTAGCTTGGGTTGTATAAATTGTCGGTCCTGAAATCCAGAATGTTCATCTGCGCAGCGATCCACTTCCCGGTCTCCGGCATAATCTGCATTAAACCGCGGGCCCCCACGGGCGATTCGGCGTTGGTATGAAAACGGCTTTCCGTTTTGATAATCGCCAGTACCAGATATTGTTCCACTTGATAAGCGGCGCAATTCTCCAGCACTAAATCACGATAGGGAAAGGGATACAGTTTTCGCAAAAACCAGGGACTGGTAAGGATATATATAAAAAGCAAACCGATAAGGAGGACCAAGCCCACCTTATTGAGCAGTGTTTTAAACAATCTCTTTCCTCCCACTTCTAACTCTTCTGCACCACTTCTACCACTAGCTTCCATAATTTTTCTATCTGTTTTCTGGTTTCTTCGAGCTGGCCACTGTTATCGATAATGCGGTCCGCATATTTGCGCTTTTCCGCCAACGGCATCTGGGCTTGCAGCCTCCGCCGCGCTTCTTCTTCCGTTAGCCCGTCCCGTTCTCTTAAGCGTTTTATCTGGAGCTCTTCCGGGACATCGACCAACCATATTTCATCAACCAGCCGCGCCAGGCCGGTTTCCAGTAAAAGGGCAGCATCTATAACGATTAACGGAAGATCCTTCTGCGAGCGGCATTGTTCAAGCTCGAGGGTGATTTGGGCATCGATCCGCGGATGCATAATTCGATTCAAGATATTTCTTTTTTCCGGGTCGCGAAAGATCATCCGTCCAAGCTCTTTTCTTTTGAGGGAGCCGTCTTCATTGACCAGGTCCTTGCCAAAATGCCGGATGATTTCCTGCAGCGCGGGGCTATGGGGATATACGATTTCCCGCGCAATTTGGTCGGCATCGATAATGTGCGCCCCCAACTCATGTAAATAACGGGATACAACACTCTTGCCCGAGGCAATCCCCCCCGTCAGGCCCACAACCAGCATCCTGCAAACTCCCTTCCATGAAACATTATTTTTATAATACCGATTAATCCATCTGATGGCAAGAACTATTTCCGCACGGCAATAGTGACAAAGGCAGCCGGCCGAAGCGGCAAGGGTCAATGCTGGCACCGGGGGCAAAAAACCGTTCCCCGTCCGGCCGCCTTGATTCTTTGCAAGGTCGTTCCACAGCGTAGGCAGGGCTCGCCCCGGCGACTGTAGACATTCAGCTTCTCCTGAAAGCCGCCCTTTTCCCCGCGCCCATCCACATAATCCCGCAAAGAAGTTCCCCTGTAGCGGATTCCTTCCGCAAGCTTATGGCGGATGGTATGGTAAAGCCGGTCGCTCTCCTCCTCCGTCAAGGTTCTTAAATCCCGTTGCGGATGCAAACCCGCCTCAAACAGGATTTCGTCGGCATAAATGTTCCCAATCCCGGCAATTTTGCTCTGGTCCAACAAAAAGGCCTTCAGAAAGCCTTTTTTCCCGGCCAATAACTGACGGAAGCTTTCTAAAGTGAATTCTTTCGATAAAGGCTCATAACCAAGGCCACTTAAGCCTTTGATTTCTTCAAAGCGTCCGGTGGGCACAAGGTAAAGCAGCCCGAATTTGCGCGGATCAGTAAAGCGCAGGTCTTCCTCCGACCCTAAATGAAATACCACGTAGGTATGTTTATTTAAAGGAACATTCCGGTCATTAACCGTTAGCTGTCCGGTCATCCGCAAATGCACAATCAGGGTCAGCCCCGCATCGAGCTGAAAAAGAAGATATTTCCCACGGCGAGCCAGGGCTTTAATCGTCCGGCCGCGAAGCTTTTCCCGAAAGGCGACTGGTTCGAGGTTTTGGATTAATTTCGGGCAAAACACTTCTACATCCCTAATCATTTTGTTTTTAACCAATGGCTCCAAAGTTCTTTTTACCGTTTCTACTTCGGGCAGTTCCGGCATTTCTTTCCCCCCACAATAATTTTATGCCTCTAGGCGCTGTTTAAAGATCTAAGGGCTGTAAATCGTACCAATTGGCGCCCATTTGCAAATCCACCTTCAAGGGTACCTGGAGCGCATAAGCCTCACACATCATTTTTTTGACCAAACGTCCAACTTCTTTCACCTGTTTTTGGGCCACCTCCAGGATTAATTCATCGTGGACCTGCAAAAGCAAAAACGCATCAAAAGCCTGTTCCTGCAAAGCGTTCTCCACCTTCAGCATCGCCAGCTTCATAATATCAGCCGCGCTGCCCTGAATGGGCGAATTCATCGCCGCCCGTTCCGCAAAGCTGCGCAGATGGTAGTTCCGGCTATGGATATCCGGCAGATAACGGCGCCGGTTTAAGATGGTGGTGACATACCCTTTTGCTCTAGCCTGCTCTACGGTACGGTCCAAATATGCCTTGACCTGTGGATAACGGGCGAAATAATTGGCAATGTACTCCTTGGCCTCGGCCCGCGAAATCCCGATGTCACGACTTAAACCAAAATCACTAATCCCGTAGATAATCCCAAAGTTCACCGCCTTGGCCGCCCGCCGCATCTGCGGAGTCACCGACTCCATCGACACGCCGAAAACTTCGGCGGCGGTGCGGGTATGAATATCCTGATTAGCCCGGAAAGCCTCGATTAATCCGGCATCCCCGGCTAAATGAGCCAGCACCCGCAGTTCGATTTGGGAATAATCGGCGGACAATAGCATTTTCCCATCAGAAGGCAAAAAAGCCCGTCTGATGCGCCTGCCCTCCTCCATCCGGATGGGGATGTTCTGCAAATTGGGTTCGGTACTGGACAACCGTCCGGTGGCCGTAATCGCCTGATTAAAAGTAGTGTAAACCCGTCCCATCCTGGGCTCACGCAAAGCCCTCAGACCATCGATATAGGTGCTTTTTAATTTCACCAGTTGCCGGTAATCCAGGATTTTCGCCACAATTTCATGCTCCGGGGCTAATGCTTCCAATACTTCGGCACTGGTGGAATATCCGGTTTTTGTTTTTTTGCCTTTGGCCAGCCCTAACTTGTCAAAAAGCAAGACCCCCAGTTGTTTCGGCGAGTTGAGATTAATCTCTTCACCGGCCAGGCGGTAGATTTCCCCGGTGAGCTGATTAATCCAGCTATCAAATTCATGCCCCATTTCTGCCAGGATTGCCTCATCCAGGCTGATGCCCGTCCGTTCCATTTGGGCCAGCACAAAGGTTAAAGGCAGTTCCACTTCCTGATACAGCCGGCTCATCTCCTGTTGGGCCAATTCTTCATCAAGCAGTTTTGCTAATTTCGCCATTTCCTCCAACAGATAAGGAATGCGCACCTCCCCCGAAGGGAGTATGGAACCATTCAGCTTTTCCTGTAAAAGCGTCCCCAAATCCTGAGTTGCGCGGGAAGAATTTAAGAGATAGGCCATCAGCAAGGTATCTTTTATTTCTTTTTTTTGAAGCTGCCTGGCAAACCGCAACTCCTCTTTTGGGGGCTTGAGCGACCGGGAGTTTTCGGGGTTCTGCGTTGCCGCCAGCAAGTCAAAGGCCAAGGCCAACTGGGTCCCGGTTGTCGCCTCCGTGGCCGTCTCCGTTGCTTCCTCTGTAGCCGTCACGGCTTCACTTTCTGTTTCTGCATACAAGGCAAGCAGCGTGGCCTTCCAGTCATGTACGATGATTTGCTGCGCTTTTTTCTCCAGAAAACCCCTGATTAATTCTACATAGCCCTGCAATTCCGCCTCATCCTGCCAGCTTAACAAGGACGGCAATTGCCCGGCCACCTTTAAACCACCAGCGGTAATCGCCCAGTGCCGGGGACTTTTTCGCTCCGTCTCCAGGTAAAGAACGACCGGGGCGTTTTTTGCTTCGCGCAGATACTTCTTTACCGCCCCTTGATTAGCAAGCAGAACGTATTCGGTCAACTTCGCCTCTTCTTTTCCTCCACCCTCCGTAGTTTCGCCCTGCTGGGACTTTTCCCATTGTTTCTGCACGTTTTGCAAAATATTGCGGAACTCCAGTTCCTTTAATAATTCAACTAACCGGGCATAATCCGGTTCTTGTTTCCGAAATTGCTCCCAATCAATCTCCAGGGGCACGTCAAGCATAATCGTGGCCAGGTTTTTGCTTAAGAGGGCCTGGTCCGCATAATTACGCAATAGTTCCCCCAGTTTTTTCCCTTTAAAATCCTCCCAATGGGCCAAAACCTGTTCCAAATCCCCGTATTGCTTGATAAGCTTCACCGCCGTCTTTTCCCCCACCCCGGGAATGCCGGGAATGTTATCGGAAGCATCGCCCATCAAGCCTTTCACATCAATCATTTGGCAGGGACGCAAGCCATATCTTGCTTCTACTTCCTTTACATCAAGCACTTCAGTTTCCGAAATTCCTTTACGGGTTAAAATAACTTTGGTCTGAGGTGAAATGAGCTGAAAGGCGTCCCGGTCCCCGGTCACGATCAGGTTCTCCAGACCTGCTTTTTCGCCCTCTTTCACGATGGTCCCGATCAGATCATCGGCTTCAAAACCTTCCCTCTCCACAATGGCAATGTTCATGGTCCGCAGTAAATCCTTTAACACAGGAAACTGGAGGCGCAACTCTTCCGGGGTTTCTTTCCTGGTCGCTTTGTAGTCCGCATAGACTTCGTGACGAAAAACCTCTTTCCCCTTGTCAAAAGTCACGACCAGGTAGGCCGGTTTTTCTTCCTCCAGCACCTTCACCAGCATATTATAAAAGCCGTAGATGGCATTGGTGATAAAACCTTGCGAATTGGAAAGCATCGGAATCGCGTAAAAAGCCCGGTTGGCCAAACTGTTCCCGTCGATAACCATTAACTTGTCCGCCAAAATATTTCACCTCATTTTCTCTTGTTCCCACTGGACACATTTCCATGTATACAACCATTATACAAAAAAACAAGGTGCAGACCAATGAATTCTTCCGCACCTTGTTGATTAATTGATGATTCTCGATAGCTTATCAAGCTTGATTTTCATTTGCTTTCGTGCGCTTTCTCTTCCTCCAGGCACGCACAATGATGATGATAAAAGGTACCGCAACCACCAGATAGGGGATAAGGGTAACAAGCGCAACCACTAACTTGCCCAAACCTACCAGAATGTTATTGATGGCCTCGATGAAACCTTCCTTCGCCCGCTGTCCTACTCCTTTCAGCCCGCCGGCGGTTACTTGCTGCGTAGAGACCACCGCTTGTTTTAGCGTAATAGTTACCGTGGAAAAGTCCGTTTGATTAGTAAGGAAGCGTAAGCGGCCTTCGGTGCTTTCGAGATCGGCCCTGGTCTGGGCCAATTCTTTTTCTACTGCCAAAATCTCTTCCAGTTTCCCGGACTTGGTGAGAATGGCCAGCAACCTTTCTTCCTTAGTCCGCATCGCTTTCAGACGACCGGTGATATCAATAAATTCCTCGGTCACATCCCGTGCGTTAATATCCTTATGCTCCATCTTACCTAAAGCATCGATTCCTTCAAGAAAAGCCTCGAATTGGGGTTGCGGAATTCTTACCTGCAGGGAGCCGCGTTTTGTGCCAAGATCATCAACGATGCTTTCCGATTCATTAGCAATATAGCCATTGAGACTAAGCACTTTTTCCCGAATCGCGTTTAACGCCTGGTCATAATCATCCACCACCAGATTGAGGTTGGCGTTTTTAATGATTTTCCGATCCAGGATTTCCCCGGCACCGGTCTCAGGAGAAGTCTCCGGTTCGGTGGGTTCATTAACCTCAGTGCTGCGGTCGATTCCGTCCGCCGGTTCGTTCATGGTCTTGGCGACCGAAAAAGCGGGCGAACCGTCTTCTTGCATCAAGGCACGGTCTTGCAGCACCTCTGAGCTGGCGGTGGCATTTAACTCAAACGCTGTGCTACCTACGTCCGGCGCGGGAACAGCATTAGGAGCAACCGAACGGGCGACCGTATCCTGCTCCGTGGTAAAAGCAATTTGCTCATCAGCAGCATCCCGGGAGAAGAAACCGGTCAGGCCAGGGCTGTGGTAACCGGCCTCCGGGGCACTGCTGCCACCATATCCTACAGAGTATTCCGGTGCCACCATATCCCCGCCCTGCCACTTTACGCTATAAAAAAGACTCAATAAGGACGGTGAAGCAAGTAAAAGCACGACTAAAACAAGGGCAACAGGAATCAGGGCGGCCGGCGCCTTGGCGCCAAAAGCCCTCTGACTTAACCTTGCCCAAAAACCTTTTTTCTTTGGCGTCTCCGGTAAGTTAACCGGTTCATTCGGTTGACTCTGCTCTAATTTAGCGAATAAATCAGTACGAAAACTGGCCGGAGGGATGACCTCGCCGAGGGAGGAAAGCTGGGCACTGACATTCTGTAAACGCTGCAGCTCTTGCTTACATGCCGGGCAATTAGCCAAATGATCTTTTATGGAGCCAAGTTCACTGGCCTCCAATTCACAATCGAGATAAGCCGATAAATGGTCCTGGAAGTCTTTACAGTTCATTCCCATCCCTCCTTTCATATTGATAGACGCTCTTCTGGTGATTTTTGTTCCCGCTGACTATTTTGTTCCTGTGCTGACAATATTTTTTCCTTTAAATAATTTCTTGCCCTGCTAATGCGGGATTTTACCGTACCTAAAGAACATTCTAACTGTTCGGCAATTTCCTCATAGGAAAGTCCCTGGATATCTCTTAGAATAAGGGCCATCCGGAATTCCGGGGTCAATGTATTGATCAGGTCTTGCAATTCGTGTTGCAATTCTTGTTGTTCGTAAATTTCGGCCGGTCCCGGGACGTCCGCCGGAATCTGTTTTTTCATTTCCCAGTCGCCAAAACTTACTTCCTGCTCGAGGGATTCCAGCGACACCCGATAGCGTTTCCGCAGTTCGTCACGGCACACATTAGTGGCAATGCGGCAAAGCCAGGTGGAAAAAGAGGCGTCACCGCGAAACCCTTTGATCGATTGAAAGGCTCTCAAGAATGCTTCTTGAGCCAAATCATTGGCGTCATGGTAATTACCGGTCATCCGGTAAGCTAGTGTATATATTTTCCGTTCATAACGGCAAACCAGTTCCTCAAAAGCATGCAGATCGCCGGCTTTGCTCTTGGCCACCAGCTCAACGTCATTGTACACGACATTGCCTCCCTTCGTTTTACAATTTTTTTATTATCTAGTTATTTATTTTATCATATTCGTCAAGCAAATTGGGAAAAAGGTTAAAAGAAGTGAAAAAGGATATCTTGCTGAAAAAAGGGGAAAATACAACTTAGAAAGGAGGCTGATTTTTCGTAAGAGGAAATATTTACAGGATCATCAATTCCCATTGAAGAAACAAGGAGGTCTATCAAAATGCCTAACAATCAGAACACAAAGAATGCCAACAATAATGCTCGTCAAAAGGCCAACCTGAATCAGCAAAAGGCCAATCAGTATCAGCAGGAGGCCGCTGAAGAACTGACCAAGGCCAATAAAACCTTCCAAAAATCCTATGTCACGCAGCCCCTTGGGCAAAATAACTATGCCCAGAACAACAATGCCCCCAATAATTGGGCCGGTTATAACAACCAGTATAATCAGGAAGCGGCCAATGAATTCTTGAACAACAATGGCCCGCAGCAAAACCGTTCCGGCTACATTGTGCCCGATTTGAACGAAGAAGCCGGTTACCGGAAGAACAAAGCCAACAAGAAAAATCAGCAGAACAACCAGGAATAAGGGTTTAAAAGGATACCCGGGAGAGAAAGATGTGCTCTTTCTCTCCTTCTCTTTTTCTCCTGTTTCTTGCCCTCCTCTTGTCTTTTATCCCCATGGAAAGCTTTCCGGCAAAAGCCGGCGGAATTTTTTAGCATCCGCCCTCATAGTGTAAAATTGTTGTA
>DGEB01000007.1 GCA_002385735.1 Peptococcaceae bacterium UBA3937
GGAAAGAAGTTTGTTTGAGGTGCATAACAAAATAAAGGTTACGGCTCAAATTATCAAACTCAGTGAAGTTTCAACCGCCGGTGGAAGTGGCGGTAGCGGCGGGATCGGCAGCGGGAAACCTTATATAAATGTAACGAATACCGGCGATACTTTTTTTGAAGCTTTACGGCGGTTTACCCTTTTTGTGGATCGGAGGCTCTATCTACCTCATAATGAAGTGTTGATTTTTGGCGACAAGCTGGCACGTTCCGGGGTGCGTGGATGTATAGATATGTTTATTCGCGATGCGGAGCCTCGTTTGACCGCATGGGTTTTAGTGGCGAAAGGAGAAGCGGAGGAGGTTCTGGATGTGAAGACGAAGCTGGAAAAAATCCCGGCAATGTGCATCGCCAGGTTGATTGATGGGCACACAGCCACATCTGAAATAATGCCAGCAGACCTGAATATGTTCGGCCAACGTTTAATGAGTAAAACAACGGCGCCGGTGGCCTCTTTGGTTCAGGTTGAGGGAACGGGTGAGGAAAAACAGGCTCGTGTAGTAGGAACCGCCGTTTTTAAACAGGATAAACTGGTTGGTTACTTAACCCTTACGGAAACCCGCGGTCTTTTGTGGGTGTTAAACAAAGTGCAAAGTGGAATTATTGTTGTGCCGGAGCCTGACGGGAAGGAGAAGGTTAGTTTGGAGATCTTGCGGGCGCAGTGCAAAATCACCCCTGGCTTTAAAGACGATGGCACGCCCTATATCATGCTGCACATAAAGGAGGATGCCAATCTGGCTGAAGAAAGGGGGGGTGATAATCTTATGAATGCAAGAGACTGGAAAACCCTGGAGAGGTATCAGGCAGATGCCATCCGCCAAGAAATACAGGCCGCCCTGAAAAAGGCGCAGGGGCTAAACGCCGATATTTTTGGCTTTGGGGAGCAGATTCATAAAAAATATCCCCGCGCCTGGGAAAAAATAGAGCCCCACTGGGAGCAAGTTTTTCCGGAGTTGGAAGTAAAGATTGCGGTAGAGGCTAATATATATCGTTCAGGCTTAATAACTCGTCCTGCAATCCGAAAGGCAGGTTAGGCTTATGAAGCTTGAAGCCGGCAAAATAGCTAATACACAGTTGTTTTTTCTGGCTCTGGGAATGCTTTTGGGTTCCAGCATGATTCTTAATCCGGCTCAGTCGATTGGCCGTGACGGCTGGCTTGCTGTTCTGGCAGGGATGGTCGAAGGCTTTTTCTTTCTTGGGGTTATGGTGACCTTGGCGGGGAGATTTAAGGGTCAGACCTTAGTGCAAATGAATGAGACAATTTTTGGCTCCTTGCTGGGGAAAATAGTCTCGCTGGTTTATCTTGCCTATTTTTGGCATTTAGGTAGTATTGTTCTCAGGGATTTTGGCGATTTTTATCTGGCGATCGTCTACCCGGAAACACCGTTGGTAGTAATCATCCTGCTTCTGGCTTTGCTTTGTGCCTCGGCCGTACGCAATGGGCTGGAGGTCTTAGGGCGCTGCAGTGTGTTTTTAGTGCCGATCGCCGTTTTCTTTATCATATTTGATTCTCTTCTTTTAATCGAAAAAATTGAGTTGAGCAATTTATTGCCGGTGCTTGACGTGCCTTGGAAAGATTTATTAAAGGTCAGTCATGGTGTGGCTACGTTCCCCTTTGGTGAAGCGGTGATCTTTTTAATGGTGATGGCTTTTAGCAATAACCAGCGCCAGGTTAGGAAAACCATGTTTGGGGCAATGTTCACCGCCGGTGTCTTGCTTTCCTGGCTGGCGGCCAGAAATACCGGGGTGCTTGGCTCGATCGTTTGTATTCAAGCTTATCCTTCCTTTCCGGTAATCAGATATATTAATCTCGGCGAAATCTTCACCCGGCTGGAGATTGTTGTTGCCGCCGTTTTATTGTCCCTGGGCTTTATTAAAATCACGGTCTTTTATTATGGCACCGTGCTGGGTTTGGCCCAGCTTATGAGGCTGCGCAGTTATCTACCTTTGGTTTTGCCGGTGGGGGCCATGATGGTGTTTCTTGGTGCTTGCGTCTTTCAAAGTAATGTGGAAAACATCAATTTTTCCTTTAACATTTATCCTTATTACAGTCTTCCTTTTGAAATCGGCCTTCCTCTCCTGTCCTTGCTGGTAGCGGTAATCAGGGGCGTACCCAAGCCTAACCAGGGAGAGCAAAGCGATCATCGGAATAATGGTCCCAACCGTCCGAAGCCAGGAAAAGTCGCCAACAGTAAAACGGAAAATGGCAAGAGAGGAGCAAACACAGGATGAAGGTGTTCCTGCTTATTGTGGCTTTTCTTGCCATGATTCTCTTTGAAGTACCGGGTTTAATCCGGAAAAAATACTGGCGCGAGTTGGTGGCTTTTGCGGTGCTGCTGTTAATCGCTTTTATTTTTAGTTTTTTGAATGTGCTAGGCGTCAAACTACCCTGCCTGACTGCGGTCATCACTTCCGTTGTGAATTCAGTTCTAAACGCGGTAGAGGCCTTGTTTAAATAAGGGGCGGGAATAATTGGCAAGCGCTGGCCGGATATGATATGGTAAAAGTTAGAGACTGATCATAAAGGGGATATGGATTGATGATAACCAAAGAGGAATTACGGGAGTATATGTGGCAGGATTCCTATAAGCCGGTGACGGCGGAAGAATTATGGGAACTGCTCTTGCAAAAAAATTATCAGTTGGAAGACAAGGCTGCTTTCATGGCTTTATTGCAGGAACTGGAAGCGGCGGGGAAGATTGTGCTAACCCGCAAGGGCCGCTATGGCCTGCCGCATAAAATGAACCTGGTGGTCGGCCGGATTCACGGCAATGTTAATGGTTACGCTTTTTTAATTCCGGATGATGCGCAAGAACAGGATGTTTATATCAGTAATGAAGATTTACAAGGGGCCATGCACAATGACCGGGTGATTCTACGCCTGCACCGGCATTTGGAGGATGGGCGAAAAAGAGAAGGGGAAGTAATCCGCATTTTGGAGCGGGCGAATAAACAGATTGTCGGCACTTACGAAGGCAGGCGTCATTATGGCTTTGTCGTTCCGGATGAGAAGCGGATCAGCACGGATATTTTTATTCCGCAAAATGAGGCGGGCGGGGCCAAAACAGGCGATAAAGTGGTGGTAGAGGTTACGGTTTGGCCAAAAGCGCGCCGCAATCCGGAAGGGCGAGTGCTGGAGGTATTAGGACATAAGGACCAGCCGGGCATCGATATTCTCTCGATTGTGCGCAAGTACCAGCTTCCGGAGGTTTTTCCGGCGGAAGTGTTGGCCGAGGCTGAAAAGCTTCCGGAAGTGGTGGCGGAAGAAGAAAAAGCTAACCGCCGGGATTTACGGCATTGGCCGATGGTGACCATTGACGGCGAAGATGCCAAAGACCTTGATGATGCCGTCACCTTGGAGCGGTTGCCCAATGGCAACTATTATCTTGGTGTGCATATTGCCGATGTGGGCTATTACGTGCCGGAAGGGAGCCTGCTGGATCGGGAGGCTTTCCAACGGGGCACCAGTGTTTATCTGGTGGACCGGGTTATTCCGATGTTGCCGCCTCGTCTGTCCAATGGGATTTGCAGTCTGAATGCCGGAGAAGACCGGTTGGCGCTGTCTTGTTTGATGGAGATTGACGGGGACGGGGAAGTGGTGCAACATGAAATCGTACCGACGGTAATCCAGGTTAAGGAAAGAATGACCTATACCGCAGTGCGGAAAATTCTCGAGGAACAGGACCGGGAATTAAGCGAGCGTTATCAAGCTTATGTGCCGCTTTTTGAACTGATGCGGGAGTTGTGCCTGATCTTGCGGCAGAAGCGGTTGCGCCGCGGGACCATTGACTTTGATTTTCCGGAGAGCAAGGTTATCTTAAACGAACAAGGGAAACCGTTGGAGATTGTGCCCCAGGAGCGCTCTATCGCGGAGATGATGATTGAGGAGTTTATGATTGCGGCTAATGAGACGGTGGCCGAAGAGTATTTCTGGCGGGAAGTTCCCTTTTTATACCGGGTCCACGAAAAACCGGACCTGGATGATTTAACGGAGCTCAATGATTTTCTGGGGGTTTTTGGCTACCATATTCGAGCCAACCGGGAAGGAGAAGTAGCCCCCCGGGCTTTTCAACAGGTCCTGGAACGCACCAAAGGGCGACCGGAGGAAAAGACGATTGCCATGGTGATGCTGCGGTCCATGAAACATGCCCGGTATGCGCCGGAGGCTCTTGGTCATTTCGGGCTGGCGGCAAAGTTCTATGCGCATTTTACGGCCCCGATCAGGAGGTATCCGGATCTGGTCATTCACCGGGTCATCCGGGAAATGCAAGGAGATCAGGCGGGCAAGCTGACGACGAAACGGCGCAAGAAACTGCATGCTTTGATGGAAGAATACGCCGAACAGTCTTCTTTGCGGGAGCGGGTGGCGGAGGACGCCGAACGGGAATCCGTGGACTTGAAGAAAGTGGAATACATGCAGGATTTTCTGGGACAAGTATTTACGGGAATAATTAGCGGGGTAACGTCTTTTGGCTTTTTTGTGGAGTTGCCCAATACCGTAGAGGGTCTGGTGCATGTTTCCACCCTTACGGATGATTATTACCTGTATGAGGAGAAGCAATTGATGCTGGTCGGGGAATTCACGAATAATGTTTACCGGATCGGGGATCCGGTGAAGGTGGTTTTAACCCGGGTCAATTTGGAGGAACGCACGATTGATTTTGAGATAGTGCCGGAGGAAAAGCCCAAGCGTGGCCGCAAGCGGAAGTAAGAGGCTTGTGTCACCAGATGCGTGCGCTGGTCTTTATTGACATTTCATGACTGCCTGTGTTACGATACTAGCGAAAAGACGAAAAGAAGGTGTCTGTTTGGAGATTGTCCTGTAGGGAACACGGGTTGAGTTATATGGCAAAAAAAGCGATGGTTAATCGCTTCTTTGTCGTGCAATAATGTTTCCATACAGGCTATGTCCAAGCGGTACTCTTTATAAAAATTGTTTAGGCATAGTTATTTTAAAATGGAACTATGCTTTTTTTATTGCCTCCATCCGTCCGTGTTCCCTCTATTTCGGTTTGGTCATTCTTTCCCTTGGATTAACAATAGTACTGAAAAATTGTGAGAATACGGGGTGTAATAAAATGAATCTTTTAAAACGTTACGGTGCCAACGAACGCTATTTTGCCGAGGCGGGCATCTACCCTGCTTTGCGTCTGGCCAGAGTAGTGGCCCAATATAAAGACCTATATAAGATCGTTACAGAGGATGGGGAATGCCTGGCGGAGATTTCCGGCAAGTTTTCTTACGAGGCGACCAGGCTGTCGGACTATCCTGCCGTAGGAGATTTTGTGATGGTTGACCGGACGGAGGATCGTTCCGGCAACGCCATTGTCCATAAGGTACTAACCCGGAAAAGTGTTTTTGAGCGTGTGGCGGTGGGCTTGGAACAACAAACCCAGGTGGTTGCCGCGAATATCGACCTGGTTTTTATCTGTATGTCCTTGAATAATGACTACAACCTGAACCGGCTGGAACGCTATCTTTCGGTGGCCTGGAACAGCGGGGCTACCCCGGTAGTTGTCCTTACCAAGGCGGATTTGGCAGAGGATTTGGATAGTGTGCTGGCGGAAATCGCTGCTGTAGCTCCCGGGACAGATGTGATTGTCACTTCAAGCTTCGATCAGGCTTCCTGTGATCAACTGTTGCTTTTTTTGCGGGAGGGAGTGACCGCGTCTTTTATCGGCTCGTCCGGGGTAGGAAAATCTACGTTGATAAACCGGTTGGCCGGAGAGGAACTGCTGGCTACTGCGGAAACCCGGCAGGATGACAAGGGGAGGCATACTACTACCCACCGGGAATTGCTGGTTCTGTCCCAAGGCGGTATTGTTATTGATACACCTGGGATGAGGGAATTTGGCGTGGAAGCGGTGGATTTATCCAAAGCTTTTTCGGATATCGATAAGCTGGCCACCCAATGCTGTTTCCGGGATTGTACCCATAGTACGGAACCGGGGTGTGCCGTTCTACAGGCCCTTGCAGTGGGCACACTGGATCCCAGGCGCTTGGAAAGTTTTCGGAAATTAAAACGGGAAGCCAGGTATGACGGTCTTTCCTCAAAACAAATTGAAACCCAAAAGATCAAGGAAATGTTCAAAGGTATGGGCGGGATGAAAAATGCCCGCAAATATATCCAGCAAATAAATAAACGCAAAGGATACCGAGGAGAATAAGAATATTTGGGAAATATTGCAAGGAAAGAGCACCAGGTTCGTGTTTGAAAAAGAGTAATAATTGTGATACAATAAATATTCCAGTGGTATTAATAGTATCTCTTTTTGTGGAGTAGGAAAATGGTTGAGAAAAACACTAAGAATGTTAAGGTTGTTACGGAAAATCGCAAAGCCTACCACGATTTTTTTATCGAGGAAACATATGAGGCGGGGATTGTCTTAACCGGAACCGAGGTCAAGTCCTTGCGGGCGGGCAAAGCCAATTTGAAAGACAGCTACGCCCAGGTGCAAAACGGGGAGATGTTCCTCTACAATATGCACATTAGCCCCTATGAACAGGGGAACCGTTATAATGTGGACCCGGTCCGGCCGCGCAAATTACTGCTCCACAAAAAAGAAATCATTTCACTGATGGGAAAGGTGATGCAGCAAGGCTTGACCCTCATTCCCTTGAAGGTATATTTCCAGAGAGGACGGGCGAAGGTCGCCCTGGCCCTGGCCCGCGGGAAAAAGCTCTATGACAAGCGAGCCGCCATGGCGGAGCGGGATGCCCGCCGCGAGATGGAAAGGGCAGCCCGGGGGAAAGAATAAGCCTAAACAAATATCGGGGGTGTACTGGTTTCGACGGGGGAAGCGGTGGCAGAAGAAGCGAGCCGGGATTGCACTAGCCCGTAAAAACGGTGCGCAAAAAGTAAACGCAGACGAAAATTACGCTTTAGCTGCTTAATTGCAGCCTAACCTCTTACCCTCTGTGCCTGGGGTGAGGGCTAAGAGGTCATCTTACCAGGCTACTCTTAGGTAAGTGTTCCATAGCCTAAGGGGAAACTAATGGGACTGGTCCAAGAGGATCCTGCTTGTAGGAGCCTGGCGGGCGAGAACGAAAATACAAGCTGCGCTCGGAGATGCTTCTGTGGTCGTTCTTTCGGACAGGGGTTCGACTCCCCTCACCTCCACCAGAAAATTACCCGCCGGATTGGGATTCCGGCGGTTTTTGTTTTTTGAAATAACACACTTTATAACATAATTGACACATATTTTAGCGAATATAAAGATGATGAAAATGAGGGTAGAAAAAATGTAGTTGTGACTCCTTTTTTTCTTTATGATATGATAAAACAAACAGAAGAAAGGAGAATTTGTCGAATGTTGAAAAGAATTTGGATTTTTCTTGTTGTTCTGTTGGCTTTATCCGTTGCGCTGGTCGCCTGTAACAAGATTGAACCACCGGAACAAGCAGTAACTAATGCTTTAAATGCGGTAAAAAATCTGGATAAAGACACGATTCAAAAGTATTTTGATTCTGGTGAGTTGTTAGATAGCGAGGACTGGGTGAAAGACGATGAAAGCATTAGGCTATTATTTGATCAATTACAATTCAAAATAATCTCCTCTTCGAAGGAGGGGAACGCGGCTACGGTAAAAACCCTGATCACAAACACGGATATGGCTGTTATAATGGAAGAATATTTCGAGAAGATCCTGGAACTATCATTTAACAATGCTTTGCCTGAGGATGACGAAGAAAGTGACAAAGCAATGGAGCAGCTTCTTATCGATTTATTAAAAAGAGATAACAATGAAAAGGCGACCTCCACTGTTGATATTAAATTAGCAAGGCATCAGGACAGTTGGGTAATCGAACCTACTGAAGAGTTTCAGGACGCTGTAACGGGTGGTTTATACAGTACAATCATCGCCATGGATGAAAGCTTTAGCGAGGAGGATACGCCGGAAAGTATTCTTAGCGAAATAAACGACTTTGTTATGTATGACGTTTGGGAAGACGGTTTTCTTGAAATAAGTCAATATTTGCTCTACGGCGAAGATAGCAATGGTGAAGGTCTGGAGATTGATTATACTTTGGAATGGTTAGCTGACGTGGTGGAAGTAAAGGCTGAATATGATGACTATATGAAGAGCCTGGAAGATAAGAAGTACGCCACAGTAAAACAAATCTGGAGCAAGCTTTCTGCGGAAATAGACCGGCTATATAATCAAGTTGTGGAGAATAAACCGGTAGCCGGAGATAGCAGTTATCAATTTGACACCGGCGTGTTTGAACAATATATGGCGGCTTTCGGAAGTGAAGTGGAGAAGCTAAATGCAGATAGCAATGCTGATACCGATTCCCAATAATACTGGGGATCGGGATACATAACAATCGAAAACTTGCGGAAAAAATTGACCCGCCGGAAAAGTAATTCCGGCGGGTTTTTATTCACGCTTGTTCACTTGATTCTTTTAAAGATGAAGTCATCATGAATACTGAGTTTTTCTTCAATTCTATTTAGTTGTTCGGTGTGTTGGGCTAATGCATCAAAGACAACTTTAAATCTTTTGTTCTGCTCATCCTCAATAAAAACAACCCGATTATGTGGGTGGCAATAAGTTCCAACAAGTCCCTGTCGGTCATGACGCGCGGCGAAATCTGTAATGTGTGGCGGGAAGTTTTTGGTGAATATCAGGTTACACCTAATTTTTAACGGAAGGAGGGCTAGCTTGTGGTTTTGCAAAGCGGGGAGAAAAAGATCCGGGTTCTAATCTCGAAGGCTGGGCTCGACGGCCATGAGGTAGGAGCCAAAGTAGTGGCCAGAGCCTTGGCGGACGCCGGAATGGAAGTAATTTACACCGGCCTGCGCCAGACTCCGGAGATGATTGTTGATACCGCCATTCAGGAGGATGTGGATGTAATTGGCATTAGTATTCTTTCCGGAGCGCATATGTTCTTCCTTCCGGAAATCTTAAAGCTGCTTGCCGAAAAGAATGCGGATGATATACCCGTTATTGCCGGGGGAGTAATCCCGGTTGAAGATATCGGGGAACTGAAAAAGGCAGGCATTAAAGAAATCTTCCCAGCGGGCAGCACCATGCAAGAAATCGTAAGCTATGTGAAAAAGCTGTACCAGGAAAGGCAAGACTGAGGAGAGTCAGGGCCGGAAGAGGCCAAACAAGAGGAGGATGACATCATTATGGAAAACGTGGTAATCGTAAGTGCAAAAAGGACACCGTTCGGAAAATTTGGGGGAACCTTGAAAGATTTTACCGCTGTGGAGCTTGGGGCCATGGCGGCGGCCAAGGCAGTCGAAGGGGTAATCGATCCGAAGGACATTGATCACGTGATTATGGGTAATAATATGCCGGGGGCCGGCTTAGCCCCTGTCCGCCAGGTTATCTTAGCCAATGACTGGCCGAAAGAGCTCAATGCCCTGCAAGTCGACCGGGCCTGCTGCTCCAGTATGACCGCTGTTGGGCTGGGTTTTGAGAGGATTATGGCCGGCCGTGTCAAGATCGTTTTAGCCGGTGGATTTGAAAGCATGAGCAATGTCCCCTATATGATTCCCCAGATCCGGTGGGGAGCCAGAATCGGTGACTTTGAAGTACAGGATATGCTGGTAGTCAGAAACCCGTACCTGAAAGCTCCGATGGCCCAATATGCCGGTGAAGTCGGCGTAGAATGGGGCATGGGCAGAAAGGAACAGGACGAATGGGCGGTGCTTAGTCATAAGAGAGCTTATGAAGCCCAGCAAAAAGGTTATTTTGATGAGGAAACTTTCCCGATTGAAGTACCGCAGAAAAAAGCGGACCCGATTCTTTTCACCAGGGATGAACACGTCAGAAAAGATACCAGCGTGGAGAAACTGGCCAAAATGAAAACCGTTTACGGCAGCCCGACCGTAACTGCCGGTAACGCTTCCGGGATTAACGACGGGGCTACGGCCATTCTTTTCATGGCGGAAAGTGAAGCCAAAAAACGTGGCTTAAAACCGCTGGCCAGAATCGTGGATTGGCTGTCGGTGTGCTACGAACCTCGTTTGTCCCCGGTAGTGCCTTCTATTGCCATTATGAAGCTTTTGGCGGCGAACAACCTGAAGCTTGATGATATGAAACTGATTGAAATCAACGAGGCTTTTGCTTCGATGCCCTTGGTCAGTTCCCTGAACTTATGTGACAAGGACATGGCCAAAACCGAAAAATTGCGGGAACGCATCAATGTGCACGGCGGGGCCTGCGCCATCGGACATCCGGTAGGAGCCACCGGAGCACGCCTGATTATGCATACTGCTTATGAACTGCGCCGTCGGGGTGAACGGTTCGGTATTGCCGCGATTTGCGGAGCGGTTGGACACGGAGATGCTATCATTATCGAAGCCCTTGACTGATAGGAGAAAAAAATGAGTATGGCCGAAGCTGTTTTACAGGGGGAAATTCGTGCAATCTCCAGGTTAATAAGTAAGATTGAAAATGGTGAACCGGATGCGCTGGAGCAACTGAAACAGCTCTACCAGCATACGGGAAATGCCGTTGTCATAGGGTTAACAGGGGCCCCCGGCGCAGGAAAAAGCACCCTGACCAACCAACTGATTAGCAATTACCTGGAAAAAGGGTTCAAAGTAGCCGTTATTGCAGTGGATCCCAGTAGTGTGTTCACTGGTGGGGGGGTATTAGGTGATCGGATCAGGATGCCCCAGGTTCATAAGAATCTCTATATCCGCAGTCTGGCTACCAGGGGGTATTTGGGCGGACTCAGTAAAGCTATCGGCAAAACAATCAAAGTTCTGGATGCTGCGGGCTATCAACGAATAATCATTGAAACAGTTGGTACCGGACAATCGGAAATCGAAATCCGGAATTTTGCCCAGGTGGTAGTTGTGGTTAACACCCCTAATATGGGTGATGATATTCAGACTTTAAAAGCGGGAATTATGGAGATCGGTGATATTTACATTGTCAATAAAGCCGATTTGCCGGAGGCGGATCGGACGGTCAGTGATTTAATCAAGATGTCCCAAATCGTTGGTCCAAAGCACGGCGGCTGGATGCCACCAGTGCTTAAGGTCATAGCGGCAGACGGCACCGGGGTGCCGGAACTTGTTGCGGAAATTGAAAAGTATTATCTGTATGCGTCCAGTGCGGGGGTACTCTCCATGAATAAATTGGCCATGGCTAAAAATGAGCTTATGGAAGAGTTAAAAGAGGCCATTCTCGCGGAAGCCCTGCAAAAGTTACAGGAAAACGGAAAGTGGGAAGAGTGCAGTTCACAAGTAGCCAAGGGCGAATTGGATCCCTGGACCGGAGCGGAACACTTGCTAAAGTGCTTGAAACAGTGACCTGGCAAGATAAAAAAATAGCTGGGAATGGCTTCATGAACCTTCCCAGCTAATACTTGTTCCCGGTAATAATCAGTCTGCACGAAGAGCTTGTTCAATTAAGTTTGCTTCATGCTGAATATGGGGGATCATCCTTTCCAAATCCGCTTTCGTCAGGCGGAAACTAGGTCCCAGGATACACAAGGCGGCTATTGCCTCTTCTTTGATGAGGATCGGGACGGCAAGGCAGGCGGAGCCGTAGATTCTTTCTCCAAAGCTTAAAGCGTAACGATTTTCCGCTATTTGTTCAAGCTGTTTAGTGAGTAATTCCTGATTGAGATTGGGAACATTAGTGAATTTCTTGAGGAGTTGTTTACGCTTATTTTCAGGCATGAAGGCCAGAAGCGCTTTGCCCGCTGCTCCAAGATAAATAGGCGCAATAGCGCCTATCCCCGCAGTGTAAATAATCTCTTTGTCGCTTTTAATTTCCGAAACACACAATCTGCTGCCGCCATAAGGAATATGGATACTGATCGTTTCGCCGCTGATTTCCTTAAGCCGGTACATTGAATTTCTGGAGAGAGTGATCAGGGCACTGTTGTTGGATGAAAACAAATTATTCAGCAGCCGGTATATACCATGGCCGACCATATAGCGTTTGGTGACGTTATTTTGACTAACTAAACCGGTAGCTTTTAAAGAGGATAGGAGTCGATGAGCGGTTGCTTTACTTAATTGAAAATGGTTAGCTATCTCGACAAGCCCTCTTTCACCTTCAGACAAAAAATAGATTATCTCAATAGCTCTTTCGATCGATTTTATTGATTTTTCTTCTTCTTTTTCCGCACAAGGCGCTTTAGCATATTCGGCCATAATACCCCTCTTTTCATATGAGTTATGTTAAGGGTTCACAATAAAACATATATCCTTTTGTACCCAAAATGTCAAGGTAATTATGTCCAGGAGCTACTATTTACAGGAAGAAAGGTAATCAAAGAGGATGAAATTACGGAAAGGATTGAAACCGACCTTAATACCGGCAGCATTCACGAAGCCGAATTGGTGGGCTTGTGTTTTGCCACCGAGGATAAAAAAGAGGGCATGACCGCCTTTTTGGAAAAAAGGAAGGCCGTTTTTACGGATAAGTAGTATTGCAAAAACAGAAAAACGAGCAAAAGCACAGGTAATAACAAAAACGCCAGGCTCAAAGTGATATGATACCTTCTAAGTAGACAAGGTAAATAACCAGAATCTACTTAGGAGGTTTTTTGTTATGCTGTTTAAGGAAAGCTATTATTTACCAAGTGGCGAACATGAACTATAATATAAGCGGGCTTTAAAAAGATGCTTGATTGTTTTGGCTGTTCCAGGGAGGTTTGGGATGATTCCATTCCAAGTGCTTATGCCGGTGGAGTATTTGCCAAAAGAAGCAACAGTAGGATAATTGCCAACATAGACTAAGAAAAGTTTTGGGGGAAGATTAAATTGAGGAAGGTCTATCCGATCATGAAACCCCGGGAAGCGGCCATCACCTATCTTAAAGAACTCCTGCAGAGCGAAGAGATCGAGTGCCTTAAAGAAGATTCGGTGAATCAGGGCTATGGGTTGAAGCTCAGCGGAGAACATCAGGGTGGTGCTTTTGCGCTGGTTCTATATTTTAACAATCAAGGGCTTTCGTCCAAGCTGGTCATGGAAAAAGGAGGGGAAGCTCTCGTCCGGTTGTTGGAGCAAAAACTAGGGCCGGGGACTGCTGCATCAGGTAACAGCACCACCGCCCCAGACGGCAATAAGGTCAAAGATGACCACGCTACTACATTTGAGGATGGTATCATCACGCGCTTATATGCCCAACCTCATATCGGCACGGATGAATCGGGCAAAGGGGATTATTTTGGTCCTTTGGTTGTGGCCGGGGTCTTTTTGCAGCCCGAGGAAGCCGGAATCTTGCAGGAAATGGGGGTTGCCGACAGCAAAACCCTTTCCGACCGGAAGATCGCCAAAATGGCCGAAGACTTGCGGGCCTTGTTCCAGGAAAGGTACAACCTGGTTTTCATCAGGCCCGAGAAATATAACGAGTTGTATGCGAAGATGGGTAATCTCAATCGCCTGCTGGCCTGGGGTCATGTGCGGGTAATCGAAAACCTGTTGGAACGAATAGAAGCGAAAAAAGAACAGGAAAAAGAAGAAACAAATTACACCTGCCGCTATGCCCTGGCCGATAAATTTGGCGAAGAAGGCTATATCCTGCGGGCTTTGATGCAGAAAGGCCGGCAAATCCGGCTGGTGCAGATTCCCCGGGGGGAACGGGACCTGGCGGTAGCCGCTGCGTCCATCCTGGCCCGGGATATGTTTGTCCGCAAAATGGCCGAGTTTTCTAAGGAGTATGGGGTGGATTTACCGAAAGGCTGCAGCGAAAAAGTCAAGGAGGCGGCGCGGCAAATCATCGCCCTGCATGGGCAGGAGGCGCTGGCTAAGGTGGCGAAGCTCCATTTTAAAACAACGCAGGAATTGTGAGCTAAATATCAAAATTAGCCTGAAAATCGCTTTTAGATAATATTTTTCTGGTGAATTGCTTGAAAATCTGTTAAAATTGGAAGGGAAGTTTTTCTGAGCATCAAACGTAACCCCGATAGTTTAACGGGACAAGGAGTGAATCTTAATGGTCAGGACAGTTGGGACTGTTGTACGCGGAATCAGGTTGCCGATCATCAAAGCCGGCGACGACTTAGTAAAATTGGTAGTACAGAACGTGCTTTTTTCGGCGGAAAATGAAAAATACACCCTTAAAGACAAGGACATTATTGCCGTCACGGAATCAGCAGTGGCAAGAGCCCAGGGAAACTACGTGAGTCTGGATGATATTGCCCATGATATTAGGGAGAAATTTGCCGGCAAGAAGGAGTTTGGGATTGTTTTTCCCATTCTTAGCCGTAACCGGTTTTCGATAATTCTCAGGGGGATTGCGCGTGCCGCGGAAAAACTTTATCTTCAACTCAGCATTCCTTCCGATGAGGTGGGAAACCACCTGGTGGATCCGGAAAAACTGGATGAGTTGGATTTTGACTTTTATCAAGGGGTGCTTGATGAAAAAACCTACCGTAAGCTTTTCGGTTCGGAGGTAAGGCATCCTTTTACCGGAATTGATTATGTGCAGATGTACCGGGATATTGTGGAAAAGGAAGGGGCGGCCTTAGAAATCGTCCTTGCCAATGATCCCCGGGTGATCTTGAATTATACCAAAGATGTTCTGGCAGCGGACGTCCATTCCCGCTCCCGGACGAAGAAGCTTTTGAAAAAAGCCGGAGCGGAAATCGTCCTGGGACTTGATGATATTTGTACCGAATCCCGCGCCGGGAGTGGTTACAACCGTCAGTATGGACTGTTAGGTTCGAATAAAGCCAGTGAAACTTTAGTGAAGCTCTTTCCCCGGGACGGTGAAAAGTTTGTCACCGCCGTGCAGGAACAGATTTTGCATCGCACCGGCAAGCATGTGGAGGTCATGATTTACGGGGACGGGGCCTTTAAAGATCCGGTAGGGAAGATTTGGGAATTGGCCGATCCGGTGGTTTCTCCCGCTCATACCGCCGGTTTAAAAGGTATCCCCAATGAGATTAAACTGAAATATCTGGCGGATAACGAGCTCAAAGGGTTAAGTGAGGAAGAGCAGGAAAAAGTGATTAAACAATATATCCGGGAAAAAGACGGCAAGAGGGTTAATTCCCTTAATTCTCTGGGGACCACGCCGCGCCGGTTGACGGATTTACTGGGCAGTCTCTGTGACCTGGTCAGCGGAAGCGGTGACAAAGGTACCCCCGTTGTTCTTATCCAGGGCTATTTTGATAATTATGCTACTGAATAGTGTGTGCTGGAATGTACCCGGGCGGAGGCTCTCTTTCCCAATTTGTGGAAGGGGAGCATCTTTACTGCTTGGAGCGATCTTAGCGTTATAATAACACGGGTGCCTTCACTCCGTAGAAGGCGCTCTTGCGGGGGTGAAAAAAATTAAATATAATACACTTGTAAATCAAGGAATTGGAAGGTGTGTCCTGTTTGGTACAGGATATAAAGTGTTCGTGAGAAAGGGGCGGGAATCTTGTTTACTAATCTTCAGGAATGTAAAAAATTTTGTCGTGCCGAAGGAATCAAGGCGATTGATTTTAAACTGATTAATCTGGCCGGGCGCTGGCATCATCTAACCATTCCCGTGGAACGGTTAGATGAGCAGATTATGGAGGATGGCATTGGCTTTGATGGCTCCAGTTATGGCTTTCTTACCCTGGAGAAGTCCGACATGGTCTTTTTGCCCGATTTCCGGTTTGCTTTTGTGGATCCGTTTTGTGAAATACCTACCTTAAGCGTGATTGGCAATATTTATGAGCTTGACGGCAACAAAATGGAGCGCTTTGGCGGCGACCCGCGCTACATTGCGGAGAAAGCCGAAAACTACTTAAAGAGTACCGGGATTGCCGACCGTACCTGGTTCGGACCGGAATTTGAGTTTTACTTAATCGACCATGTTTCTTATGCGGTGGAGCGCAACAACATCAGTGTTTACCTGGATGCCGAACAGGCCGACTGGCACAGCAAGGATGCTGATTATCCCAATCCAGGTTTCAAGGTGCCCTATCAACAGGGTTATCATGTGGATATTCCTTATGATGTGAACGCTGAGCTAAGAAAGAAAATGGTGCTGCAGCTCGAAGCAATGGGTGTGCCGATTAAATATCACCATCCCGAGGTTGGTTCTTCCGGCCAGATGGAAATCGAGGTCTGTTTCGGCACCCTCTTTGAAATGGCCGACCGAACCATGCTGATTAAGTATGTAGTGAAAAACATGGCCATTGCCCACGGCAAGACGGCCACCTTCATGCCCAAGCCTTTTTACCGTGAGGCAGGCAGCGGGATGCATGTCCACATCAATATGTATAAGGGGAACAAACCGGTATTCTACGATGCCAATGGTTATTCCGGCTTGAGTGATATTGCCCTCTATACAATTGGCGGAATATTAAAGCACGCGCCGGCCCTACTTGCCATTACCAATCCCAGCACCAATTCCTATAAACGATTGGTTCCGGGTTATGAAGCACCGGTCAGCATTTGTTACGCTACAGCGAACCGCAGCGCTGTCATCAGGATTCCAGGTTACGCCAACCGTCCCATGGAAAAACGCTATGAATTCCGGCCCTCCGATGCCACCTGTAATCCTTATCTGGCCTTTTCCGCCTTGCTGATGGCGGCCATCGACGGGGTGGAGAATAAGATTGACCCCGTAAAGGAAGGCTTTGGCCCCTATGACGTGAATATTTTCAATCTGAGCGAGGAAGAACGGGCGAAAATCAAAGCTTTGCCCAAATCCCTGGCGGAAGCGGCCGATGCTTTGGAAAATGACTATGAATTCCTCTTGAAGGGCGGCGTCTTTACGGAAGGGATCATCAAGGACCACCTGAAGAGAATCCGCCAAGAGGCGAGAGAAGTAAACAATATCCCCCATCCGAAGGAATACGAGCTTTACTTTGACCTGTAGGCAAAAAACGACCGGAGAAAAAGAAATTGAAGATCAAGAGGCTTTCGAAAAGCAAAGCCTCTTTTTGTTGTATTTTTTCCAAGAAAGCAATAAAATCTTAGTATGAAGAAGGGCAAAAGCAATGACTAACAGGAGGATTATTCGTTTTGCAAATCACGATTAACGGGGTTAAACTAAACTATCATGTCTCCGGAGAAGGAAAAGACTTGATTTTGCTGCACGGCTGGGGCTGTTCCGGGCAAATCTTTGCTCCGGTGCACCGGCATTATGAGCGTTTTTTCCGGACCTACTCCCTGGACTGGCCGGGCTTTGGGGAAAGCCAGGAGCCGCCGGAGGACTGGGGGGTAGCGGACTATGCCCGGCTCTTTTGTGCTTTTCTCGAAGAACTGCGCATAGAAAACCCCCTTATAATCGCTCATTCCTTTGGAGGTAGGGTGGCCATTTATTGCGCGGGCGCTTTAAAAATGCCTTTTGCTAAAATTGTGCTTACGGACAGCGCCGGGATAAAGCCCCGCCGGGGTTTGGATTACTATTGCAAAGTATATACATACAAATTAATCAAACGTATTGTCACTCTGCCTTTTCTTTGGCCGCTTTTTAAAGAAAAATTCGAGGCATACCGGAAAAAAGCCGGTTCAGCTGATTATCAGAATGCTTCGGAACAGATGAAAAAAGTGTTTGTGAAGGTGGTCAATGAAGATTTAACGAAGTATTTACCGCATATCGCTGCCTCCACTTTATTGATCTGGGGTGAAAATGACACGGCAACGCCCTTGCGGGATGCCAAAATCATGGAAAAAAAGATTCCCGATGCCGGGCTGGTGGTCTTTAAAAATACGGGCCATTATGCCTTTTTGGAGAATCTGCCCCATTTCCTGGCGGTGGTGGACAGTTTCTTTAAGAATGAGATGAAAAAGTGATGTCAAGCTAAACGGAGGTAAAAGCTGTGATCGGTAAAATCCTTTTTCTAACCGCTTTTTTAGCGGGCTTGCCTTTCCTTTTGGCCAAGTTAATTTATCATCTGCATATGCTGCAACTCAACGCTTATTTTAACTGCCGCTATTTGGGCTGGCTGGGCCGTCAGTGGGCCAAGGTCTTCCGGCCGGTCGAGTTCTTCCCGGTGGCGCTGCTTTTTGTTTTGTTTCTCTGGCAGGTCTGGCATGGAACCTCCCACCAGGTGGTGACCGGCACTTTCGCCTTCGCTTTCGCGGTGGTTTCGCTTTTTCTCTTTTTTACGCGGGAAAAGGGGAAAGCCAAAAAAAAGTTAGTCTATACCCCGCGGGTGAAAAGATTGCTTACCGCCGCTACAATACTTTTCATCTTCATCTTTGTGGTTTTATGGCAAATCCAGGCTTCGTTCCTCGCTTTTCTGTTTACCCTGGCTTTGTTGCAGGCGCTGGTCTTTCTTCTCGTTCTGGGCGGCAATCTTTTAATGCTGCCGGTGGAAAAAGGAATCAGCTACTACTATTACCGGGATGCCCGGCGGAAACTGCAGGGTATGCCCCGCCTGAAGGTCATTGGGATTACCGGGAGCTACGGCAAAACCAGTACGAAACATATCGTGCAAAAAATCCTGGCCCAGCAATACAATGTGTTGATGACCCCGGCCAGCTTCAATACCACCATGGGGGTGGTGCGGACGATCCGGGAACAGCTCAGCCCGCTCCACGACTATTTTATTGTGGAAATGGGCGCGAAAAAACCCGGGGATATCGCGGAGATATGCCGGTTGGTAAGGCCCACCGTCGGGATGTTAACTTCCGTTGGGCCACAGCATCTGGAAACTTTCAAGACCATCGAAAGGGTGCAGGAGACCAAGTTTGAACTTATCCGCGCTTTACCTTCCGATGGAATTGCCGTTTTGAATCGGGATGAGCCGTTAATCAACGATGGAATGAAGCGTTTTGAAAACAGCACCCTGCGTTATGTGACCTATGGTCTGGGGCAGGGGGAAAAGCTGCCCCACATATCCGCCCGGGACATCCGCTATTCGGAAGAAGGCACGGAATTTACGGTGGTCCGGGAAGACGGACAGGAATATCCTTTCAAAACCAAACTGCTGGGCAAGCACAATCTTTATAACCTTTTGGCAGGGATTGCGCTGGCTTTTGCCCTTGGTATGGACTATAAGTCCATCTATGCTGGGGTCAGGGATATAGTCCCCATTGAGCACCGTTTGCAGATCAAGCGGAAAGAGGATTATGTGATTATTGACGATGCGTACAATGCCAATCCGGTGGGAACCCAGATGGCGCTGGAGGTCTTAGGGTTAATCAGCGGTAACAAAAAGATTCTGGTCACCCCCGGAATGATTGAGTTAGGCAGCCGGGAATACGAGTTAAACAGGGAGTTTGCCCGGCAGGCCGCCCAGGTTTGCGACTACATTATTTTAGTAGGAGGAAAGCGCACCAAGCCATTGCAGGACGGATTGGCGGAGGCCCAATATCCGCCGGAAAAATACACGGTCGTCAAGGATGTCTTTGCGGCCTTTGAACATCTGGAGAAAATCCGCCGGAAAGGTGATATTATATTACTAGAAAATGACCTGACGGATGACTATGACGAGTAAACTAAAAAGATGGGGGTCGAGGCGAGTGAAGATTAAAGTAGGGGTGTTTTTCGGGGGCAAATCAACTGAGCACGAAGTGTCGGTTATTTCGGGAATTCAGGCCGCGCATAGTCTCAATAAAGATAAATACGAAGTGGTTCCGGTTTATGTCACCAAACAGGGCGACTTTTATACCGGACCGGAACTGCTGGATATTACCGAGTATAAGAATCTGGACGCTCTTTTGCAGAAAGCGGTCCCGGTAGCCATCATCCGCGACCGGGAAAAGGTGTTGCTCTATAAATATCCCTTTGGGCTCTTCAAAAAACCCCTGAACTACCTTGATGTGATTTTGCCGGTCATGCACGGCCATCTCGGGGAAAACGGGGGCTTCCAGGGCTTTTTTGAGGTATTGGATATCCCCTATGCGGAATGCGGCGTTTTGCCTTCCGCCATCGGCATGGATAAAGTTATTACGAAATATGTTTTGCGCAGCGCCGGGATTCCGGTGATTGACTGGTACAGCTTTTACGGCCACGATTGGCTGACGGATGAGGAAAGGCTGATCGAGGAAATGGAAAACCAGATCGGCTACCCGCTCATTGTCAAACCGGCCACCGGCGGCTCCAGTATCGGGATTAGCATCGTTCATAACCGGCAGGAGTTGAAAGACGGGGTGGAGTTGGCCCGTTCCATGGCGGAGAAAATCATCGTGGAAAAACTGGTCGAGAACATGCAGGAGGTGAACTGTTCGGTGCTGGGGGACAGCGAGAACGCCGAGGCTTCGGTATGCGAAGAACCGGTAAGCACCAAGGAAATCCTCTCCTTTGATGATAAATACAGCAACAGCAATACGAAAGGGATGTCCGGAGCCCAACGGAAGATCCCTGCGGATATACCCGAGGAACAAGCCGAAACCATCCGGGAGCTTTCCAGGATTGTCTTTAATTTGCTGGGATGCAAGGGCGTGATCCGGATTGACTATATTATCGACAAGGACACCAACCAGATTTACTTAAACGAACTGAACACCATTCCGGGGTCCCTCGCTTTCTACCTCTGGGAGCCTAAAGGAATTAGCTATACTGAGCTTTTGGACCAACTACTGACCATCGCCATCCGAAACCACCAAAAAGCGAAAAGCCTAACCTACTCCTATGAGAATAACTTGTTCTTATCCGGTCTTCAGGGCTTGAAAAAGTAGGAGAAAATTGGCAAAAACCTCAACAAAACATCAAGCAAGAACCACCTTTTTTTGTATATATTTGTCTGTTCGTCCCAGCATGATTTCCTGACCCCAAAAGCTTATGATAACAAAGACGTAACAAACGGCATCACTGTAGGCACTAAGAGCAATTTTTTGCAAGGTTGAAAATAGTCACAAAAAGTATGCTGTTCGTTACGAAATCTCTATGTCAAGCATTGCCATATATTGCAAATAGGCATTGCCAATGTCTGTTGAATAATGTAAAATTAAGAGTGTCTACACGTTTTTTCGGAAAAAACCCGAATTTATTATAATGCAATAAGTTTACTGAAAAGATTACAAAAAATTATAATAATAAGTCTACGGGTAAAACGAAAGGCGGGAAAAGTGGTGCCCTTCTTACAAAGAAGAAAACGCAGGAGCAGGCACAGTTTGCGATATCTTTTAATGAGTATACTCGCAGTTCTTTCGCTAGGGGCAATTGGGATAGGATTTGCCGCTTGGGACGATACCCTAACGATTAACGGTACTCTTACAACCGGAAACATCGAACCGATTTTCACCAAAGCCTCTTTGTCAGGGCTGGGGACAAGCTGTGGCGGATTCGACTTTGATTCTGACTTCGGCAGTGGATTTGATGGAGGATCCGGTTTTGCCTTTGGTGACGTTATTATCTCCGAAGATGGGAAAAGCCTTGATGTGATCATCAAGGATGCTCAGCATGACGATGTATTCTATTTGGATTTTCAAATTAAAAACATCGGTACTCTACCCGTGAAGCTTGAAAAGATGGATCTAGAAGCGAAAAAGTACTTGAAAACAAGTGTGGAGGACAAGCCCAAGAAAGAACTAAAAAGAAACGAAACAACCAAAGGGAAAATTAAAATAAAAATAGATGCTCCAGATCTGAACAGAAAATATGACAGCACGTTCAGGATACGGCTCGATTATTGCCAAGCTCTCTGAGTAAACAAGCTTATGTAGTTAATAAGGTGCAATACATAGGAAAGGAGGGCGAGGAAAAATATTTTTGCGAACTGGCACCTTATCATATTGACATCATGTTAACGCAGAAAAAAGTAAAAAAAGATCAATTACAAAGAAGAGAAGGGAGATTGATCATTTATGAAAAAATCAAGATTATTAATCGCTGTGTTAGTATGTGCAGTAATGATGATGGGGGTCGGTTACGCCTGGTGGAACGATGTTCTGACTGTTAAAGGTACTGTTCAAACGGGAACATTTGATGTGGATTTTGCAGACACAAGAATTGAGGAAATAGGTTCGGGAAATTATTTGGAAATTAGTGTAAATTCGGAACAAGATGAT
>DGEB01000025.1 GCA_002385735.1 Peptococcaceae bacterium UBA3937
CTCAGGGAAGTACCCGGTAATCCAATTAATGTTCAGGGACTAAGAGAAGTGCCTGGTAGTCCAGTCAATGTTCAGGCACTCAGGGAAGTACCCGGTAATCCAGTCAATGTTCAGGGACTCAGGGAAGTACCCGGTAGTGCCATCAACGTGACTGCTCCCCGAGCATCATCCGGTGGTGCGGTGAACGTCACTATGCCTAGAGTCTCAGCAGACCATGTTGGGAACGCACCTCTGTACGGATATAGAAGCTTTTCCGGTGGTGTGAACGCACCTCGGTCCAGATATGGTGGTTCGTTCTCTTCCTACCGATACTAATTACATCAGTGCATACTCATCCTTTTCCATCTTTCGTCTGAAAAGAAGCCTTTCGGACGAGAGGTGGTTTTTTTATTCTATTTCACCATAAAGTACATAAACATAATAACGAAGGAGGGAGCGGGAATGGTGATTGTGACGGTTACAAAATGGAAGCAAAAACTGTTCTTCTTGCTGGCGGCCCTTGTGGTGATTGTTGGCATGAGTTTAGCCGTATCCAATGTGGCGCCATCATCCGGCGAATTGGAAGAGGACATTTACACCCAGCCTGTCCGGGTACAAGGGGAAATCCGTTAAAAACAGGATAAAAAAAAGGAAATGCCTTTATTTTGTGGAAATATAATCTTGTTCCACGAAAAGGAGGCGATTTTTCAATGGACAGGTTAATCCGGGACTTCATCGACTATCTTCAGGTGGAAAGGGGCCTGTCTCATAATACACTTGCGGCTTACGGGCGCGATCTGAAAAAGCTTCTGAAATATGCGCAGGAAAAGAAAATCAGCAGCATTGAGCAGTGTGACAAGCATTTCCTTTCCGGATATGTGTATTTCTTAAAAAAGAAACAGGAATCACCGGCCAGTATCGCCAGGCAGATGGCTTCTTTACGTGGTTTTTTCAAGTTTTTATGTATGGAGAAAAAACTGGAAACCGACCCCACGATTTATCTGGAAACACCCAAGTTGCCGCAAAAGCTTCCGCAGGTGCTCAGTGTGGAAGAAGTGGATCGCCTTCTCGAGACTCCCCGCGGGCTTTTTCCTTTGGATTTAAGGGATAAAGCCATGTTGGAACTGATTTACGCAACGGGCATGCGGGTTTCTGAACTGGTTAATCTGAAAATCGCCCAGGTCAATCTGGAACTGGCTTATGTCCGCTGTATGGGCAAAGGCAGCAAGGAAAGGATTATTCCCATGGGGGATTTGGCTTGCCGGAGCGTGCAACTCTATTTGGCTAAGGGGCGGCCTTTTCTTTTGAAAAATCCTCTGGAAAAAACCCTTTTCCTCAATCATCACGGCAGGCGCATGACCCGGCAGGGATTTTGGAAAATTATCAAGAGAAGGGCGCATGAGGCCGCCATCAAGAAGGAAATCACGCCCCATACCTTACGCCATTCCTTTGCCACCCATATGCTGTCAAATGGCGCGGACCTGCGCTCGGTACAAGAATTATTAGGACATGCCGATATTGCCACTACTCAAATCTATACCCATCTCACAGGCAATAAACTAAAGGAGATTTACCTGAAGGCCCATCCGCGGGCATAGTGGTTTTTGCTTTTAGTATCATGATGCTCGGAATTTGATTTTGAGGTGATGACGTGAAAGCGATTCTTTTGGTTTTAGACAGTGTGGGTGTTGGGGCTTTACCCGATGCCCATCTTTATGGCGACGAAAGTTCTCATACTTTAGGGCATATCGCCGAAGCGGTAAAGGGGCTCCGTTTGCCGAACCTCAGCCGCCTTGGCTTGGGAAGAATAACGCCGGTTTGGGGTTTGGATGCCGCCCGGCCGGCGGCAGGCGCGTACGGTAAAATGGGTGAGCTTTCGGCCGGCAAAGACACCACCACCGGGCACTGGGAAATTGCCGGTCTGGTGATGGAAACGCCATTGCCCACTTTTCCTCAAGGTTTTCCGGCGGAGCTGATCGAGACTTTCGAAAAGGCTGCGGGGACGAAAGTTTTGGGCAACAAAGTGGCTTCCGGCACACAAATCATCGAGGAGCTTTGGTCCGAGCACCAAAAAACCGGCTATCCGATTGTCTACACTTCGGCGGACAGCGTTTTCCAGATCGCTGCTCATGAGGAAATTATTCCGCTGGAGGAATTATACGAGCTCTGCAGGATTGCCCGCCGAATTCTCTCCGGCAAATGGGCGGTGGGCCGCGTGATTGCCCGACCGTTTATCGGGACCCCCGGTAATTTCATCCGCACGGCCAACCGGCATGATTTTTCCCTGGAGCCGCCTGGACCCACCATCTTAGATGTTTTGCAGGCCAACGGGCAAGAGGTGGTCGGCATCGGGAAAATCGCTGATATTTTCGCAGGACGAGGAATCACCCGCAGTATCCCCACCAAAAACAATTGGGACGGAATCCGCAAAACCATGAACGCCTGGAGGGAACTGCAAAGCGGTTTGATTTTCACCAATTTGGTGGATTTTGATTCATTGTACGGACACCGGAATAATCCTCAGGGCTACGCACAGGCTTTGGAGGAAGCCGACCAGGGGATCGGCCAATTGTTGGAGTTGTTCGATCGGGAACAAAAACAAGAGCTAAAACAAGAAAAAGAACAAGACCAAAAGATGCTTATTATTACCGCCGACCATGGCAATGACCCGACTACCGTTAGTACCGACCATAGCCGGGAGTACGTCCCCTTGCTGGTTTACGGGAAAAACATCAAAGCCGACTATAACCTGGGCGTGCGGAAGACTTTTGCCGATATTGCGGCTACTTTGAGCGAATTCTTTAAGGTTGCTTATTGTTGTCCCGGGGAAAGCTTTCTTGATTTAATCCGGCGTGCCTAGAAAGATAATAAAGATAATGCAAGCGGCACTTGAGCAAGCGGGCACGCGAAGACTTTAATAATTATGAAAGGATGTTTTTTGATAAGATGAGAACCGTCGATTTAATTGTAAAAAAACGCAAGGGGGAAGCCTTAGAGCAGGAAGAAATCGAATTCCTGGTCCAAAATTACGTGGAAGGGCGTATTCCTGATTATCAGATGGCGGCCTTCTGCATGGCCGTCTATTTTCAGGGGATGAACACTGCCGAGGTAGCCCAGTTGACTATGGCAATGGCTCATTCTGGAGAGATGGTGGATTTAGCGCCGATTACCGGGGTGAAAGTGGACAAGCACAGTACCGGCGGAGTGGCCGATACCACGACCCTGGTCTTGGGGCCGTTGGTGGCCGCCGCCGGGGTGCCCATGGCCAAGATGTCCGGCCGGGGCTTGGGGCACACAGGAGGAACCATTGACAAGCTGGAAAGCATCCCCGGCTTTCAGACCACCCTGTCCCGAGAGGCCTTTATCAAGCAGGTAAATGAGCTTAAAATCGCGCTTGTGGGGCAAAGCGGCAATCTGGTGCCCGCCGACAAAAAGCTCTATGCGCTCCGGGATGTCACCGGAACCGTTCCTTCGATTCCCCTGATCGCCAGCAGTATTATGAGCAAAAAAATAGCGGCCGGAGCCGATAAGCTGGTTTTGGACGTGAAGGTGGGCAGCGGGGCTTTTATGAAAAAGAAGGAAGATGCCATCGCACTTGCCGAGACCATGGTGCAAATCGGTGAACAGGTAGGGCGGGAAACCGTGGCTTTAGTGACCAGCATGGAGGAGCCCTTAGGTACGGCCATCGGCAATGCCCTGGAGGTGGAAGAGGCCATCCTCGTCCTTCAGGGGCAAAAGCAGGGGGCCTTACGGGAATTATGTCTTCTTTTAGGTGCGGAGATCCTGGTTCTTACCGGAAGGGTAAGGGACCGCCAGGAGGGACGGACGCTTTTGGAAAACCTGCTCATTTCCGGCGCCGCTTTGGAAAAATTCGTCGCGCTGGTGGCGGCGCAAGGGGGCAACCCCGCTGTGGCCCAAGACACATCGTTGTTGCCGCAGGCCGCCGGGCAGGAAGTGGTGCAGGCTCTACCGGAGCAGGAAGGTTATGTGGCGGCCATCGATGCGGAACGGTTGGGCGTTGCCGCCATGACCCTGGGTGCCGGGCGCGCGGAGAAGGATGACCCCATTGATTTGGCGGTGGGGATGAAACTCCATGTCCGCCAAGGGGACCGGGTAACAGCCGGACAGCCGCTGGCGACCTTGTACTATAATAAGCGGGAGAAACTGGAGCAGGCGTTAAAGCTGGTCCGGCCGGCTTTTCGTTTTTCCCAAACCCCGGTTGCTCCTGAACCCTTGGTTTATGCCCTTGTTACGAAAAAGGGGGTTACTGCTTTAAACGGGCATTCTCTTTAATGATTTTGATTAAGGGGGCCAGCACGAAGGCAATCAATAGATACAGGGTGCTGGAGCCCAACAGTAGAGCGATGAATACGGCAAAAACAGTTTCCACTTTGCTCACCTCTTGATTCTTGATGGATTTTTTTAGGTTTTTTTCTCTTTACATACTTCTTGCCAAAGGAGGGGAAAAATAAACCTAAACAGAATCAGGAGGTGATTTTTTGTCCAGATTGTCAAGAATGCTGGGGAAAAAAATGTTTTCCGTTTATTTTCCTCAACTTTTTCGTTATTTCAAAAGAGCTTTGAAGAAAATAACCGTATTTTTTTTGTTGCTTTGTTTTGGGCTCACCGCTGTTTTCCCTTGTGCTGCGCAAGGGGCTGAGCTTGATTTGACTGCCGAATCGGCCATCCTCGTAGATGCCCACAGCGGCAAAGTCCTGTACGAGAAAGATCCTCACAAAAAGCTCTATCCGGCCAGTATGACCAAGTTGATGACCATGGTGCTGGCCATGGAAGCGCTACAAGCCCAACGGGTGAAGATGGAGGATGTGGTGACCGCCAGTGAGCATGCCGCATCATTTAGGGGCTCGCGGATTTTCTTGACGGCAGGGGAACAGCTCAGCTTCAAAGAAATGCTGTTAGGCGTGGCGTTGGCTTCCGGGAATGATGCGGCCGTAGCGGTGGCCGAACATGTGGCCGGTTCCCACGAGGCTTTTGTGGAACTGATGAACCAAAAAGCGGCGGAACTGGGGATGAAAAACACCCATTTTGTGAATTGCAACGGTTTGCATGATCCCGAGCATTACACTACCGCAGCCGATTTTGCGCTGTTAGGCCGGTATGCCCTTAATTTCCCGGAGCTATTGGAACTTTGCTCGATTAAACATTATCGGATTCGGGAAGATACCAAGCGCCCTTTTCAATACGATAACAAGAACAAATTGTTATGGTTTTATCCGGGAACCGATGGTTTTAAAACCGGATGGACGGAAGAAGCCAAATACTGCTTTGTCGGGACCTGTCTCCGCAACAACCTGAGGTTGATTTCCGTCGTCCTGGGCGTTCCTGCTCCGAAAGGGCATTTTGCCGAAACCCAAAAGCTCTTTAACTACGGCTTTTCCCAGTTTGCGTTCCGGGAGTTTTACCAAAAAGATGAAGTAGTGGGAGAAGTAAAGGTTGGGAAAGGTTTAACGGAAGGGTTGAAAGCGGTTCCGGAAGAGAAAGTGGGAATTACCTTGCCCAGGGGAGAGGAGCAAAAGGTGCAGGCCGAGGTGGAGTTGCTTCCGCTGGTTAATGCCCCGGTACAAAAAGGACAGGTGGTGGGGCACGTTTCGATTGTGAAGGACGACGAGGTTCTGCAGCGCACCAATCTCATTGCCGCTGAGGAAGTCCCCAAAGGCTCCTACTGGAAAATGGTGAGGAAGGTCTTCCGGGGGCTCTTAGCGGGAAAAAGCAATCTGGATCAAAGCATGCAGGCAGAAAAGAGTGTTTTGGTCGACAAAAGCATTCTCGCGGCCATGGTAAAATAGCTGCCGAGGTAAAAGAACTGCCGAGGAAAAAGAACTGCCCCGTAAATTACTTCCCTCAAAAGCACAAGCGATTGTTGTACGGCCGAAAAACAAGGCCAAGGCCGTACGGCAATCTCTTTTTAATATTTGAAAGAAATACCAAAAAATAGCAGGAATTTCGTCTCCTGTAGCGAACTATACAGTTTAGAATTCTTTTTGATCATGAGTGGGAAAGTGGAGGGATCCTTTATGGCACTAATTCTGAACAGTAAAAAGAATACTTTAATTGCTCATATAAGCGGCGATTTTGATCTGGTTAAGGCCAATCAATATCGCGAACAAATTGACCGGAACCTGGCGGAAACCATGAGTCAGAATCTGCTTTTGGATTTGGCAAAGACAACCTTTATCGACAGTTCCGGCTTAGGCGTGATTATGGGCCGCTATCGCAAGGTTAAAGCTAACCACGGGCAAATGATTATCTATGGGGTATCACCCCGCATCAGGAAAATCTTTGAGCTTTCCGGAATACTATCGTTAATGCCGGTTTGCAGCTCGGAAGAGGCGGCATGGAAAATATTAGAAGAAAACACCAGAAAGGAGGCTTAGAAATGGATAAAATAGTTAATAATAGAATTAAACTGGAATTTCCAAGCAAGGGCGAGAATGTGGCCCTGGCCCGGATTACCATTGCCGCCCTGGTTTCTCAACAGGAATTAACTTTAAATGACCTGGAAGAAATCAAAGTTGCCGTGTCGGAAGCCGTGTCCAATGCCGTGATTCACGGATATCGTCATCAATCGGACGGGCTGGTGACCGTAATCGGCATCCTGCAGGGCGAAAAACTGATTATTGAGATTATCGATGAGGGGGTCGGCATTCCCGATATCGAAAAAGCGATGGAACCGGCTTTTTCTACAGACCCTGAAAGGACAGGGCTGGGTTTTGTGTTTATGCAATCCTTTATGGATGAGGTCAAGGTTGAATCCAAGGTTAACAAAGGCACTAAAGTAACTTTAGTCAAGGTTTTAAGCAATGAAAATAAAAATATTGCTGTATCATAAGAGGGAGCGCTGATGAGCGTCAGATTATCGGAAATGAACTTGCCCCGTTTCCCCCTGTTGACCGATGAAGAGATGAACGAACTGTTAAAGAAAGTGCAGGAGGGGGATACAGAGGCCAGAGAAAGATTAATCAATTGCAATTTACGGCTTGTCTTTAACCTGGTCAAACGGTTTGCCAACCGTGGCTACGAGCTGGAAGATTTGTTCCAGATCGGCACCATTGGTTTGATTAAAGCCATTGATAAATTCAACATGTCCTATAACGTCAAATTCTCGACTTATGCGGTGCCGATGATTATTGGGGAGATCAGGCGCTTTTTGCGCGATGACAATCCGGTGAAGGTAAGCCGCTCTCTAAAAGAAAACGCCTACCGGATCAACAAGGCCCGGGATACCTTGACGAAGGAATTAGAAAGGGAGCCCACCCTGCAGGAAATTGCGGAAAAGGTCGAGCTAAGCACGGAAGAAATTGTGGCAAGTCTTGAGGCGGTCCAAATGCCTTCTTCCATCCACGATACCTTGTATCAGGACGACGGGGACCCGATTTACCTCATCGACCAGTTGAGCAGCGAAAAAGACGAAAACCAGTGGTTCGAGAAACTGGCCCTGCGGGAAGTCTTAAACAAACTTTCCGAAAAGGAAAGAGAAATCATCATGATTCGTTTTTTTCAGGACAAAACCCAAATGGAAGTGGCGCAGATGGTGGGGCTGTCCCAGGTCCAGGTTTCCAGGATCGAACGGCAGGCTTTAAAGAAATTCAAAAGCCTGCTGAACGAGGACGGCTGCCAGACCGGCTGAGGCCGGGAAGACCAAACCACCTGGGAAGACCGGACCGGATGAAACAACACAGCAAGAGCTAACAGGGGTGACCCTGTTTATTTTTTTTGGTTAGGGTAAAAATATAAAATGTTATGGCGGAAAACAAAGATGTGCTCGGTGAGCAATAAAGGTATGTGCCGGCGAAGAAAGATGAGGGAAAGGAGAACAGCAAGGTGGATAAACAGGCCATCCGGGAAAGAATAAAGGAACGGGAAGCGTTGATTGCCCAAAATTTTGTCCTGGCGGAACAAGAAATGACCAGGCTGCAGCAAGAATTACAAAAAGAACATCAAAAGGTGCTGTATTGGGAAGCCAAGGCCAAGGGCGCAGAGAAGGAGCACTTTAACGGCCTGCGGTTGGAGATTGAACGACAACAGAAGCGCCTGGCTTTACCAGAGCAAATTGTCTATCAAAGCACAGCGCTGCGCCTTGCACCGAAACAAACTGTGGTCAAGAACGTGGTGATGGCCTTTCTCGTGGGCGGCACTATTTGCCTGGCCGGGCAGGTTATTTTAAACATCTTCCTGCAAAACGGCCTGGCGGAAAAAGAGGCGGGGGCGGCCACTTCGGCTTTACTCGTGTTTTTAGGGGCCTTTTTAACCGGCCTTGGTTATTATGACGAACTGGGCAAAGTAGCCGGCGCCGGTTCGATTGTGCCTATTACCGGCTTTGCCAACTCCATTGTTTCTTCCGCGATGGAGTTCAAGCGCGAAGGTTTTGTTTATGGAGTGGGCGCCCGCCTTTTTACCGTTGCGGGACCGGTTATTGTCTATGGAACCTTGGTTTCAATTCTGGTCGGGTTGATTTACTTTTTTATCAATCGCGCCAACTTCACTTTGCTGTAATGCAGTATGAAGAAAACAGCGGTGAAAGCAAGGTTCAACAAAAAGGAAACAGGAATGATACGTGTGACGGTGAGGTGAGATAAGGGATGGCGCAAAAGAAGATGGGGAAACAAACGCTTCAGTTTTCTTCGGCGCCGGTGATTACGTCAGCGGCGGCAGTAGTGGGCCCCAAGGAGGGGCAAGGCCCTTTGGGGGACAAATATGACATGGTATGTGACGATACTTATCTGGGGGAGAAGACCTGGGAAAATGCCGAACAAAAGATGATGCAGTATTCGATGGAATTGGCCTTGGAAAAACGTGGGCTGCTGCCGGCTGATTTGGATTTTTATCTGGCCGGGGACTTGCTCAATCAGATTATCAGCGCCAATTATACGGCCCGTTTTTTGAACGCTCCTTTTTTAGGACTCTATGGGGCTTGTTCGACGATGGCGGAAGGACTTTGTCTAGCCGGCATCCTTTTAGAAGGAGGCTTTGGCGAACGGATCGGCGTTTCGGTCAGTAGCCATCACGATACGGCCGAACGGCAATTCCGTTATCCCACCGAATTAGGTGCACAACGACCGATGACCGCTCAATGGACGGTGACCGGCGGTGGTTCCTGCGTTTTAGAACGGATCGGGACAGGGGTAAAATTAACCCATGCCACCATCGGCAAAATCAAGGATATGGGGGTCAGCAACAGCAATGATTTGGGGTCGGCGATGGCTCCGGCGGCGCTGGATACCATCAAAACCCATTTAGAGGATTTGGGCCGCAAGGTTGATGACTATGATCTGATTATTACCGGGGACCTGGGGATTTTTGGCCATACCCTCTTAAAGGAGCTCATGCAAAAGGAAGGCTACCCGGTGGAACGGCTTAGTGATTGCGGCGTTTTAATTTACGACCCCAATCAGGATACCCATTCGGGCGGCAGTGGCTGTGGTTGTTCCGCCGTAGTGCTGGCCGCGCATTTAATGGAAAAACTGCACAAAGGGGAGTACCAGCGTATTTTTTTTGTGGGCACCGGCGCCTTATTAAGCCCGATCAGTGTGTTTCAAGGGGAAACCATTCCCTGTATTGCTCACGGTGTGGTATTGGAAGCGCCGTCAAACGAATAAGCGGAGCGAAAACCAAGAAAACAAAAAGAGCAGGAAGGAAAGGAGGAAAAGATTGATGGAGATGCTTGTAAGGGCTTTTGTGTTAGGCGGATTGATTTGTGTCATTGGGCAGCTTTTGATGGATTTGACGCCTTTTCATATCACTCCCGCCCATATTTTGGTGGGCTATGTGACAACCGGTGTCGTATTAAGCGCCCTCGGACTCTATCAGCCTTTGGTGGATTGGGGTGGGGCAGGGGCCACCGTGCCGCTCTCGGGCTTTGGCCATTCCCTGGCCCAAGGGGCGATTCGTGGGGTGGAGAGCAAGGGGCTATTGGGCGCGCTGGGCGGCGGCATTGAGGCAACGTCTGTGGGGGTTGCCGCTGCGATTGTCTTTGGGCTGGTGGCCGCTACTTTTTTTCAACCCAAAGCCTAGGAAAGGATTTTAGTTATCCTGTTTCCACTGAAAACCTTCTTGAAAAGACGGGAGACGAAAAAATCATGAATGCTCACAATGCCAAAAAGAAAGTAATCCTGGTGACCGATGGGGACCTTATCGCCCAGCAGGCAGTTGAGGAAGCGACCAAAAAAATCGGTGGCCGTTGTATTTCCGCGTCCGCCGGGAATCCGACCAGGCTCACCGGCGCAGAGGTCGTTGAACTAATCCAAAGTACCCCTTACGATCCGGTGGTGGTAATGGTCGATGACCGCGGTTCCACCAGAAAGGGTAATGGGGAGAGGGTGCTGGAATATGTGGCGAAGCACCCGGATTTAGAGCTAATCGGGGTTCTGGCCGTGGCTTCGAATACGGAAAACACAGACGGAGCGGTGGTTAATTGCGCAATCACCAGGGAGCAAAAGGTGCTCAGCGGCGAGGTCGATAAGGAAGGGGAACTGATTTCTCCGCATGCTTTGGTAAGGGGCGACACGGTGGGTGTTTTAAATGAGTTGGGGGCCGAAGTGCCCTTTGTGGTGGGCATTGGTGATCTGGGGAAGATGGAGGGAAGGGATAATCCCCAAAGCGGGGCGCAAGTCACCACCAAAGCCCTGCAGTTAATCCTGGAGAACTGGCAAAAAAGGCAGGCTTTCCATTGAGTTTGGTTTTGAGGGCAACAATTGAGCCAGGGAAGGGAAAAAGAAACAAGATACACAATTAGAAAGGGGTAAAAAGTTGTCTTTGAAAGTTGGTTTGCCGCGGGCCTTGTTTTATCATACTTATTATCCGTTGTGGCAAGCTTTTTACGCGGCCCTGGGGGTGGAGACGGTGGTTTCCCCCGAAACAAACAAAGGGATTTTAAATAAAGGAATCAAGTGTGTGGTTGACGAAACCTGTTTGCCTGTAAAGGTTTTTTTCGGGCATGTGGCTGAGCTGTGTGAAGCGGGAGCAGACTATTTGTTCGTGCCTCGTTTGGTCAGTGTGGAAAAAAAAGCCTATATCTGCCCTAAATTCATGGGTCTTCCGGACATGTTGAAGGCAAGCCGGATTCAACAACCTCCCTTAATTGCGCCGGTGATTAATTTCGTCAAAGTCACGCCTTTGCAGAAAATACTCGATGAATGTGCCGCTCCTTTCACCCGCAACCGGGTGAAAATTAATCGAGCCTGGCAAAAGGCTTGGCAGGAACAAAAGCAGCATGAGGAGAATTTAAGAAAAATAACCCCTCACCATGATTTAACCATTCTTTTGCTGGGCCATGATTACAACGTCTATGACCGCTACATTAATATGGACCTCATTAAGAAACTTCAGCAATTAGGCTGTCAGGTGATGACGGCGGCGCACATCGCCAGGGAAGAAAGGGACCGGCAAATCGAGAAGTTTCCCCGCTCGGTCTTTTGGACATACGGGCGCAACTTGATTGGCGCGGCCTATCATTTTATGGAGCAGCCAGGGCTCAAAGGGGTTATCATCCTGTCTTCCTTCGGCTGTGGCATTGATTCCTTTATCGATAATTTCATTATAAGACGCTTAACGGAGCAAAAAATTCCGCATTTGAACGTGGTTCTCGACGAACATACGGGCGAAGGCGGTTTAAATACCCGGCTGGAAGCTTTTGTGGATATTATCCGCTGGAGGAGGGATTACCATCAAGGTTACGTTTCCCCACATGGGCAATACCTGGGTAGCGCTGAAAGGAATGCTTGAATACATTGGCCTTGAGGTGGTGGTGCCGCCGCCCATTACCAAAGAAACTCTTTTCCTGGGCGTGCAGCATGCCCCGGAATTCGCCTGCCTTCCCTTAAAAATCAATATCGGTAATTTAATTGAAGCCAAAAAACTGGGCGCCGATGTTTTTATCATGGCGGGAGGCACCGGCCCCTGCCGTTTTGGGCTTTATGCGCAACTGGAAAAAGAAATCCTTGAGGATTTGGGTTATCATTATGATTCGCTGATTATTGAACCGCCTGATACGGGTTACTGGCAGTTTTTAAAGCAGGTCAAAAAAATTGTCGGAAAGGCTTCCTGGTGGCGGGTGTTTCAGGGCATTCGTTTTGGCTACCAAAAGGCTTTAGCCGTTGATAAACTGGAAAAACTGGTGGAAGAAATCAGACCCCGGGAGACGGTCAAAGGGACGGCCGATAAGATTTTTCAAAATGCTTTGCAGATTATTGACCGGGCCCAAAATTTCGGTGAACTGGAGGAAAGTTATATTCTTTCCAGTGAGAAACTGCGCCATATTCCCCAGGATGAGCGGAAAAAAGTGCTCAAGATTGGGCTGGTGGGCGAAATCTATACGTTGCTGGAGCCCTTTGCCAGCGCCGATATTGAAAAAAAGCTGGGCTACCTGGGCGCTGAGGTGCGCCGCTCCCTTTACCTCAGCGAATGGGTGAACGAACACCTGTTTTTAAAGGCGAAGGGGCCGAGTATCCGGGATTTTGCCAGGCCCTTTCTCAATCATTTTGTGGGCGGCCATGGGCAGGAAACTATTGGCGCGGGCGTGGCGTTTGCCAATGCCGGTTTTGACGGGATCGTGCAGGTCGCTCCCCTCACCTGTATGCCGGAGATTGTGGCTCATAATATCTTTCCGGAAGTCAGCCGGGACTGTGGTATTCCGGTTTTGAACATTTACGTCGATGAACAAACCGGCGAGGCCGGGATTAATACCCGGCTGGAAGCCTTTATTGAGCTGCTGGAAGCCAGGAGAAAACCGGATGGAAAAGTTGTTTCAAAACCGGATGCTGTTCAAGGTGTCGCGCAGGATGTGGCGTCTCCAATACCGCGGGAAGCTGCTCAAAAAGCAGCGAATAAAGAGGGGCCGGACACCTTGACCATGTAAAGATGATATGTTACTATTACTTCAATTATTTCACTTCACGAATTTTGTTTAAGGAAATCAGAAATTGGGAGAGAGGCAGGAGTAATGAGGAATGAAGCTACATGGCACAATGACGATTAATGAGCAAGGTCACTTAAGTATCGGCGGTTGTGATGCCGTTGAACTGGCCAGGGAGTTTGGCACCCCCCTTTATGTGATGGATGAGGAGCATTTGCGGGCGATTTGCCGTGAATATTACCAATCCTTTGTGACCAAATATCCCCGCAATGAGGTGATTTACGCCAGTAAAGCCTTTCTGACCAAGGCGATGGCCAGGATCATCGCCCAGGAAAAGCTGGGCTTGGACGTGGTTTCCGGTGGGGAACTCTATACGGCGCTGGAGGCTGGTTTTCCGGCGGAACATATTTATTTCCACGGCAATAACAAGTCCCCGGAGGAATTATCCTTAGCCTTAGACAGTAAAATCGGCCGCATTATTGTGGATAATTTATATGAATTGGAGCTTTTGGAAGGGCTCTGTCGGGAAAAAGGCGTTAAAGCGAAAATCCTTTTACGGCTCCAGCCCGGGATTGAAGCCCATACCCACGAATATATCCAGACCGGGCAGATTGATTCGAAGTTTGGGATGGCCATTGCCACCGGGCAGGCCATGGAGATAGTGCAAAGGGCGCTGGCCTTTGATCATGTGGAATTAAAAGGCTTGCATTGCCATATCGGTTCTCAGATTTTCGAAATTGCTTCTTTCAAGCACGCCGCGGAAGTAATGATGGACTTTTTGAAAAGAGTGCAGGAAGAAACCTGCCGCGAGCTTTCGGAACTGAATTTAGGCGGCGGTATTGGGATTTATTATGCGGAAGATGACACCCCGGCACCAATTCAGGAGTTTGCGGAAACGATTATGAACACGGTCACGGAAAAAGCAAATGCTTTACAACTGAAGGTGCCGAAAATCATTATCGAACCGGGCCGTTCCATCGTAGGCACGGTGGGTACAACCCTCTATACCGTAGGTTCGATTAAGAATATTCCCGGGATCCGCACTTATGTGGCGGTGGATGGCGGGATGGCCGACAATCCCCGTCCGGCCTTATACCAGGCCAAATACGAGGCGGCGCTGGCAAACAAAATGCAGGAAGCGCCGACCGAAGTGGTTTCGATTACCGGAAAGTGCTGCGAATCAGGGGATATGCTGATTTGGGACATTGAGTTGCCCCCGGTGGAAAGCGGCGACATCCTGGCCGTTTCCTGCACGGGAGCCTATAACTATTCCATGTCCAGCAACTATAACCGGTTGCCGCGGCCGGCCGTTGTCCTGGTCAGAGACGGGAATGCCGACCTCATCGTGGCGCGGGAGACTTATGCGGATTTGGTGCGGAATGATCTCGTTCCGGCCAGGTTAAAATAACCATCGATTTATTTGAATGACAACTAAAAACTAATCAATTTTTTAAACGGGAGTATTTGTTGATTTTTCATTGGAATACTCTCTTTGTTTACATAGTGTAAAATTGTTGTAG
>DGEB01000055.1:0-11820 GCA_002385735.1 Peptococcaceae bacterium UBA3937
AAACCCGGTTCGGATTACTCCGACCAGGCTTAAAACTGTCTATACTACACTATTTTTCAACCGGCGCACCACCAGTTCCTTGCCGAGAATCGCGATAATTAAATACAAATCCGGGCCATGCATCTGTCCGGTTAAGGCGACACGAATGGGCATATAAACAAGCTTCCCGCCTAATTTAAGCTCCTTAGTCAGAGACTTCAGAAGAGCCTTAACCGTTTCCGGCGTAATCTCCTCTAAAGCCAGCAGTTTTTCCTGAAAAGTACGGATCACCAAAGGTGCTGTCTCTTCCTTGAGAACAGCGGCTGCTTCTTCATTCTCTAAGGTTACTTCTTCGCCCAACAGAATTTTAACCTGTTCCTCTACCTCTTTTATGGTCGAAAGCCTTTCTTGTAAAGCAGTCATAACCAGTTCCATCCACTTCATTTCTTCCGAGGAAGGATTTTCCGAAACATAACCGGCCTGACGCAAAAATGGTAATGCCAACTCCACCAGTTTTTCAATCGTGCATCCTCTAATGTACATTCCGTTAATCCAACGGAGCTTCTCCAAATCAAAAACTGCCGGGTTTTTCGCTACTCTCTCCAACGAAAATTCCACAATTAATTTTTCTAAGCTAAAGATTTCTTCTTCCCCTTCGGGAGCCCAGCCCAATAAAGCAAGAAAATTAACTACCGCTTCAGGCAGATAGCCTTCCTCCTTATACTGCACCACCGAGGTTGCCCCGTGCCGCTTACTCATTTTGGTATGATCCTTTCCCAAAATCAGCGAAATATGGGCAAACTGCGGCATCGGAAAGCCGAGTGCCTGATAAAGCAAAGCCTGTCGCGGTGTATTAGACAGATGTTCCTCCGCGCGGATAACGTGGCTGATTTTCATTAAGCTGTCGTCAATTACTACGGCGTAATTGTATGTGGGAATTCCATCTGATTTGACAATGACAAAATCGCCGATTTCCTCACTGTTAAACACCACGCGTCCCCGTACTAAGTCATCGAGCACAATCTCCTGATTAGGCGGCACATGGAAACGGATTACCGGCTTGCGTCCCTCCGCCTCCAATTTTGCCCGTTCTTCCGCCGTAAGAGCAAAACATTTCCCGCTGTATTTTACAGCCGCTCCTTTGGCCAAGGCCTCCTGCCGTTCCTGTTCCAATTCTTCTTCCGAACAGTAACAATAATAAGCATACCCTTTCTCCAGGAGGAGCTCGGTATACTGGCGATAGATCTCCAGCCGCTCCATCTGCCGGTACGGACCGTATGGGCCTCCCACATCCGGCCCCTCATCCCAGCTGATGCCCAGCCATTTTAAGGATTCGGCGATATTTTGCTCTGATTCCCGGCTGGAACGGGCTAAATCAGTATCCTCAATGCGCAGAATCAGTTTTCCGCCTGTTTTTTTCGCCAATAAATAATTAAAAAGTGCCGAACGAGCACCACCGATATGTAAAGGTCCCGTAGGACTGGGTGCAAATCTCAAACGCATTTCTTCCCTCAATTCAAAAGCCTCCCCGTATGATAAAACTCTCTAAGACTCCCTCTGCTTTACCGTACAAACCGCATAGGCCGCTATCCCTTCTTGGCGGCCCGTAAACCCCAGCCCCTCAGTAGTGGTCGCTTTAATGCTGACCTGTTCCGGGTCTACGCCAAGGGCGGCCGCCAGCCGCTTTCTCATTTCATCCCGATAAGGAGCTAGCTTCGGTACTTGCGCCACAATGGTGCAATCCAAATTATTGCAAGTATAACACTTCGTTTTCAGTAATTCAACCACCTGCTCCAATAAAAGCAAACTGGAGATATCCTTATAACGGGCTTCACTGTCCGGAAACAACTGCCCGATATCACCCAAAGCCGCGGCACCTAAGAGTGCGTCCATCACCGCATGCAATAAGACATCGGCGTCAGAATGTCCTAACAGCCCTTTCTCAAAGGGTATTTCTACCCCGCCCAGCACTAGCTTACGCCCGGTGGCGAAAGCGTGCACATCATAACCAAAGCCGATTCTCATTTTTTCACCTGCCCTCGCAATGCCTCAAACAAAAAGGCAAAATCTTCGGGAGTCGTAATCTTAATATTGGTATACTCCCCCTGGACGACATAAACCGGAACCCCGAGCTTTTCCACCAGGGAAGCGTCGTCCGTCCCTTGCCAGCCATGGGCGATGGCTTCCTGATAAGCTTTGAGGACCAGCGTTTTCCGGAAAACCTGCGGGGTCTGGATGTGCCACAACAGTTCCCGCGGCGGGGTGTCCTGCACCGTCAGGTCAGGGTTCACCAGCTTGATGGTGTCTTTGGCCGGCACCCCCACAATCGCCGCTCCTTTTTCAACGGCTGCCTCTAAGACGGCGTTAATGGTTTTCCAGGAGATCATCGGCCGGGCCCCATCATGGATCACCACCCAGTCCGTCTCCTTATCTAAAGCCAGCAGGCCCTGATACACCGAATCCTGCCTTTCCTGTCCCCCGGCAACGACCTGACTGACCTTCGAGAAGCCTTCTTTTTGGACGATTTCCTCCCAACAAAAAGGGATGTCCTCCTCCCGGGTTACCAGGATAATGTCATCAATTAAAGGATGCTTCTGAAAAGGGTCCAGCGTATATGCTAAAAGAGGGCGGTCGTTGATTCGCAAAAACTGTTTGCTGACACGCCCTCCCATCCTTTTGCCTTGTCCTGCACAGGGTATTAAGGCGGTAACCTTACCCAATCGCATCCACCTCACACAAAGTTCTTTTATCATTATACTTGGGCTTAGCAAAAATCATCCTTCCGGCCGCCGTTTGCAAGACGCTTGTTACCATGACATGGATGGTCTGATTAATGTATTTTTTCCCGGCTTCCACCACAATCATCGTGCCATCGTCAAGGTAGCCGATCCCCTGCTTCGATTCTTTGCCATCCTTCACAATCTGGACAACCATTTCTTCCCCAGGCAAATAGACCGGTTTTAAGGCATTGGCCAACTCATTAATATTCAGCACCTGAATACCTTGCAGTTCCGCCACTTTGTTCAGATTGTAATCATTGGTAATAATATCGGCATCGATGGTTTGCGCGAGTTTGACGATTTTGCTGTCCACCTCTTGAATTTCCGGAAAATCCTTTTCGTTTATCTGAACCCGGACGTCCAATTCCTTGCGCATTTTATTCAAAATGTCCAGACCGCGCCTCCCGCGGTTCCGCTTTAAGGTGTCCGAGGAATCGGCAATATGCCGTAATTCTTCCAGAACAAAGCCCGGGATAACCAAAACTCCTTGCACAAAGCCGCTTTTACAAATATCGGCAATCCGCCCGTCGATAATCACACTGGTATCCAGCACTTTATTCCGGCGAATAATCTCCCGCTTTCCTGGGGTTTGCTTGTCCTTCTCTTTCCCGCTTAATTTGGAAAAAGTGGCCAAAAGGCCAAATAATTCATCCCGCTTTTTATAGCCCAGGCGCAAGCCCAGGTACCCCAGCACCAGGCTGCAAAGAATCGTAAGAAAATTCCCCACCAGCGGGATTTTCGCCAGAGAAACACCTAATAAACTGGCGATAATAAGTCCGATAATCAGCCCCAGCGCGGCCCCCAGTAAATCAGCCAGGGGCATCTTTTGTAATTTTTTCTCAATCCAGTCGATTACATCTAAGATTTTCGCGATTACCCACGGGGCGAGAATAAAACCTAACAAGCCTAAAACGATTCCTGGCGCGATAATTACCACAAACCTTAAGATAAGGTTGGAGATTTCCAGCCAGCCGTCATTGGTCAAGGCATAACCTAAGGAAATCCCTCCGGCTAAAAAAATCAACGTGATCAGAGCTCGTACCGCTTTCCTTGCCACGATTTCACCCCCTTCAACTGCTCTAGTCCTTATTATACGTTATATTATAAATTATAGGCAAGTTTCCTGCGTCCATGCGCACAGGGTCTTATCCAACTTTTTCTTCCGGCTAATCCGAGGGCCGCAGGGTAAAGAAACCCCTTCTGCCAGACCGTCAGTTTGGACAGCAAAAAGCGCCAGCATCCTGGCGCCTTAGGCAAGGTATTTTTCGAGCAATGATTCGATCTCTTCCCTTTCCCCGTCCTTGGCCAAAACTAATTCACTCAATAAAATCTGCCTTGCGTTGTCGAGCATCTTTTTTTCACCGGTAGAAAGCCCTTTTTCCCTGTCCCTGGCGGTTAAGTTTCTTACTACTTCGGCTAATTCATAGATGTTTCCACTTTTAATCTTTTCCATATTGTGACGGTAACGTCGATTCCAGTTCGAGGACATGGGCGAGTTGTCTTGCTGCAGGATGTTAAACACTTTTTTGACTTCTTCTCCGCCAATAATTTTTCTTAATCCTATCGCCTCTACATTCGTAGTAGGAACCATTACTTTCATATCACCGATCGGCATCCGTAAAACATAATAATTCCGTTTTTCGCCAAGAATCTCTTTTTCCTCAATCGCCTCGATCACACCGGCTCCGTGCATCGGATAGACAATTTTGTCTCCAATATTAAACATCTTTTCACCCCCCAAGCGAGCTCAGCTCATAACACTATTCTAACAAAGATGGCCCCGTGTGTCAAAAGTCATTATTATATATCATTGCCCTTAGGCCGTCAACAACTATTTCCCAGCCGATCGCGGCCCTAAATTGCACCTCAATTGAAAAAGTAAATGCAACTGGGTTAACCCAACTTTGTTACATTAAATCTTACAGAACCCTGTTTCAAGCAACCATAATCTTAGTCATTTCATTTGCATTTTATAACCAAAAATTCGTCTTGGGTAATTGTTCAACCAAAAACAACCTCTTTGAATTGATTGACAGGGTTCAAGCTTTTTCAGTATAATTACAATAACAGGAAGTACCTCAAATAAAGGAGTTGTTCAAGTTGCCGCAAGCTGATCCTTTCGATTTCGAAAAAACAGTTCGCTCGTTCCTTCTTCGCCACCAAAGCATTTTAGATTTGATGTCCAAGTACCAGGAAACTTGTTCCCGCACCAACCGGGCGATTGCCAAGGCCGTGACCTCCTGTGGCTGTATTCAAATCAACGCCGAAAAACAGCCTTTGCCGCCCGATGCCAGTATTGAGGATTTACAAAAGTATTTTTCGACCCATCTTAAAGGGAAATTATGCGAAAACTGCCAGGAGATTATCACCACGGAGTTAGGAAAAAACCTTTTCTATATTACCGCGCTGGGAAATATCCTCGGCATTCCTTTGCATGAGATTTTGGAGAAAGAAAACAGCAAAGTGAAAACCCTCGGCAAATTCAATATGACCTAAAAGGCACCTAACTGTTTTAAAGCGCTTCTTAAAGCAAAAAGCCGTACGCAAAAAGGCTGTGCATGTCGCACAGCCTTTTTTGGTACTCTTTTTGAGCAGTCCCTGGAGGCACTTCTTTCTATACTAAAGCAATATCTAAAGCTTCTCGCAGGGTCTTTACCTCGATAATCTCCAGCCCTTCCTCCTTTCCAAATTGCCTCCGGTTCTCGCGCCCGGAAGGGACAAGACAATGGGAGAATCCTAACTTTTTGGCTTCGTGCAACCGTTTATCCAAATGGGAAATGCCCCGTATTTCTCCGGTTAAACCCACTTCCCCCATTACCAGCAAACCCGGGAGGCAACTGCGGTTTTTGAAACTGGAAGTCAAGGCCGTCGCAATAGCTAAATCCAAGGCCGGCTCCTGGATTTTGATGCCCCCTACGATATTCACATAGGCGTCCTGTTGACTAAAATTCAAACCGACCCTTTTCTCCAACACGGCCATAATCAGATTAACCCGGTTGTAATCCGTCCCGGTAGCGATCCGCCGCGGTTGGCCAAAAACGCTGTGGCTGACCAGGGCCTGGATCTCCACCAGTAAGGGACGGGTGCCTTCGATACTGGCGGTAACCACCGACCCGGGTGAAGAAACGGGCCTTTCCGCCAAAAAGGCTTGCGAGGGATTAGTGATTTCCACCAAGCCCTCGTTTTGCATTTCAAACACCCCTAGTTCAAAAGTAGAGCCAAAACGATTCTTGATTGCCCGTAAGATGCGATACTGCTGATGTCGTTCGCCTTCAAAATACAACACCGTATCAACCATGTGTTCCAATACCCGCGGACCGGCGATACTCCCCTCTTTAGTCACATGTCCGACAATGATCACCGGGAGATTTAAGCTTTTCGCCAAAGCCGTCAACCGTGCGGTGGCTTCTTTGATCTGGCCGATACTGCCCGGTGTTGAAGCCAACTCACCGCAGAAAACCGTTTGGATGGAATCAACAATCACCAAGCCCGGTTCCGTTTTTTTGATTTCCTGCTCAATTCGTTCCAAATCGGTTTCCGGCCAGATCAGCAATTTTGCTGAAGAAAGATGGAGGCGGGAAGCGCGCATCTTAATTTGTTGCGCTGATTCCTCTCCTGAGATATATAACACCTTGTTCAGTCTTTCGGCAGCGTATGAGGCAGCCTGCAAAAGAAGCGTTGACTTGCCGATTCCCGGATCGCCGGCCAGTAGTACGATCGTTCCTAGGACCAGTCCTCCTCCCAAGACCCGGTTCAGCTCGGACATCCCCAGGTCCAGCCTTGCTACCGCTACCTGATCGATTTCGGCCAAAGCCTGCGGTTCCGTACAGGTGCGGTCAAAAAGCCGCTTCCCTTGGTGTTTTGCGGCAGCCTGCTCCTCGACCAGTTCTTCGATTAAAGAGTTCCAGGTGCCGCATTCCGGGCATTTTCCCAGCCACCCCGGTGTTTCATATCCACACTGCTGACAAACAAACTTGCTTTTTTGTTTCCCCATCTCTTGTTCTCCTCCCGCCCCGCTATTTCGCTTTGGACTCGGACATCACCTCCCCCTTGTCCAAGGTGCCTTTGCTCTCCGGGCCATCACCTCTCTTTATTTTTCCTTTTCTTTTTCAGCCTGCTCCGGAGCTTTACGCACCACAATTGCTCCTTCTGCGGCGTCAACCAGAACCTTATCTCCTTGTTGGAAGGTCTTTTTCAGCAATTCCTCAGACAGGCGGTCCTCCAGCAATTGCTGCAGCGCTCTCCGTAACGGTCTTGCTCCAAAAGCAGGATTGTAACCAGCTTTAATAATGACCTCTTTCACGGCTTCCGTCACTTCGACCTGAATTTCCTGCTGAGCAAGGCGTTTCACCAGATTATCAATCATCAGGGAAACGATTTGCTTCAGGTGTTCATTATTCAGAGAATGGAAGACGATAATTTCATCCAGCCGGTTCAAAAACTCCGGCTTAAAGGCTCTTTTAACCTCTTCCATGATCTTGTTCTTCATCCGCTCGTAATCGTCTTTTTCGCTTTCCGTGGTCACGAAACCAACCGTAGCGTCTTTCCGGATCGTGCTGGCGCCTAAGTTCGAAGTCATGATAATTACCGCATTGCGGAAATTCACGGTGCGCCCTTTCGAGTCGGTCAGCCGCCCGTCTTCCATCACCTGCAACAAGGTGTTGAAGACATCCGCATGGGCCTTCTCGATTTCGTCCAGCAGGATGACCGAATAGGGTTTGCGCCGCACCGCCTCGGTGAGCTGGCCTCCTTCATCATGGCCGATGTATCCTGGAGGTGCCCCAATCAAACGGGCCACCGTATGCTTCTCCATGTATTCCGACATATCAAGCCGGATGATGGCATCCTCGTCGCCAAAGAGCACTTCCGCCAGCGCCTTGGCCAGTTCGGTTTTCCCGACGCCGGTGGGCCCGGCGAAAACAAAGGAGCCAATAGGTCTTTTCGGATCCTTCAGGCCGGCATGGGCCCTCCGAATGGCGCGGGAAATGGCCTTGATCGCCTCATCCTGCCCGACGACACGCCGGTGTAAAACTTCCTCCATATTCAGCAGGCGTTCGGTATCTTCCTTGGCCAACTGACTGACCGGTACCCCGGTCCAACTGGAGACGATTTGGGCAATTTCCTCCTCCGTCACGGTTTGTTTGTGCTTAATCTTCTCCTGCTCCCACTTGTTCTTAAAGGCCTCTAACTCTTTCCTGACTTTTTGTTCCTCATCACGGACTACGGCCGCCTTTTCGTATTCCTGACTCATAATCGCCGCTTCCTTTTCCTTGGTCAGGCTTTCGATTTTTTGCTCCATTTCCTGTATTTCCGGCGGCATAACAAAGCCTTGCAAGCGCACCTTGGAAGCAGCTTCGTCAATTAAGTCAATCGCCTTGTCCGGTAAAAACCGGTCGGTAATATAGCGGTCGGACAAATCAACCGCGGCTTTTAAAGCCTTGTCCGTGATTTTGACCCGGTGATGGGCTTCGTAAAGATCTCTTACCCCTTGTAACACTTCATAGGTTTCTTCCTTGGTAGGTTCCTCCACCATAATCGGTTGGAAACGACGTTCCAGAGCGGCATCTTTTTCGATGTGTTTTCTGTATTCGTCAATGGTGGTAGCCCCAATCACCTGCATTTCTCCCCTGGCCAGGGCGGGCTTTAAGATATTGGCCGCGTCAATGGCCCCTTCCGCCGCCCCGGCTCCAACCAAAGTATGCATTTCATCAATGAACAAGATGATATTGCCACTGTTGCGAATTTCATCCATCACCTTTTTCAAACGTTCCTCAAAATCGCCCCGGTATTTGGAGCCGGCCACCAGTGAGGCCATATCCAAAGCCACAACCCGTTTCCCTTTGATGGTTTCCGGCACATCCCCTTTGGCAATATGCTGGGCCAGGCCTTCCACAATCGCCGTTTTCCCGACGCCGGGGTCTCCGATTAAGACCGGGTTGTTTTTCGTTCTGCGGCTCAGGACCTGAATCACTCTTTCGATTTCCTTGTTCCGGCCAATGACCGGATCAAGCTTGCCGTCCTGCACCAGAGCCGAAAGGTCGCGCCCGTATTCATTCAGGGCAGGAGTATCGGATGGCGCTCCGAGCCCGCCGAGCCCGTCTTTGCCCGGCACATTTTTGTTGGTTGGAATCGCGCCCCCTCCTAACAGGGCAAAAACCTGTTTGCGGATTGCTTCTGCGGTCACTCCCAAATCAAGCAACACCTGCGCGGCCACTCCTTCTCCTTCCCTGACAATACCTAAAAGGAGATGTTCCGTGCCGACGTAGTTTACTCCCCATTTAATAGCCTCGTCATTGGCTAATTCAATCACTCTTTTGACCCGTGGCGTAATGCTTCCTTCCGCAGGAATATCATGCCCCGGCGAAACCAGTTCCGTAACTTTTCTGCGCACCGTGTTCAAATCCAGTCCGCAATTAATCAATGCCTTCGCGCCGATGCCCTCGTTTTCGCGGATTAAACCGAGCAATAAATGTTCTGTCCCGACCGCCCCATGGCCTAACGCTTTGGCTTCTTCTTTCGCCAGATAAAACACATGTTGCGCCCGTTGAGTAAATCTGGAAAACATCATCGCATCCCTCCTTAAGTTGTTTTTTCTAAATGATTTTTCCAATTATTTTTCCCTATTGGATGAAGACCGGACTGCTTACCCTTGAGCTGCTCCAAATTTTTGGGCAAACAACTCAGCCCGGGCCTGATCTCTTTCCGCCGCCTCCAACTGCCTGCCGGTGACCCGTTGCACAAAGGCCGGTTGGGCGAGCACAATCAGTTCGCTGTGGTTCACGTCCTTCAGCAGAGCCTTTTGCTTGTCGCTCAGCAAGCCTAAGTCCATCCCTATTTTCACATCGGAAATGAGCTGTAAGGCCTCCTGGGAACTTAAAATCGCCGCGTTCTGCAAAATCCCTAAAGCTCTCCCGACCCGGTCCTTTAACTGGGCAGACCATTCTTTCCTTAACCACTTGCGAGTTTCTTCTTCTTTATCCACCAACTGACCGGTTAATTCGGTGAGGTTTTGCAGGATCTCCGCTTCGCTTTTCCCTAAAGTGACCTGGTTCGAAACCTGGTATAAGTTGCCGATCGCCTCGGTCCCTTCCCCATAGAGGCCGCGCACGGCAAAACCCAGTTGGCCCAAAGAGCGGAACACCTTGCCTACCTGCTGGGTTAACACCAGGGCCGGCAGATGCAGCATCACGCTGGCTCTTAAGCCGGTCCCCACATTGGTGGGGCAACAGGTGAGGTAGCCGATTTGTTTGTCAAAGGCGTACTCCAGTTGACTTTCTAACTCATCATCCAGGCGGTCGGCAGTTCCCCAAGCTTTATCCAACTGCAGACCCGGCATAAAGACCTGGATGCGGAGATGATCCTCTTCATTAATCATAATGCAAATAGATTCGTCCTGACTTAATATAATTCCTTTATTGGGACCTTCTTCCCGGTGCTCGGGACTGATCAAATGCTTTTCCAGGAGAATCTGCCTTTCCAGGGCGGGCAATTCACTTAACTGATAGAAATACAACTGCTCCTTTCTTTGACGATTAATGGTCTCGGCAGCTTTTTTCACTTTTTCCAAAACCGTAAAGGCGGAAGATTCGTCTTGAAATGCGGGCATGGGCAGTTTAGCCAGGTTACGGGCCAAACGGATCCGGGAGCTGATCACGATATGATGATATAGCCCTTCCTGTTTGGTCCAATTGCTTTCCGTACTGGTAACCACTTTTTTAATCATCTTAGTTCTGCCCTCCTTTCGCGACTTTCTTCTCTAATTCCCTAATCCGGTCGCGGATTTCGGCAGCCTTTTCATATTCTTCTTTTTCGACCGCCAGGCGTAACTTTAATTTCAAATCTTCCAATTCCCGGCTTAGCCTTAGCGATGCCCCCATTTGCTTAGGAATCTTGCCGCGGTGGAGGTCAGCACCGTGAATCTTTCTTAAAGCCGGCTCCAGATAAGCCGAGAAATGGTGGTAACATTCACTGCAGCCCACCCGCCCCTGCTTGGCGATGGCATTGTAGGACTTTTTGCAATTAGGGCATCCGACCTCAATGTCCTGCCCACCGGCGGCGAGCGGCTGGTTTAAAAAGGCGCCTAAAAGTTCATTGAGGTTATAAAAAGGAATTTTGGGAAATTCGAAGTTAAACTTTTCTCCCCGGGCACACTCCTCACATAAATGCTGCTCCTTCTTTACCCCATTAATAAACTGGGTAATGTGCACACTGGCAGCTTTCTTCTTGCATTTTTCACACAACATAGGCCTCCCCCTCCTTCACTAAAAATCATCACGGCATAAGGTCGTAAACAAAGCTTGCATGATTCTGGCCCGGATCATATCCCTCTCCGGTAAATTGAGGGCTAAAGTATCCCGATCCATAATGGCCTTCAGAATGTTATATTCACGATTGGTGATTAATTCATCCTCAAACAAACGCTTTAACACTCCTTCCGCATCCTGCTGAGAAATCCCCGGTCGGACATCCTCAGACAGTTCCTTTAAGAAATACTGGGGAATAACATTCCAGGACAACTTAATAATGCGGACATATCCTCCGCCACCCCGGCGACTCTCGACCAGGTAGCCATGAGCCGGAGTAAAACGGGTGCTTAAAACATAATTGATTTGCGAAGGAACGCAATTAAAAAACTCCGCTAGCTCATTTCGCTGCACTTCAATGACATCCCGATTACCAAAAAGTTTCTTTAAATACTTTTCAATCTCCGTCACTAAACTCATGTTCTCACCTGTCCTTTCCCGGCTGACCTTTGAGCTTGCTTCTCTTTCCCAACTGAGCTCGCTGTTTTTTCCACGGAGTCTTTCGCCCCTGTAAAGGCCGCTTGACGGGAACCCTTGTTTTGACCTTTACTGACCTTTTGGTTATATTATACCAAAATTATTCCATCTATATATAGTCCCCATTTTACGCAAATCTAAACGAAAAAGCCATTCAAAGCCAACTTTGGCCGCTTTTTTGACCTTCCCTTACCTTTACAAGTTATTACGCTATTTTTTATAATTTTGTTACAATTTCCCGGTCTGTTTCCGGACTTTTTGTCTCCGGCAACCGACCGTGG
>DGEB01000055.1:11990-13182 GCA_002385735.1 Peptococcaceae bacterium UBA3937
AGTCAAACCAGGATTGTGGAAAGTTAAAGCTTGATAGATAATAAAAAAATGCCCTTCGATATTAAGAGGCATTGTTGATCTTTGTATAAGCGTTCAGTATTTTCCTCCGGATTCTTTGGATCGCATTATCTACCGCTTTGGTTTGAATCTCTAAAATGGTGGTAATTTCCCGGTAACTAAAACCCTGTAAACGTAGTTGCAGAACATTTTGCTCTAAATTCGTGAGTTCCTTTTGCAAAAACAGAATTAACTCCTCTAATTCTTCTTTTTCAATAATGGACTCCTCCGGTGTATCTTTTTCCGTTTTCAGTTGGTTTGCGCCGATGTAAAAGAGGTTCCCGCCCCGATTACCGTCATCGTCCGGATGATTGTAAATGGGGATCGCTTCGTTGAGAATCTGTCGCTTTTTCCTGTTGGAACGGGTAACGGCGGAATCTAATTCCCGCTTAATACACAGAAAGGCAAAATTGCGAAATTTGACCTTGGTGTTAAAATCATAGGCTTTAATGGCCTCCAATAAACCAATGGTCGCTTCCTGCACAAGGTCCTGCTGGTCGCCGTCCTTCAGAAAATAGTTTTGACAGATGTAATATATAAAACCCCGATAACTGTTAATCAGTTTTTCAAGGGCTTCTTCGTCTCCTACCTGGGCTAGTTTGACCAATTCACCTTCATTGGAATAACATATCGTCTCCATTTTTACACCCCTTTAATCTTCTTCAAACAAATTACCACATCTTACTACATCATAGCATCGGTCTTTCGTCCCATTTTCGAGGGACGATTGTCCTGTAACGATTAAGTCAATCGTCCTTAAAAAGCCCACCATAAAAGCTCATAAAAAAACCCATAAAAAAACTCCGGTGTAAACCGAAGCGAAATTGCGCTGGCTCCTCGAGTAGGATTCGAACCTACAACCCTGCGGTTAACAGCCGCATGCTCTACCGTTGAGCTATCGAGGAACGGCACGATAAGCATATTTTGATTAGATTGGTGATTATTAAGCTACGCAAATGGAGCGGGTGATGGGAATCGAACCCACACGACCAGCTTGGAAGGCTGGGGCTCTGCCATTGAGCTACACCCGCAAGTGGCTCCTCGAGTAGGATTCGAACCTACAACCCTGCGGTTAACAGCCGCATGCTCTACCGTTGAGCTATCGAGGATTAATAATTCCTGGCAACGACATACT
>DGEB01000056.1 GCA_002385735.1 Peptococcaceae bacterium UBA3937
GACTGTAGGAGCCGGTGTGGTATCGTCGGTTATCGAATAGACTACTCGTCAAAATTAGTGAATTGCTTTGAAGGGTAAGAAAAGCAGGATTTTCCTGCTTTTCTTAACTTATTATTGACATCCGCTGGTGATTATGATAAAGTATTAATGTTGTTTGTAAACTACGTGAAATGTGGGTTTTTCAGGAGGTGGCAAGAATGCGGGTGATGGTTACACTAGCTTGTACGGAATGTAAACAAAGAAACTATACATCAACGAAGAACAAGAAGAACGATCCGGACCGGATCGAGATGAAGAAATACTGCAAGTTCTGCAGGACCCACACTGTTCATAAGGAGACGAAATAAGCGCAGAACCCTGTTGCTGTTTTGGTCATTATGAAAAATAAGTGAGGATGTGTGTTTAGATGAGCATTGCCAAAGGGGAAAAAGCGGGTATCCTGGGCAGCGTAAAAAGAGGCTACCGGGGTGTCATGGGAGAATTAAAAAAGGTCCATTGGCCCAGTAAAAAAGAGATTGCGGCCTACACCCTGGTTGTGGTTGTCGCTGTCTTGATCGTGGCCGCGGGGATCTGGGTAGTTGATGCCGGGATCAGCTATGTAATGAATATGCTTATTGGGCGCTAAATTTTGGCTATAATAATACTGGTTATGAAGGAGGATGGGCTCTGAAAGCAGGAAGCGAGAGCCCGGTGTGTTATGGAAAAAGGCTGGTATGTTATTCACACCTATTCAGGATATGAGAATAAAGTAAAAACGAACCTGGAAAAAAGAGTTGAGTCAATGAACGTCGGTGATAAAATCTTCCGCATTCTTGTCCCGATGGAGGATGAGGTGGAGATTAAAGACGGCAAGAAAAAGACCACCAAAAAAAAGGTTTTTCCAGGTTATGTTCTTGTGGAAATGATCCTGACTGATGAGTCCTGGTATGTGGTGAGAAACACACCGGGAGTTACCGGCTTTGTGGGCACCGGAGCTAAACCTATCCCCTTGCTGGAGTCGGAAATCAACGAAATCCTCAGGCATATGGGCATGGATGAAGCTAAACCGAAAGTGGTTTATCAAGTTGGGGAAAGCGTCCAGGTTAAAACCGGTCCGTTCCAGAACTTTATCGGCAGTATTGAGGAAGTATATCCGGACAAAGGAAAGATTAAGGTTCTTGTAGCCATGTTTGGGAGAGAGACCCCAGTTGAATTAGATTATGGGCAGGTCCAAAAGCTCGACTAAGGGCAAAGCAAGTCATGGCAAGAACAAGCGTTTAATTTGAGTGGGAGGGCTAACAACCCGTTTTGATACCACATTATGTGTCTAAGGAGGTGACCTACATGGCTAAAAAGGTCATAGGCTTTATTAAATTGCAGTGTCAGGCTGGAAAAGCAACCCCCGCTCCTCCTGTTGGTCCTGCCTTAGGTCAACACGGTGTTAATATTATGCAGTTTTGCAAAGAGTTTAATGAAAGAACTGCAAAACAGGCGGGAATGGTAATACCCGTGGAGATAACGGTTTATGCCGACCGTTCCTTTACTTTTGTATGTAAAACGCCTCCTGCTGCGATTTTGCTGAAAAAAGCGGCGGGAATCGAGACTGCTTCCGGCGAACCGAACAAGAATAAGGTTGCCAAAGTGCCTCGGGCCAAAATACGGGAGATTGCCGAAATCAAAATGCAGGATTTGAATGCCGCTTCCCTGGAAGCTGCAATGAGAATGGTCGAAGGAACAGCCCGCAGTATGGGTATTGAAGTTGTCGAAGGGTAATGTTCCGGTGGGAGGAGAAATCCGACAATACCACAAAGGAGGAAAGGTGGATGTCCAAAAAAGGTAAAAGATATGAAGAGGCCGCCCAACAAATTAAAAACGAATTGTATGAAGTCGAGGCTGCCTTGGAATTAGTGAAAAATTTGGCCAAAGCCAAATTTGACGAAACCGTCGATGTAGCTTTCCGCTTGAACCTGGATCCGCGGCATGCGGATCAGCAAGTGCGCGGTGCGGTAGTGTTGCCCCATGGTTCCGGGAAGACCCGTTCGGTTCTGGTCTTTGCGAAAGGCGAAAAGGCCAAGGAAGCCGAGGAAGCCGGCGCCGATTTTGTAGGGGCCGAAGAGCTGGTGGAAAAAATCCAGGGCGGATGGTTCGGTTTCGATGTGGCCGTAGCCACCCCCGATATGATGGGTGTGGTCGGTCGCTTGGGTAAACTCTTGGGACCCAAAGGGCTCATGCCCAACCCGAAGGTAGGCACCGTTACTTTTGAGGTAGGCAAAGCCGTCAAGGAAATCAAAGCCGGGAAGGTGGAATACCGGGTCGACAAGACCGGGATTATCCACGCGCCCGTGGGGAAAGCTTCCTTTACGGTTGAGAAGCTGCGGGATAATTTCCAAACTTTAGCGGAAGCGATTATTAAGGCCAAACCTTCCGGGGCCAAGGGACAGTACATTAAAAGTGTCACCGTCTCTTCAACGATGGGACCTTCGGTGAAGATCAATCCCTTGAAACTCCTTTCTTAAAAGGTGGACATAATATATAAAGGGAAATAGTCATCCTGAAAAATCCGACTGTAGAAAGCAGGTGCCGCCTAAGGCTTAAACCGAAAGGCCTGCCGAGGTTGAATTAACGGAGGATCGTTTACGTTTCAACGATTAATTCTAATCCTCGCTTTTCTACGGGGGTTAGAATTTTTGCTTATTATACAGAATGAGAAGGGAGGCGTTGAATCTTGCAGACACTTGAACAAAAGAAACAAGTGGTGGCCGAAATCAAAGATGATTTTAGCAAGGCGCAGTCGGTTACGATTTTGCAATACCGCGGCCTGACCGTTAGCGAGATGACGGAGTTACGGGCTAAGTTCCGGGCTTCCGGGGTCAAAATGAAAGTGTTGAAAAACACTCTGGTCAAAAGGGCCGCCGATGATTATGGCATTGCCGAAATCGATCAATTAATGGAGGGACCTACCGCCTGGGCGTTCAGCTTAAATGACCCGGTGGCCGCGCCCAAAATCGTGACCGAATTCATAAAAGACCACCCCAAATTAGAAATTAAAGGTGGCATTCTGGAAAAGAAAGTGATTAATGTGGACGGAGTCAAGGCCCTGGCGAATCTGCCGTCGCGGGAAGTGCTCCTGGCCCAGGTTCTGGCCGGGATGCAAGCGCCCCTTGTGGGCATGGCCAATGTCCTGCAGGGCCCGCTGCGCAAGTGGGTGTACGTGTTGGAAGCCGTCCGCAAAGCCAAAGAACAGGCTTAATGCTGGTTTTTTGTTTCAACTGAATCATCATTAACAATATTAATGAAAAGGAATTTTAAGGAGGTATTTTTCAATGTCAAAAATTAACGAGATTATCGAAGCTGTAAAGGGTTTAACCGTATTAGAATTAGCCGAACTGGTTAAAGCTTTTGAGGAAGAGTTTGGGGTAACCGCAGCCGCTCCCGCGGCAGTCGCCGTTCCTGCTGCCGGTGCCGCTCCTGCTGCTGGTGCTGCTCCTGCTGCTGAAGAACAATCCGAATTTGATGTGGTTCTGACGAGTGCCGGAGAAAAGAAAATCAACGTGATCAAAGTTGTCCGTGAAATCACCGGCTTAGGGCTGAAAGAAGCGAAAGACCTGGTTGACGGGGCGCCCAAACCGGTCAAAGAAAAAGTGACCAAAGAGGAAGCCGAAGCCATTAAGGCTAAGCTGACCGAGGCCGGCGCCACGGTAGAACTCAAATAAGGACCGTTTACAAAAAAACAAAGGCATCGAGAGGGGGAAAGGGGTACTGGATTCCTTAAGGTACTGCCTTTCCTTTTGCCTTCTTTTTCAAAAAACTGCTTTTTCCAAAGATGTAGGTTTGTCAAACAAGTTGGACACGATGTAAAGCAAGATAAGATAGTGGAGAATTGTAATTAAGCGGGCGCATCGGTATCTTGTTAGACCTAGTTAAATATTTCTTAAGCTGATTTTGATAGTCGGCGAAACTGTAAAAAGTATGGGTGTTATAGAATCGTTTTTGATCTTCTCTATGGCTGCGTTCGACTTTACCATTATGCCTTGGTGTAAAGGGTCTAATTGTCTTATGTATAATGCCTAGACGAGCAGCAGTGATTTGAAAAAGCGTTGGTTTATCATTCTTACAATTGGTAAAGCGATTAGTAAATTCGATGCCATTATCCGTTTGAACACAACGAATTTGGATGCCCTGTTTGGCGAAGAAGGCGACAGCAGCTTCTAAAAAAACGCTGGAAGAATAAGAGCTATGTTCCTTAAAACCCATTATAAAACGGAGCCTAGAGAACTCATCAATAGCGGTATATTGATAATAACATTCTCCTGGAAGAAGGTTGGGGCAGCACGCTTTAGGAACAAATTTCACATCGATCTGAACCTTTTCTCCAGGGTAAGTCATTTGTGTATATGGCTTAGGGATGTAAGGCTTTTTTAAGGGCTTTTTAACCAAATTCAACCGTCTTAATACACGATAAAGGCTGACAATATGGCGGTTATAGCCCCGGTCTACTAAACGACACCAAAACTCTACAAGACCTAAAGATGGATTTCGTCGACGCATATCTTTAATAAGCTTGATTTCTGCTGGAGTATGTTGATTAGGATGAGAATGAGGCCGTTTAGATTTACAGGCCAAGGATTCGATAGAACCATCATAGCGACTAAGCCAGAAATAGATATAGGAACGAGCCTTATTGTATTTTCTTGATGCTTTAGAAACGCCATACTTTAGAGCAAAACGAATCAAAGAGTGGCGGTATTTCATGTCTTGTGTTATTCTATTCATGAGAAATGAGTGCCTCCTTCGATGATATTGTTTTGTGGTGATAACTTAACAATAACCGAAGCGCGCTCATTTCTCACTATATTTTTTTAGACTTTGTCCAATATGTATTGTAGTCCTACAAAGTGACACCGTCTTTTTCCAAAGAATTGTTGACAGCAATCGAAATACGTGCTACAATTTAAAAATGTGATTCTTATAGAAAACCCACAGTGGCTACATAATGTAATTTAAAGGTAATTATGGGGAATATTAGATTTATGGTTCGGATAAACTATTAAAATCGGATTACACAGCAAGGTATAGGCCTTGCTTTAGGTGTTTTCACTGAATACATAGTATAGGCTGAGGGGTGAGGGTTTTAATGCGCCATCCGGTACAGGTCGGAAGAAGAACCAGGGAAAGCTTTGCCGAAATCAAAGAAGTGCTCAAAATGCCCAATCTTATTGAAATTCAAACGAATTCTTACCAGTGGTTTTTGAACGAAGGAATCCGGGAAATGTTCCGCGACATTTCACCCATCCAGGATTTTACCGGAAATCTTGTTTTGGAGTTTGTGGATTACAGTTTAGGGGAACCCAAGTATTCGGTTGAGGAAAGTAAGGAACGGGATGTCACTTACGCGGCTCCTTTAAAAGTGAAAGTAAGGTTGATTAACAAAGAAACCGGTGAAGTAAAAGAGCAG
>DGEB01000037.1:0-406 GCA_002385735.1 Peptococcaceae bacterium UBA3937
TAATAAATAAACAGGTAAATGCTTAAAAAGCACCTTGTCACATCATAAGCATCCTTTTAATTTAGAATGGAGATTGATAATTAATGAAAAAAGCGAGATTATTAATCGCTGTGTTAGTTTGTTCAGTAATGATGCTGGGGATCGGTTATGCCTGGTGGAACGACACGTTGACGGTGTCCGGGACGGTCGAAACAGGGAAGTTCGATGTGAATTTTATTCGCACAGAATTTATCCCTGCGGCATACGGCACCTATCCTCTTGTTGAGCCTGAAATACAAGATGTTCAGGACAACCTGATCAAGTGTCGCATAGGCAACCTGTATCCCGGCGCAGGCAGCATTCTGAAGTTTCAAGTGAAAAATGACGGCACGATCCCCGCAAAATTTGGTGGTGCCCAATTAACGCT
>DGEB01000037.1:649-16782 GCA_002385735.1 Peptococcaceae bacterium UBA3937
AATTGAATAGCAGCGAAATTCTAAAAGGGTATGAATTACAGCGTGATGAAGGGGTAGCTTTTGAGATTATGTTCCTGATGAATCCTGAGGCCCCCAATGCAACCATGGATCAATCCGTCGATTTTACACTGGAATTAGATTGGCAACAGTTTAACAGGCCATAAGTATGATGCAGGATGGGCGATCCTAAGGGCGATTGGCCCATCCTGTATTCATCTAAAGTTATATTAACTACATATAAAAGCATTACGAAAGGGGGTACATCGTAATGAAAAAATATATAGCGCTTATATTATTCTCCGCAGTCCTTGGTTTTATGGTCATCCCGGATGTCTATTCCGTTTGGAAACGGGATTTAAAAATCGAGGGAGAAGTATCAATTGAAGGCCAACAAGCTGTTGATAGTAGTTGCGAGGTTGATGGTAGCGATATCCCCGGTGCACTAATGGAAGAAAGCGAGGAACTCGCCCTCGAACCGGTGATGATTGCTACAGATCTATTTAAACCTGCTATTCCGGCTGCCCCCGGCGGAACAGGAGCTTCCGCAGGAGAAGAGAAGAATACGGCTAGCCCACGGAAACAGGCTCAGGAAACCAGTAAAACGCAAGAAGAAAAGCCTGCAACTGATAATGTGGCCACAACTGCGCAGGTAACGGAAAATCAAACTCAAGAAAATGAAGGAAAGCAGGAAACACAAGAGCAGGCTGTGGTAAATCAAGCCGCGGAAGGGCAGGCAACAGAGCCTGTGGCAGAGGTAGCGGAAAAGCCTGCGGAAAATCAGCCTACAGAAGAGTCATTAACGGAGGCAGCACAAGGACAAGCCACCGCAACAACCCAAGTGCAGGTAAACGAAGGGGCACAGGAACAGGACAGTACCCAGCAAGAAGCAAAGAGCGAGCCCGCGCCCCAGGATCGCCAGGCTGAGAATACTGATTCTTCCGAATCCGGTGTTAGGTTCTATTACTGTGAGTATGTTGAGCCGGAGCTGGCTCCGGAGGTTTTACAGGCCCAACAGTCCCCGACTGCCTAGGAACGGAGAAAGTTTTAAACCTCAGGCTTTATCGTAATTAGTTGCCAGAATAGCCATCAAAGGTGGGGATTGGCATGAGGATTAATGACAAGGTCATCAGAAGTTGTGTTCTCCTGGGAATGATCGCTTTGATGGTCATTCTTACCAATACCGATGTATTTCCCTTTGCGAGCAATACTTACTTTATCTATTACGGACGGCCGCTACTTTGGCTGGGAGTGGCTTTCATCGTATATAAGTTCCCCCGGCAGAGGGCAGTGGGTCGTCTTAGTTTGCGTCGGTTTATCATTCAAATGGCGGTATGGGCAGCGGTAATCCACCTCATTTTCATGATGGTGGGGGGATTGATTTCCGGCTTTGGCAGAAGCCCCTACGCCTTTGGCTTGGTAACGTCGACAATTAATTTTTTGTATGTGGCCAGTTTGTTGCTGGGGGTCGAAGCAGCACGCGCTTATTTGATCAACAGCTATAAAGGGAAAAGGCCGGTTTTGGTCATTGGCCTGATTAGTCTTTTCCTGATGTTTACGGAGCTCACTTTTACTGAGTTCCGAAATTTCGCGGAGCCGGTTAAAGTAGTGCGGTTCGTGGGGAGCATATTTTTGCCTGTTTTCGCCCAGAATATCCTGACTACATATTTCGCTTATCTGGGCGGCTTTGTCCCGGCCGCTGTTTATCATGGGATTTTAATGGCTTTTGAATGGTTTTTCCCGATTTTGCCGAAAATGACCTGGCCGATGAAGACTTTTCTCGGCTGCTTTGTTCCGGTCTTTATGCTGCTTTCGGTACGTCATTTTTATCTCTTACAGGCCCGTGCCATCAAAAGGGTCACTACGGACAGTGAAGAGTTATTCGGCTGGTTGGTGAGCAGTATCATCTCAGTAGTGATCATCTGGTTTGCTGTAGGGCTTTTCCCGGTTTATCCTTCCGTGATTGTGACGGGAAGCATGGAGCCCATGATTAAACCGGGGGACATTGTGCTGGTTCAGAAAATTAAAGGAGAAGAAGCCCAGGTTGGTGATGTGATTCAGTATTATGACATCGAAAATGAGGTGTATATTACTCACCGGGTGATTGCCTTCAAGGAAGAAGGAAAGCGCACTTTGGTCACCAAAGGGGATAATAATAGTTCGGCGGATGCGCAGCCTGTTTCATTGGAACAGGTCAAAGGAAGGGTGATCAAGGTATTGCCGAAAATAGGTTGGCTGAGCTTAATCTTGCGGAGTAATAATCCGATTCCCGAAGGTGTGATCAATTAGCCGTAAATAATGTGCGATGGGAGGGTCGATCATATGGCTGAGAAGAAGGATGTAAAAAACACCGAAAAAAATAAGCATAACCCCAAGGAAGTTGAGCCGGAAAAGCTGAGTGCTGAGCAAGGCAACGAGAAAGCCGGTGCGAATAAGCCGGAAAAAGAAAAAGCGGCGGAAAAGGAGCAAAGCAGCGAACAAAAGCAGACGGACAAGGGAAAAGGGTCCAAGCAGGAGCAGAAAAAGACGGATGTAGGAAAAGAGCAGGCAGAGAAGCAGGCTGTAGTCGAAAAAGCTCCGCTCGATTCCGAGGGTAAGACTGCAGCAGAAAAAGGAGAAGAGCAGAAACAGGAGCAAAAGCAAGAACAGGAGAAGGCTGAAGCAGGAAAAGAGCAGAAGCAGGAGAAGGCCGCAGCAGAAAAAGGTGAAAGGAAAAATAATAAAAAAGCAGGCAAGGAGAAAACCGCCGAAAAGAAGCAGGACGAGAAGAAGAGCAAGGAAAGTGCTTCTTCCCGGGAAAAGAGCGCTGAAAAAGAGCAAAAAGGAAGCGCCCCTGCCGGGAAGGCGGATGGTAAAGATGATAAAAAGAAAGAAAAGAAGCGCCGGGAAAAGAAGCTTATGTCTTCAACGGTCAGAATCTTCTTATTCCTTTCCGTTTCGGCTGCTTTGATTACCCTTTTGGTTTTACTGGCCATCACTTTGTTGGTTCCCCAGGTGAAAGAGGAGCAGATTACCCATTATCAGTATAAACAGAAGGGTGATCTCACCTATCAAGTAACCTTAAGGGATAATCCGCTCTATCCGGAAAAAGTGCTGGGCATGGGGAAGGTTTATCCGGCCCGGTACGTGGACCAGATTCTCCTGAAAGGTGCTTACGAATACAGTGCTGAGCAACCCGGTCAATTGTCCGGTGAGTATCAGGTGTCGGCTTTAATCGAAGGTGTGACAAGGGCAAACGAACAGGAGAAAGTATTATGGAGTAAAAACCATGTGCTGATCCCCAAGACCGCTTTCCAGAACGACCAAGGGCAAATCGAATTAAAGCGGGACGTAGTCCTTCCCTATTGGGACTATAATCTTTTTGTCAAACAGGTGCAGGAAGAGACAGGGATTAACTCCACTGCAAGAGTGACGGTGTTTTGGCATATTAAGACCAAGGTGGAAACGGAACATGGCATAGTCGAGGAAGAATTAGCCCCGAATCTGACCTTGCCGTTAAATGTGAATTATTTTGAGATTGCCGGGGAGTTAACCCAGGAAGATGGGGGAGCTTTGTCCGATACGGTGCGGCAAACGGTTCCGGTGGATGGGAATAAAGGCCTGTTCTTAGGGCTAAAAGCCTTGCTTTGTTTGTTGTTTCTGATTTGGCTGGGAACCCGTACGATGAGTCCCCAACCGGATGTTTACGAAAAACTGGTGCAGCAGATCTTTAAAAAGCATGGCGACCGTTTTGTCGCATTGGAAACCGATCTGGCGGCAAACAATGACGACATGTTTGGCGGGGCGATTAGTGAACTCGGGGCAACCGGCATGACCGGGATCAGCAGAATGGCTCAAAACGCCGGAATTGTCGCCGGGGCCAAGTTCAACGCCACTGAAAAAATGATTAGGGTTAAGTCGGTGGAAGATTTGGTGCGGGTAGCCGACGAAATCAGCCAGCCGGTGTTTTATGTGGAGAGTGTATTGGCTGAAAACAAAGGGATTGCCTTTTATGTGTTCGGCGACACGACTATTTTCACTTACGAATTAAAGCCCGTCCCGCAGGGAGTGCCTCTTGCCCAGAAAAAGAGCGGCGGCATAACCCTCGGCAGTTAAGAAAAAGCGCCTTGCCTGGGTGAAAACCTTGGGGGCGGTAGTTTCAAATAACGGAGAGCCTCCCTTTGACCGGTCAGGTCAAAGGGAGGCCCACTTTTGTTAGTCTGGTTTTGTTAGTAATAATGCGACTTTTCATCTTGTGGTGCTCCTGGGGTGTGGTATAATTCTTTTGAAATATGTTGCTCCTTTGAATAGGTGGGATAGTATGGATGGTTGGGAAATGATGATTTTGGCCCTTAATCTGTTTTCCTTTTGCTTATTCGGGCTCGATAAATGGAAAGCGCAAAAAGGGATGTGGCGGATTCCGGAGAAAACCTTTCTTCTGTTGGGGGCGTTTATGGGCGCGGCCGGCATCTTGCTGGGCATGAAGGTGTTTCGCCATAAAACAAGGCACTCCCTTTTTACCTTTGGGATGCCTCTTTTGCTGGTTTTAAACATGCTTTGTTATTATTTAATCCTCAATCAAAATACAGCTGGGGCTTTTCGGGGGTGGTAATGGTAACGGTGAGGTCTGTTTTTGGCTTGGAAAAATCTGAACCTAAAGGACCGCTTTCCGAGTGTTTTCGATTTAGTAAATTAATGATACAATTAAAACTATGCATGGATTGTTAATTTAGTGTGGTTTTATGGATAAAACTGCCGGAATACTGCGGAGAGGAAGATCGAGTAATGAAGAAACTATTAACAGGGAATGAAGCCATAGCGCGAGGAGCATATGAGGCCGGTTGTACTGTAGCCGCGGCCTATCCGGGAACGCCCAGCACGGAAATCCTGGAGAATATCGCGGGCTACAAGGAGATATATTCCGAATGGTCCCCCAACGAAAAGGTAGCGGTGGAAGTGGCTAGCGGGGCGGCCATTGCCGGCGCCAGGGCTTTAGCCGCTATGAAGCATGTGGGAATGAATGTGGCCGCCGATCCCCTTTTTACCATGGCCTATGAGGGGGTAAACGGGGGTCTGGTGCTGGTTACGGCGGATGATCCGGGGCTGCATAGTTCGCAGAATGAGCAGGATAACCGCCATTACGCTCCTCATGCCAAGGTAGCTATGGTGGAGCCTTCGGACAGCCAGGAATGCAAGGATTTTGTGAAGATGGCCTTCGTGTTGAGCGAACAATACGATATGCCGGTGATCCTCCGGGTGACCACCAGGGTGTGTCATAGCAAAAGTTTGGTGGAACTGGAGGCAAGAGAAGAAGTAGGAATAAAGGCCTATCAGAAAAACGTGCAGAAATACGCGATGACGCCGGCCCACGCCAAAGTGCGGCATGTGATTGTGGAAGAAAAACTGTGCGAATTGCAGAAAGCGGCGGAACACTCTCCCCTCAACCGCATCGAATGGGGAGGACGTAAGGTCGGCATTATCACCAGCGGGATTTCCTATCAGTACGCCCGGGAGGTTTTTGGCGACGAGGTTTCCTATCTCAAGCTGGGCTTGACTTATCCTTTGCCGGAGCAAAAAATCCGTGACTTTGCCGCCCAGGTCGGCGAAGTATGGGTGATAGAAGAAAACGACCCCTATCTGGAAACAGCGGTGAAGGCCCTGGGGATTAAGTGTAAAGGGAAAGACGTGCTCCCGCTGTGCGGGGAATTAAATTCGGGGATTATCCGGGAAGCCTTTGGGTCTCCAAAGGGTAAAAAGGTAGCGGCGGGCCTTGTGGCAGCTCCGGGACAGGAACTCTCCCTTCCGGGAAGGCCGCCTGTGATGTGTGCCGGCTGTCCCCACCGGGGCTTGTTCTTTGCTTTAAGCAAGCTGAAAGATGTAGTTGTTTCCAGCGATATCGGCTGCTATACCCTTGGTTTGACCCCGCCGCTTGCGGTTACGGATACGGTGATTTGCATGGGGGCCAGCATCTCGGCGGGCATCGGCTTTGAAAAGGCTTTTCAAAAGGGAGGAGTGCCGAAAAAGGTCTTTAGCTGTATCGGCGATTCTACTTTCTTTCATTCCGGGATTACCGGTTTGATTGATGCGGTTTATAACAAGAGCAAGATTTGTGTGGTTATTCTCGATAACCGGATTACGGCCATGACCGGGCATCAGGACAACCCGGGCACCGGCCGCACCTTGCAAGGTGAAGAGACGGCGGCCGTTGATCTCGTGCCGTTGGTGCGCGCCGTTGGGATTAAAGGGGAAAACATCCGGGTGGTCGACCCCTATAACCTGGCGGAGACGGAAGAAGCGGTCCGGGAGGCGGCTGCGGCGACCGAGCCTTTTGTCATCATCACCAGACAACCCTGCGCTTTGTTGAAGGATGTGCAACGGGCGCGGGCGGGGATGTATTGCGCCATTGACCAGGAAAAATGCCGGAAATGTAAGGCTTGTATGAAGATTGGCTGTCCGGCGTTGTCCGTAAAAGGCGGACAGGTGGTTATTGATGCCAACAGTTGTAACGGCTGCGGCTTGTGCCTGCAGGTATGCAAATTTGAGGCAATCACAAAGGCGGGTGAGTAAAATGGAAACAGCGATGATGCAACAAGATAAAGCGAACAAGGACGAAATAAAGAAGGAAACCGCAAGCAAAGCCTTGTTGTTGGTGGGTGTCGGTGGACAAGGCACCATCCTGGCCTCGAAGATTTTAAGCGAGGGGCTGGTGCAGCAGGGTTATGATGTCAAAATGTCCGAAATCCACGGCATGTCCCAAAGGGGCGGCAGTGTGACTACGCAGATTAAATTTGGGCCAAAGGTTTATTCCCCGCTGATTGGGCCGCAGGAAGCCGATGTGATCGTGGCTTTTGAAAAGCTGGAAGCGGCCAGATATATGACCCAGTTGAAGAAAATGGGGACACTAATTGTAAATGATTATGAGATTTATCCTTTGCCGGTGCTGCTTGGGCAACAGGCTTATCCGGAAAATCTTCTCGCGGTGCTGGCTGATTATGTGGAAAAACAAGCCGGGCAACTGAAGGTGTTGCAGGCGCATACGCTGGCGGCCGAATTAGGCAATGCCAGGGCGCAGAATATGGTTTTGCTGGGTGCGGTAGTGAAGGCGTTAGGTTTGGAGGACTTCGCCTGGGAAGAGGTCATCAAAAGCTTTTTGCCGCCGAAGCTTCATGACTTGAATAGCAAGGCCTTTCAGTGCGGGTTGAGTTTTTAGTTTTAAGGAGGATTAACACTATATATGAAAAGTAATATTGAAATCGCCCAAGCAGCCCAAAAGGAACGGATTAAGGATATTGCCGCTAAACTGGGGATTGAGAAAGAACACCTTTTTTACTACGGCTTTTATAAAGCGAAAGTGGACTATCGGTTGCGGGAAAAACTGGCTTCCCGCCCCGATGGCCGGATTATTTTAGTCACCGCCATTAATCCTACCGCCGCCGGGGAGGGCAAAACCACGGTGACGATTGGTTTAGGCGATACATTGAACAAATTAGGAAAGAAAACGGCCATTTGCCTGCGGGAACCTTCGCTGGGTCCTATTTTCGGGGTAAAGGGTGGGGGCACCGGCGGGGGCTATGCGCAGGTCGTGCCCATGGAAGATATCAATTTGCATTTTACCGGGGATATCCACGCCATTGGAGCAGCGAATAATTTGCTGGCCGCTTTAATCGACAATCATATTTATCAGGGCAATAAGTTACAGATTGACCCGAAGAAAATCATGTGGCGCAGGGCTTTAGACATGAATGACCGGCAGCTTCGTTTCATTGTCAGCGGGCTGGGCGGAAACGGGAACGGCGTACCCCGGGAGGACGGTTTTGATATTACCGTGGCCTCGGAGATCATGGCGGTCTTCTGCCTGGCGCAGGACCTGCATGACCTGAAGGCGCGGCTGGCCCGGATGATTGTGGCTTATACATACCACGGAGAGCCGGTTACCGCAGGGGATCTGCAAGCCCAGGGGGCCTTGACGGCCTTGCTGAAGGATGCTTTCAATCCTAACCTGGTGCAGACTTTAGAAGGCACCCCCGCCTTTGTCCATGGGGGGCCCTTTGCCAACATTGCCCACGGCTGCAACAGCTTGATTGCCACGAAACTGGCCATGAAGGTTGCCGATTATGTGATCATGGAGGCCGGTTTCGGCGCGGACCTGGGCGCGGAAAAATTCCTGAACATTAAATGCCGCACCGGGGGCATCAGGCCGGAGCTTGTGGTCCTGGTGGCCAGTGTCCGGGCTTTGAAACTGCATGGCGGTTCGCCCAAGGAAAAGTTAGGGGAAGGCAATCTGGAATATCTTTGCAAAGGAATGGCAAATCTGCACCGGCATATTGAAAATATCAAGCATAAATACCAGTTGCCGGTGGTCGTGGCCTTAAATCGTTTTCCCACCGATACGGAGACCGAACTGGAATTGGTCTTAAATGAATGCCGCGAGCGCGGGGTAGAGGCGGCAATTACCGAGGTCTTCGGCCGGGGGAGCGACGGAGGGATGGAGTTAGGGGAGAAGGTTCTCGCCACTCTGGAAAGGCAAAAAGCGGCCGCGGCCGATCCAACGGAAGTGCAGCACCTGTATCCTTTGGAAGCCAGTTTAAGTGAAAAAATCAGGATTATTGCCCAAGAGATCTACCGGGCGGGCAGTGTGGTCATTAGCAAGGAAGCTAAAAAGAGCCTGGCCAAGTTTGAGGCTTTGGGCTACCGCAATGTGCCGATTTGCATGGCGAAAACCCAATATTCCTTTTCGGATAATCCGGAACTGTTGGGAGCGCCCGAGGGTTTTGAACTCACGGTAAGGCAGGCGCGTCTGTCGGCCGGAGCGGGATTTGTGGTGGCCTTAACAGGCAGCATTATGACCTTGCCCGGTTTACCCAGTGTGCCTTCAGCAGAAAAAATCGATGTGGACGAGACAGGGAGAATCACAGGATTATTCTAAGGATAGGTGTTCAAAATGATGAGGATTATTCTACTTGTAAGCGGAGGTTCACTCCTCCTGGCCTTGTTGGTGACCCTGCAGGTCAAATACGCCACGGCAGACTTTCTTTCGATTGGGAAATATTATTTGATGATGCTGCCGGTTTTATTGCTGGCGAATATTTTTATTGGCCTCGGCATCAACAAAGGGCATTTGGTCTTCCACAATCTGCCGCTTTTGGTGGCCGGACAAACCCTGGCTTATTATCTGTTTCTAACGACTTTTTCGGTGCTGATTCTGGGAAACAAATTATCCCTTCCCAAAACGGCTTTGGCCATTGGCTTGATTATTGCGGGGATTTACTTATTAAAAAACTGACCCGGGCAGGTACGCGCTGAAAGATACGGGAACTTTCCCGGCACTTTTTCGTCAGAAAAAGAATGAACGGACCGAGCCTTTAAGCAATGTTGGAGCAAGAGTGAGGAAAGCATTTGGCGAGACTTGAAAGGAAAGGCAGTTTAATAGGCAAAAAATTAAGGTGGAGGAGGAGTAGAAGGAGGATGACGTTAAGAAGGATTGTGTCGAAAAAGGGTATGGCCATGTTACTGGTGGTCTTTTTAGTGGTGACCTGTTTCTGTGCCGGCGCGGTGGCAGATGTGCCCGCAGACGTTGCTGATACCAATGATGCAAGTAATACGAACAATACGAATAATCAGTATGCGGAACCGATTCGCAATAAGATTAACCCCATTACCGGCGCTGTTGAAATATCCGGGGTAAGAGGGAGAACCGGAGAGGGCGAAACATTTAAACTGGGCAATGAAGTGTTGTTAACGAAATACCGGCACTTGCTGGATGGGAAAAAAGTCGGTTTGGTCACCAACCAGACGGGACTGAACAGTAAAGGGGAAAGCACCATTGATGTGCTGGCGAGGCAAAGCACTTTCCAGTTAACGGCGCTCTACGGGCCGGAACACGGGATTGACGGGCAGGCGGCGGCCGGTGCTTATGTGGCTTCCTATGTCCATCCCCAGTTGGGGATTCCGGTCTATAGTCTCTACGGGGCAACACGGATGCCCACCGCAGAAATGCTGCAAAACATTGATGTCTTGCTTTATGATATTCAGGATATCGGGGCGCGCACCTATACGTATATTTCTACATTGAATTATTGTATGAAGGCGGCGCAGCAGTCTAACAAAACGGTGATTGTGCTGGACAGGCCCAACCCCCTTGGTGGGCTGACCGTGGACGGGATGGTGCTGGAAGAAGGGTACGAGACCTTTGTGGGGGTCGATAACCTGCCGACAGCCCACGGCATGACCATTGGGGAACTGGCGCTGTTTTTCAACCGGGAGATCGGCGCCGATGTAATCGTTATTCCCATGGAGGGATATTCCCGGGAGATGATTTGGCAGGATACGGGCCTCACTTGGGTCCCGACTTCGCCGAATGTTCCTGATATCGATTCGGTTTTCGGCTATATGTCAACCGGCCTGGGAGAAGGGACTGGGATTTTCCAGTCGGATAAATTCAAATGGATTGGCGGGAAAGGAATCAATGCGGAAGCTTATGCCAAGCTGCTGAATGAGGCGGGTTTGCCGGGTGTGACCTTTATTCCCGAGTATAAAGGGTCGGCCGGCGGGGTAAAGCTGAGCATTCAGGATTACCGCACTTTTAATCCGGCGAAAACCGGGATTTATGCCCTGGCCTATGCCCGTTCCCTGAATCATTTCAAGGTGCCCAAGAGTGGAAAAACTATGGTGATGTTCGACAAGATTATGGGGACTAATAAAATCGGGCAATGGCTCGAACAAGGGCTGACCCCGCAGCAGATCGAGGCCAACTATTTGCCGGAGTTAAATCGCTTTAAAGCAGAAAGAGAGAAATATCTCATCTATGGCTCCAAGGTGTCTGCTCCCTCCACCCAGCCGGGCGCGGAACAGCCTGGTCAGGCCGACGAAAACCAGCCGGCCGAGCCTGGGCAAGAGCAGGGACAACCAGGGCAAGTTGAGCCGGCGCCGGGTACGGAGCAGCCCGGACAGGCGCTGCCTCCTTTAAAAGTGATTGTGCAGGGGGAAAACGTGGTCTTTGATTCGGAGCCCTATATCGATGGTCAGAACCGCCTGATGGTGCCGGTACGGGCTATTTTGGAAGCCTTAGGGGCTACGGTGGATTGGGATGAAATCACCCGGACGGTCAGTATCCAGGGGCAAGGGCATAGCCTATTGTTGACCATCGACAGCAAGCAGGCGGTGGTGGACGGGCAAAAACGGACCATGGACACTACGCCGGTGATCCGTAATTCCCGGACGATGCTCCCGGCCCGTTATGTCGGTGAATACTTGGGCTTTACGGTGCAATGGGATGAGAAAACGCGCACCGTAACCGTGGAATAAGGAAAAGCAAAAGAGGGTCAAGAAAGAGGAAACCCACTTGGGTAGATTGTTTTCCCAAGTGGGTTTCTGAATGTTTTAGGGTATGACGCGTATTAAAAATAGGCGGGTAAATTTCTGTGTTGTTGTATACCCCTTTTCAAATATGACCCCGGATAGGTGGAAACCGGCGGATTTTCGATAAATTTTTGATCAAGATAAAAAACCCCACTTGGCGGCTTGTTCGGCCCTTTCCATTATCGATGGGTTGTGTTATTTTATACGCAAGACATAAAAAAAAATTGTGGCAATAAATTAGTGGTATAAAACAGCAAAATTTTGTGGTACAATAATAAGAATAATTTGCAAGAGTGCATCAACAAATAATCCTAAATAGATAAGGGGAGTTTAATCATGTCATATTTCGGGAAATCCAACAAGCTCAACAATGTGCGATACGCGATTCGCGGCCCGATTTTCGATGAGGCCAAAAAGCTGGAGAAATACGGGTATGAACTGATCAAACTGAACATCGGTAATCCCGCCCCCTTCGGCTTATATGCTCCACCGGAGATTATCCGTGATGTAATTCATAATTTACGGGTAGCGCAAGGTTATTCGGAGTCGCAGGGGATTTTCGCGGCCCGGAAAGCAATCATGCAGTATTACCAGCAGAAGAATGTGCTGGATGTGGATGTGGACGATATCTACACCGGCAACGGGGTAAGTGAGCTGATTAGTATTGCGATGCAGGCCCTCTTAAATGACGGGGACGAGATTCTGGTTCCTGCCCCCGACTATCCGCTGTGGACGGCTTCCATCTCTTTGTCGGGCGGCACGCCGGTCCATTACCTTTGTGACGAGCAGGCCGATTGGTGTCCTGATTTGGCGGATATCCGGCGGAAAATCACCCCAAGAACCAAGGGGATTGTCATTATCAATCCGAATAATCCCACCGGAGCGCTTTATCCGGGAGATATGGTCCGGGAAATTGTCAAGATTGCCGAAGAGCATAAGCTCATCGTTTTTTCCGATGAAATCTACGATAAGATCATTTACGACAAGGACGCGGTTCATGTGTCCCCCGCCAGTCTTTCCGAAGACGTATTTTTTGTAACTTTCAACGGCTTGTCTAAGTCTCACCGCATTGCGGGTTTTCGGGCCGGTTGGATGGTGGTAAGCGGGAACAAGGCCATCGCGGAGGACTATATTGAGGGGTTGAAAACGCTGTCTTCCATGCGCTTGTGCAGCAATGTGCCCGCCCAGTATACCATCCAGACTGCCCTGGGCGGTTATCAAAGCCTGACCGAATTGCTTATCCCGGGAGGAAGGCTGTATAAGCAAAGGGAGGCTTGCTATGAGTTGCTGACCAGTATTCCGGGGATAAGTTGCGTCAAGCCCAAGGGAGCCTTTTACATGTTCCCGAAAATCGACGTGAAGCGCTTTAATATAACCAGTGATTATAAGTTTGTGCTGGATTTTCTGCGGGAAAAGAAAGTAATGCTGGTCGAAGGAACCGGCTTCAACTGGCCGGAGCCGGATCATTTCCGGGTCGTCTACCTGGCGCCGGTTGATGTCCTGACCACCGCCTTAAACAGGCTGGCGGACTTCTTAGTCGATTACAACCAGACCGAAGAGGAAATCGAAGTACCGCCCATAGAAATAAACCTCGATTGTGTCTGATGCGTGGAATGGAAAAAAGAAATAGAGCCGGAAAAAAGGAAACCCACTTAGGCAGATCGTTCTGCAAAAGTGGGTTTTTCTACATTATATTTTTGGCTTGTGTTATAGCGTTAAATGATTAGTTGTTTCCAATATGAAAGGATACAGAGCTATAGCTGGACGCGCTAACGGAATTCGTGGATGAACTGACGGAGATTGTGGTGGTTGCTCCGCCGGTGGTCCAAGTCTGATTAAAACTGCTACCGGGCTCAATAGTACCGCTGGTACTAAAGTTTTGTGAACCGTAGGTTTGGGAAACAGAATAAGATCCCCCGTTAGTGCCTACGGATATTGATACTGATTGAGAAGATGTAGAACTAATATCCTCAAGTTATAAAAAAATAAATTTTGTATACAATTTTATAATTAAAAAAATATCCTCTATGAAGGTAAAAAAGAGAACCATTATTTAGAACATAGAGGAAATACCATTTTTTGCTTTTTACTGCTGCTTTTCATTTTGGCAAATTGGGAACATTTACAAGAGGAAAACGTCCAATAAAAAGAGAAAAGATTTACAGGGAAAAGATATGGATGGGAAAAATGTGAATGAAGGGCGTGAGAACATGATGAGCAAGATGGTCAAAAAGGGAACCGGTAAGCTGGCAATCTTTTTGCTGGTTCTGGCGCTGGTCGCCGGGGCTGTGCTCGCCTGGCGGCCCGGTTTGACGAATGCCTCCGGCGATGCGGCCCAAGGTGATCCGGAGACGGTTTTGCGGCAAAGGCTGGATAAAGCCATTGTCTTGTATGCAGGCAGTACGCTGGCGCTGGTGGAAAATGAGGAAACACAGGTGGATCAGCAAAACGGCAGCATTACGCCTTATGTGAAACAGGGCAGGGTGTTCGTGCCTTTGCGTTTTATTGCCGAAAGCTTACAGGCGAAAATCGCGTGGGAGCGAGGCACTTCCGCCGTAAGACTTACAGTTGGCGGGGAGAGCGGAAAACCGGCGAAAACCGTGAAAATCTTTCCCGGGGATGCCCAGATGATGATTGACGGAAAAGCGGTAAAACTTGATGCCGTGCCGGAAATCATTGACGGACGGACTTTTGTGCCGGTGCGGGCCATTAGCGAAGCTTTCGGGAAGAAGGTGTTTTACGACCGGGGCTTGATTATCATTAGCGAAAAAGAAGCACCGTTTAACAAGGAGACGGAAAAAACCTTGCTGGATGCCCTGATTCGGCAGGTCAACAACCTTCCGAAGGTGGGCTCGGCGGAACAGTTGCAAAAACTGTTAGCCAATACAGAGGCAGGGGATTGGCAGAGAAGAAGGGGACAGGCTGATTTTGGTCCGATTTTAGATGTGGCTGTTTCGGAAGTGGCAGGGAACATGGCAAGCGGCCAGAGCGCCCAAAAGAAGATGATGGAAGCGGAAGTTTCCAGCGATTACTCCACCACCAACGTCCAGGTGCAGGGGGTGGATGAGGCGGATATTGTGAAAACCGACGGGGAATACCTTTATCATGTGAACAACAAACGGGTTTTAATCACAAAAGCATACCCGGCGGAAGAAATGGCCGTCGTGTCTACCTTGTCTTTCCCGGACCAGGATTTCCAGCCCCAGGAGCTATATGTCGATGAGCGATATTTAGTGGTTATCGGGAGAAAACCGTTGTATTACATTATGAAACCGGCTCCGGTGGAGCCACAGAGCGAGGCGAAAAAGACAGTCATCTGGCCGCCGCGCCGTTATCAGGACGAGGTCCTGGTTGCCATTTATGATCATCAGGACAAGACCAACATTAAAAAACTCAGGGAAGTTTCCCTGGAAGGCAGTTATCTTTCTTCCCGCAAGATTGGGTCATATCTCTATTTTGTGGCCAACTGTCCGGCTTACTACGCGCTGGAGGACGGGCAAGAGGGCAAACTCGCTCCTGTTTACCGGGATACGGCCTTGCAGGATGATTATCTGACGGTTTCTTTTAAGGAGATTTGCTATATCCCGCCGATAAGGAGCGCCAATTACCTTTTGGTGGCCGGGCTCAATCTGGAGCGGCCGGAGGAGAAAATCAATCTGTCCACCCTTTTAGGAGCTGGGGATGAGATCTACGTTTCGGCGGAAAATCTTTATGTGGCCTTGCAGAGCTTTAGCTACCGTGTCTTTGATTTAATCAGCCCGATGACGGACAGTGGGGTCATCAGCATTAGCCCCGTTAACCGTCAGACGTCCCATACGGAGATTTATAAATTCTCGCTGGATAAGGGCAAGGTTACTTATCTGGCGAAAGGAGAGGTCCCCGGGAGCTTGCTCAATCAGTTCTCGATGGATGAACATAAAGGTTATCTCCGGGTAGCCACCACGGTGGGTCAAACCTGGGGGGCCGGCGAAGACCAGTCCAGGAACAACGTGTATATCCTGGACGATAGCATGAGCCTGGTCGGGAAGCTGGAGGGGATTGCTCCCGGCGAACAGCTTTATGCCAGCAGGTTTATGGGCGACCGGGCTTATCTGGTCACTTTTAAAGATACGGATCCTTTCTTCGTCCTTGATTTAAAGGAACCTACCAAACCACGGGTTTTGGGCGCTTTGAAAATCCCGGGCTACAGCGATTATCTGCATCCTTATGATGAAAACCATATTATCGGCTTCGGCAAGGATACGATTGAGTTGCCCGTAAAAGGGCTGCGGGGAAGCGGCGAAGAGCGCACCCAGGCTTATTATCAGGGGATGAAGCTGGCCGTTTTTGATGTGACGGATGTCACCAAACCGCGGGAATTGTTCAGGGAGGTAATCGGGGACCGGGGCACCGATTCGGAATTACTGCGTAATCATAAGGCGCTGCTTTGGGACCGGGAGAAGGAACTGCTGGCCTTTCCGGTCCGGGTAATGGAGGTGCCGGAGGAGGAAAAGCGGCCGGATTCCCTGCAGTACGGGCAATTTACTTTCCAGGGCGCCTATGTGTATCAACTGAATTTGCAGGACGGCTTTGTCTTGCGGGGCAAGATCACTCATCTCAATGCAGAGGAGTTACTGAAAGCCGGTTATTATACCGTAGACCAGGAGAAGGAAATCAGACGGATTTTGTATATCAAAGACACCTTATACACGCTGTCGGATGGGATGCTGAAGGCCCACGGCCTGGCCGGCCTTGAGGAGCGGGGCAGCTTATCTCTACGATAATATTCTCTCTAAAATATTCTCTCTTAGGGAACACCT
>DGEB01000020.1:0-140 GCA_002385735.1 Peptococcaceae bacterium UBA3937
ACAATGCTGAAGCAAAGGATAAGGCTGAAGAAAAGGATAAAGATGCAGCAAAGAACAATGCTGAAGCAGAGGGTAAGGATGCAGCAAAGGATAAGGATGAGTTAAAGGATAGTGATGAAAAAGCGGCAGAAGAAGCAACC